>JBAXER010000023.1:0-36475 GCA_037140375.1 Actinomycetota bacterium
CGCATCGAGGCAACTGATTCGGGCACCGCAGTCCAGTTGTAGGTGCTGCGATCTTCGTTCGCGGCTACGACTAACTGCATCACATGATCGAGCGACAGCGGTTCGAGTTGCATGTGCTCGCCAAGCAGAATTCCTGGTTCGTTCGCGTTCATGAATGCCATCGTGGCGCTCCGGCAACGGGTACCAGCAATGAAATATCGCTGAACCTCACACCAAGTTCGACGACATGTGTGCCGCCCGACTCGTGGGCGGCGAGCAGTCGAGAGATTCGTTGCTCGGTGGTAAGGAGCGGCCCGTGTTCGCTCCAGACCTCGATGATGAGATCTGTTGCTCGGGCAAGCACCGACTCGGTGGCCGCATCGAGGTTATCGACAACGGCAACGCTGAACCGGCCCGAGCGGCGCGCAGTGGCTGCTTGCAGCGCAGCGAAACCTGGCGTGGCTCGGGTGGGCAACATCACGCTGGCGAGTTCTTGGGTGGGGAAGGTGCGCCCCAGCCAGAACCCGCTGCGACACGCGTCGCCGGTAACGACACCGCCGGACGGCAATGCTGCGCTGAGATCGGCTGCTGCACGAGCGGGGCTGGCAGGGGTCGAGTCGTCGGCGTACAGGGGGCCACATGCCGCGGCGAGTGCGCCGAACAACGGTGGTCGAGCAGTGGGTTCGGCGCGAACCGGAAGCGACTCGCGTTCAAGGTCGAACGGGGCGACATCTCGCCACCGCACACCAGCGTTGGTGAGTTCAGCGCGAGAGAGTTCGTCGTCGTTGAGACCGCACAAGATCACGTCGTCAAACGTGTTGAGCTCAGCGAGAGCAATGTCGTTGGCCTGCAGGCCAATGGTGCCGAGATGGGCCGGATGGTTCCACGCGAACAATCCTTTGGCCGCCCATGAATTGAATACTCCCGTGTCGGTGCGCAGCACGATGTCGCGCAGCACGCCAACGTTGCCGGTGTGCAGCAGGTCTGCGCCGGCGATGATGACGGAGCCGCCGGCTGCGATGGGAGCCGACACCTATGCGCCGTCGCCGATCACAATTGTGGGTGCCTCGCAGATGGTCCAATGCAACTGATCGGTATCGAGGAAGTTGCTGATGTCGGCAAACATCTCGGCCTGGTCGGGCTCGGTGAGGTGTTCGTAAAACGACTCGGTGCTATCGAACCACTGAATCGTGACGCCGTCGTATGCGGGCTCTGGAGCCTTGCTGCCAGCGGGCGGCCAAATCGACGCATGCTGCTCGTAGCGACGCACGTATTTCGAGCATGACAGTCGGCGGATCAACGGGCCGTGCACATCGTGCCAGTGCTTCAAGAACTCTTCGTGCGTGGTGCCCGGCTTGCGCTTGAGCATGGTGATCAACTGAATCATTTTGCGTGTCCTTGAGAGCAGGTGTGATTGTTGCCGATACTAGGTGGCGTCGTTAGAGGCCAAGGAATGAGCCGCCGTCGCACACGACGGTTTGACCGGTGACATAGGCCGAGTCGTCGCTCGCAAAGAACAATGCAACCGAGCCGATGTCAGCCTCGGGGTCGCCGACGCGGCCAAGCGGTGTGCGTGCTTCGAGTGCGGCCTGCAGCGCGGGCGAGCGCTCGAAAGCGTTGAGCAGCGCTGGCGAAGCGGCGACGGGTGCAACACAATTCACGGTGACGCCGCTGGGACCCCATTCGCGAGCGAGGCTCTTGGCGATGGCCCGCTCGGCGGCCTTCACGGGCGAGTACAGCGGAATGTTTGCACTGCCCTCAACGCCGCTTGGCGAGGTGACGATGATGAAGCGACCGTGGCGACCGGCATCACGCAGATGCGGCCATGCGGCCTGCCCGGTGTGCAGCACGGCCCACACGCCGGTTTGCGACATGTGTTTCCAGTGGCGATCGAGATCGGCTTCTTCGAGTTTGTGTGGTAGGCCGCCGCGGAACGCGTTGTGCACCATGATGTGCAATCCGCCGAAACGTTGAACTGTGGCTGCGACACAGGCGGCGACTGACTCGCGGTTGGTGATGTCGGTCTCGACGCAGATGGCTGAGCCGCCCAACGACTGGATTGATTCGGCCACCGGCTCGCCAGTAACGGCACGACGAGCAGCGATCACCACGTTGGCGCCTTCGGCGGCGAGGCGACGGGCGATGCCTTCGCCCACACCTTGGCCAGCGCCGGTAACGATGGCGGTGCGGCCAGCGAGGCGCCCCGAGTTGGCTGATGAGAAGTTGGTCATGGCGCCATCCAGATGCCGCCGTCGGCGGTGAGTGTTGCGCCAGTGAGGTGATGTGCATCGACACTGCTGGCGAGACGTATGAGGGGTACGAGGTCGTCGACGACGGTGCCCTTTGTGGCCAGCGCCGGGGGAGCGATCGAGACGGCGCCCACCGCAGCGGTATCGATGCCGAACATCTCGGGCGCAACGGCAATGCAATTCACGGTGATGCCATCGGCACCCCATTGGCGAGCCGCCGATTTGACCATCACGCGAATCGCTTCGGCCGTGGCCGCAACGTGAGCGAGCTGCGGTGCGCCCGACATTGCGATGGTGGGCACGATTGCAATGAGCCGCGTGTGCCCCGCCTTGTGGGCACCCTGAAACGCAACGATGGCTTCTCGCATCGGTTGCTCCCATGCTGCGTCGAAATCGGCGTCGGTGAGATCGGTGAAGGGCTTGGCCTGACAACCAATGGTGGGCACGACCACCGTTGTTGCGCAGTCGCTGTGCACATCGGCGGCGCGGAGCGCGTCGGCGAGTGCACCAGCACCTTGGATAGTTACGGCAATCGAGACCACGTATCGCACCGTATCGGAACTGTCGAGCGCACTCTCAAACGGACTTCACCTCGGCCGATCGGTTACGTTGCCCGCATGGATCTTCACGAACTCAGCGACCGCACCGAGATCAATGATCTCCTCGTTCGATACAGCGAGGCGCTCAATCGCGCCGATTGGGAAACATGGACTGCATGTTTCACCGCCGACGCTCACGTTGACTACACAACCGCCGGCGGCGTTGCCGGTTCGCCAGCCGAAGCCGTGGCGTGGCTGGCCCCAACAATGGCGATGTTCGACATGCGCATTCACCGCATGGCCAACGTGCAGATCTGCTTCGACGGAGCCGACACGGCTGCGATTGGTTCGCAGTACGACACGGTCATGCGCATTCCCGGCGCTGCTGGCGATGCTGCCGCTCGCCCCACCTACATCGAAGCTGCCGGTTGGTACGACGATGTCGTGGTGCGCACAGCCAGTGGTTGGTTGCTCAGCAAGCGCGCCGAGCGCATTGCCTACACACGCATCTAGCCGCTGACGGGCTGACGGGCTGACGGGCTTACGGGCGTTGCGCCCAGAGTTCGCCGCGTCGGGCCAAGTCGGTGTGGGTACCAGCGTGGCTGGGCGTACCGGCGCTCGACACGGTGCGACTGAAGCGCGGGGCTGGACCAGGCAGCGTGACACCGTTGATCTCAACGAAGGTGCCGCGGGCAACGTTGTGGGGATGCTTGCTGGCCTCGGCGGGCGACAGCACCGGAGCGAAACAGGCCTCAGAGCCTTCGAGCACCGCGCACCAATGGTCGCGGGTCTGAGCGATGAAGATGTCGCTGAGCCGTTGTTTGAGCGCTGGCCATTGCGCTCGATCCCACTGCGGAAAATCGTCGGGCGAGAGCCCCAGCTTCGACAGCAGTTCGGAGTAGAACTGTGGCTCGATTGCACCGAGCGCCACATAGGCCCCATCGGCGCATTCGTACACCTCGTAGAAGTGGGCGCCGGTGTCGATGTGGTTGGTGCCACGTGGTCCCCAGTATCCCGACGCTGTGGCGGGGAAGAACGGCGCTGCAACGAGCGCGGCACCATCGACCATTGCGGCGTCGATGACTTGGCCGCGCCCCGACACGCTTCGCTCGAACGCCGCAGCAGCGATGCCCATTGCGAGCATCAATCCACCGCCAGCGAAGTCGCCGACAAGGTTGATCGGCGGCGTTGGCTTTTGCCCTTCGCGGCCAAGGATCCACAGCGCACCTGACAACGCGATGTAGTCGATGTCGTGACCCGCAGCGTGGGCGAGTGGGCCGTCTTGGCCGAAGCCGGTCATGCGTCCGTAGATCATGCGCGGATTGCGTTCGCACACAATGTCGGGGCCGATACCCAACCGCTCGCACACGCCCGGCCGAAACGGATCGATGAAGATGTCAGCCTCGTCGAGCAGGTTGAGTAGCAGTTCGTTGTCGGCAGCGACTTTGAGGTCAAGAGCGATCGAGCGCTTGCCGCGCATGAACAAATTGGTCGCCGGTTTCGATGTGTCGGCGCGTGCAGCGTCGCTTGGCCGATCGATGACCACTACGTCGCAGCCGAGGTCGGCCAACATCATTCCGCAATATGGCCCAGGTCCTTGACCCGCCAACTCGACTACCCGCAAACCGCTTAATGGACCCATTTGGCAATACTGCCATGCACCGCTGGCTCGATCGGTTTCGTGTGCGCTCCGTATCTGACACACCGTCAGAAACCGGCTAGGTTCGCCGCATGGAACTTGGTTATACGCCCGAACAGGAAGCGCTACGCGCCGAACTGAGGGCCTACTACGACACATTGCTCGATCCGCAAACCGTGGCTGAACTGTCACAGGGGCACGGCATCTCGGCCAAGACGCGCAGCGTCTGGAAGCAGATGTGCGCCGACGGTTGGGCCGGTATTGGCTGGCCCAAGGAATACGGCGGCCAGGGCAAGAGCCCTATCGAACAGTTCATCTTCTTCGATGAATCAATGCGCTCGGGTGCGCCGGTGCCGATGCTCAGCATTAACACCGTGGGCCCAACGATCATGCAGTTCGGCACCGACGAGCAGCGCGCTTTCTTCCTGCCGAAGATTCTCGCTGGCGACCTTCACTTTTGCATTGGCTACAGCGAACCCAACGCCGGCACCGACCTTGCCAGCTTGCAGACCCGTGCCGTGCGCGACGGCGACGAGTACATCATCAACGGTCAAAAGATGTGGACCAGCTTGGCCAATGGCGCCGATTACTGCTGGCTCGCCGTGCGCACCAACCCCGAGGTTGCCAAGCACAAGGGCATCAGCATCCTCATCCTTCCGCTCGACACGCCCGGCATCACGATTCAGCCGCTGAGCCTCATCGGCGAGCATGACATCAACGCAGTGTTCTTCGACAACGTGCGCGTGTCGGCCAAGAACCTCGTTGGCGAAGAAAACGGCGGATGGCGCCTGATCACCAATCAGCTCAACCACGAGCGCGTCACGCTGTGCTCAACCGGTGTGGCCGATCGTGCCTATACCGAGGTTCGCGATTGGGCCAAGACCACGCACCTGCCCGATGGCCGCCGCGTCATCGACCAAGAGTGGGTGCAGATCAACCTTGCCAAGGTGCACGCCAAGATCGAGTTCTTGCGGCTCATCAACTGGAAGGTTGCATGGACCGCAACGCAAGGTGGCCTCGAGGTCGCCGATGCGTCATCAGTGAAGGTGTTCGGCACCGAGTTCTACCAAGAAGCATTCCGCTTGCTGTTCGAGGTGATGGGGCCGGTGAGCTATCTCAAGGCCGATGCTCCGGGCGCCATTCTGCGGTCGCGACTCGAGTCGTCGTACCGCGGCATGGTCATTCTCACCTTCGGCGGTGGCACCAACGAGACGCAACGCGATCTCATCTCAATGTTCGCACTCGGTTTCCCCAGGGCAGGTAAGTAATGGACTTCAGACTTTCAACCGAACAAAACGAGTTGCGCGAACTCACAGCGCGCATCCTCGCCGACCAGGTGACCAACGAGTCGCAAAAGGCCGCCGCTGCAAGTGAGCACGGCTTCGATATGGCGTTGTGGCGCACGCTTGCCGAAACCGGCATCGTGGGCATCGCTCTCCCCGAATCAGTGGGCGGCGGTGGTCTCGGTGCGCTTGAGCTTGGCGTCGTGCTCGAAGAAGTTGGCCGCGCAACTGCTCCGGTGCCAGCGTTCGCTGTGCTCGTCGCTGGCGTGGCGCTGCGTCACTTCGGTGCGCTCGATCATCTTGAGGGCGTTGCTTCTGGCGAGCGAATCGTCACCGTGGCCCTGCACGAGCCAGTCGGCTCGCCACACGAGCCAGCCGCCACCGTCTCGGCCGACTCGCTCCTCAGCGGTCAAAAGATTTGTGTGCCTGCTGGCACCGCCGCATCGAGCTTCGTGGTGTCAACCACCGACGGCGTGTATGTGGTTGCGGCCGATGCCGCCGGTGTCGTTGTCGAACGGCAGAACACCACCTCGGGCATCCCCGATGCGCGGGTCACGTTTACCAATAGCCCCGCCACCAAGCTTGCCGATCGCGACGGCCTCAACTGGCTGCTCGATGTGGCCACCACGGGTCAGTGCTTGCTGATGTCGGGAGTTTGCCAGCGGGCGCTCGCGCTCACTGCGGAGTACACCAAAGAGCGCGTGCAGTTCGAGCGGCAGATCGCCTCGTTCCAGGCCGTGAGCCAGCGCGCCGGCGATAGCTACATCAACACCGAGGCCGTGCGGCTCACCGCGTGGCAGGCAGTGTGGCGCCTCAGCGAAGGTATGCCTTCGTCAGAGCAAGTGGCCAGCGCCAAGTTCTGGGCCAGCGACGGCGGCTTGCAAGTGCTACACGCAGCGCAGCATCTGCACGGTGGCGTTGGTGTCGATCGCGACTATCCGTTGCACCGGTGTTTCCTGTGGGGCAAGCAGATCGAACTCACGCTCGGCAGCACCATGCCGTCGCTGGTTCGACTTGGTGGTCTCATCGCTAACACCCCAGTCGCGTGAGCCAGTTCGACACCCACGACATTCTTCCGCCAGACCCCGATCTCGAGGTTCTGCACGATCGTGAATATCGCGTGCGTGCGTTCCGCAAAGATCCCAATCTGCTCATTCGTGGTGCCGTGCGCGATCAGAAGCCACCGCGCCTGTATCTCGAAGACGACAACGATCCGCTGACCATTCATCACATGCAACTCGACCTCGAGGTGGCCTTCCCGTCACTCGAGATTGTTGGGGCCACGGTGCATTTCGAGACGCACCCCAATGATGTATGTCCGCGAATTGTCGATCATTACGAAAAGCTCATTGGGCTGTCCATCGCTCGCGGCTTCACGCATCGCGTGCGCGAGCTCTTTGGTGGGCCGCGAGGTTGTACCCACACCACGGCGCTGTTGCAGGCGATGGCTCCGGTAGCGGTGCAGTGTTTTTGGAGTATGCGCGCCAGCCAGTCACGACAAGAGAGCGAGCTCAATGCGGGCAACGTGTCGTTCGTGCCTCGCGAGCTCACCGAAGACGAAAAGCGGGCGCAGTGGGCAATGAACCTCAACACCTGCCACGTATGGGACGAAGAGGGCGAGTTCGTCGAGCGCATCAAGAACGGCGAGCAATTGGCGCCACCATTGTTTGCCCGCCAGCGGATGATCGATCTCGGATACGACCCCGAAGAGTGGCGTTCTCGGATGCGCGGCTAAGTACGTTGATGTCATGACCGATCTGGTGCAGTGCGTCCTTGACCATCCCGGGGCGGGCACTGGCGTCGCTGTCATCACCTTGAACCGTGCCGAAAAACGAAACGCGCTGAACGGCGAAATGATCGCCGCGCTCGGCGCTGCGTTTGCTTGGTGCGACACCGAATCAGCGGTGCGCGCTGTTGTGTTAGTGGGAGCCGGCACGGCGTTCTGTGCTGGCGCCGACATGACACCAGGGCGTAGCCCGTTTGGCTCGGTGGCCGACACCGATGGGTTTCAGTCGTCGCCAGTGTCACCGCGGGCATGGCAGGTTCGCAAGCCAGTGATTGCCGCCATTAACGGCGCGGCTATCGGTATCGGCCTCTCGCTTGCGTTGCAGACCGACATGCGCATCGTCGCCTCCGACGCTCCGCTCGCTGTCTTGCAGACACGCCGCGGTGTTGTTCCCGATGCGCAATCGCACTGGGTGCTGCCGCGGCTCATTGGCGTTGCCCGGGCAGCCGAGATGCTTATCGCCGGGCGCACGATCACAGGCGCGCAGGCGACTGACTGGGGCCTCGCAAATCAAGCAGTCGCTGCAGCCGACGTGCTGCCCGCGGCGCTTGCATTGGCCAACGACATCGCCGCCAATGTGTCGCCATTGTCGGCGGCGATGAGCAAGCGCATTTTGTGGCGCGGCCTCGCCAGCAGCGCCGAAGAAGTCGATGCCATGGAACGCGATGCGCATCTGATCTTGATGGGTCGCCCCGACGCCCTCGAAGGCGGCCGGGCCTTCGGCGAACGGCGTTCGCCGGTGTGGCAATCTGCAGTGCCCGACGACTGGCCGTACCAGTAGCGACGCAGGCTACGGTCTGAGCCATGCGCGCTGTTGTCTGCACATCGTTTGCCCCACTCGACCAACTCGTGATTGAAGAACGCTCGTCGGCTCCGTTGGCTGCCGGCCAGGTGCGTGTGCGAGTCACGGCCGCGGGGGTCAACTTCGTTGATGCGCTGTTGGTACAGGGTTTGTACCAGATCAAACCACCGTTGCCGTTCGTGCCCGGTGGTGAAACCGTTGGAATCGTCACCGAGCTTGGCGAGGGCGTCACCAGCCACTCGTTGGGTGATCGCGTGCTCATCACTAGTGGCTTTGGTGGATTCGCAACCGAGATGATCAGCGCTGCAAGCCGAGCCGTCATCGTGCCGCCGTCGCTCACCGATGGACAAGCCGCCACCTTTATGCAGAGCTACATGACTGCCTATTTCGCGCTCGTGCATCGCGCCAAGATGCAGCCCGGTCAGTGGCTGCTCGTGCTCGGTGCCGGTGGTGGTGTTGGGCTTGCTGCGGTCGATGTTGGGCGCGCCCTCGGGCTCAAGGTCATCGCCGCAGCCTCGTCGGCTGCCAAGCGTGAGATGGCACAGAGCCGCGGTGCCGTTGCTGTCATCGACTCATCAAGCGAAGACGTCAAGGCTCGCGCTAAAGAGATCAGCGGCGATGGCGTCGATGCGGTGTACGACCCGATCGGCGGCAAGCTCGGCGAAGAGTGTCTGCGCAGCCTTCGCGAAGATGGCCAGTTCATCGTCATCGGGTTTGCCTCGGGTGACATTCCCAAGCTGCCAGCGAATCAGGTGCTGTTACGCAATCGCCGTGTCACCGGGGTCGACTGGGGAGCCTGGGTGGGCCGCAACCCAGCCGAGAACCAGGCGCTCGTGCTGCAGGTGCTCGCCAAAATAGCGGCTGGCGAATTGAACCCTGTCGAGCCGGTGAGCTACCCATTCGAACAAGCCGCACAGGCACTTGCCGATCAGCAGCAACGCAATGTTGTCGGCAAAGCCGTGTTGATTCCGTAGCCCATCGTGCAGCTCGCTTTCTCTGCCGATCAACAGGTTCTCGCCGAAGCATTTGGACAGTTCTTCAGTCGCGAGTCACCAACCTCGGTGGTTCGTCGCGCCGAGCCACTCGGGTTCGACGCGCCGCTCTGGAACGTCCTCGGCGCAATGGAAGTGTGGGGCAGCGACGCCACGTTGTCTGACCTGTGCGTCATCGGCGAGACCGCTGGTCATGCGCTGGCACCGGTTCCGTTTGCCGAGCATGTGGTGGTGTCGCGACTGCTCGGGTGGCCAGCGTTGCTCAGCGGCGATTCGGTAGGTGCCATCTCGCCGCGTGCAGCAAACGCTCAGGGCGTCTGGACCATCGTGCCCGCAGGCGCCATTGCCGACATCGTGGTTGGTCTCGATGGTGATGATTTCGTTGCCGTGGCGTTGCCGGCGCCATTTGCTGGCCCGGCCAATCACGCGTGCGCGCCGTTAGCCGATCGAGATTCGCGCAACGGCGATCGCAGTGTCATCGGCGACCGCCATCACTTCGAGCGAGCGATGTCTGAGCTGAAAGTGATCACCGCATCGATGCTCGTTGGTGTCGCTTCGTTGGCGCTTGAGATGGGCGTCGAATACGTGCAACAGCGGCACCAGTTCGGGGTGCCCATCGGTTCGTTCCAGACGGTTCAGCACGGTCTAGCCGACCTACCGGGCCGCATCGACGGCGCTCGACTGCTCACCCATCAAGCGGCGCAAGCCCTCGACCTCGGCCGCGTCGGTCACAACGAAGTGGCCAATAACGACATCACCGATCCGCACAGCTTGGCCTCGATGGCGTTGCTGTTCGCGAGCGAGATAGCTGCCGACGCCACGGCGCGCAGCCTGCACTTCCACGGCGGCTATGGGTTCTCCGACGAGTACGACATCCAGCTCGCATATCGACGAGCGCGCGGTTGGGCACTGGTGCTTGGCGACCCAACCGCCGAACGTCTGGCCCTCGCCAACCGACTCTGGCCCTCGGCGGTGCGGCCGTGACTCACTCACAATCCGCCCCTTCCCGGTTTTGTTGCAGTCAATTGGTCAAGGGTCGACCAATTGTCTTCAACAAACCGTTTGGTGGAGCAGATTTGGGTTGCTGCAGTCCGTTTGGCGACGTTGGGGGAGGGCGAGGCTGACATGGATTTTGAGCTTGCTCCAGAAGTGGTGCGTTATCGCGAACGAGTTCGCGAGATCATCGCTGCTCATCACACCCCCGAAGCAGTGCAGCATCAGCACGCATCGGGCACGTTCAACAATCCGGCGCTGAACCGTGCGCTTGCAGCCGACGGTCTTGTCGAGCGAGCGGTGCCTGGGCTCGGTGCCGGTGACCCAATCGAGCTGTGGGTGTTGTTCAACGAGATGGAAAAAGCTGGTGCGCCGCTCGATGCGCTGGCGATGGCGGTGATGATTGCTGGCGTCGTCCAACACGTGGGCACCGCTGAGCAAAAGGCGGCGGTCATCCCTGCGGTCACCGCCGGCGACGCCTTGATCTGCTTGGGTTATAGCGAGGCCGATGCGGGCAGCGACCTGTCGTCGCTCACTACCCGCGCCACCCGCGACGGCGATCAGTGGGTCATCAACGGCGCCAAGATGTGGACCACGATGGCGCACGAAGCGCGGTGGGTGATTCTGCTGGCTCGCACCGATGCATCGCTGCCTCGGCATCGCGGTCTCACGATGTTCCTGTTGCCGATGGATACGCCGGGTGTACGTGTCGACCCAGTGCACACCATGGCAACTGAACGAACCAACGCCACGTTCTACGACGACGTGCGTGTCGGCGACGACTGCGTGCTCGGCGAAGTAAACGGCGGATGGCAGGTGATGAGCGTGGCGTTGTCGTTCGAGCGCGGCGTGATGGGCGGTTCCAATCCTGGTGTCGCGTTGCTTCGCCATAGCGCTCAGTGGGCACACGACTCCGGCCGTATCAATGAGCCGGCGGTTCGCGAGAAACTCGCGCGCGTTGCCATCGATAACCATGTGGCTGCGTTACTGACCCAACGCTCGGCGTGGATCGCTGCGTCGGGTGGTATGCCAGGGCTCGAAGGCTCGATGACCAAGTTGTTCGCAAGTGAGGCGTATCAGCAGGCTTCACGCTGGTTTCAAGAGATGGCGGGCGCCGAGGGATTGTTGCAGTTGCTGCAACCTGGTGCGGCGGCCGATGGCTGGATCGAATACGACGCGCGGCATTCGCCTGTCACCACCATTTACGGCGGCACCAGTGAGATCATTCGCAACAACATCGCCGAGCGTCATCTCGGGTTGCCGCGCATGCGCCGCTAGTTGTTGTCGCGAACTCGCGCGAGTTCGAAACGGCTGACATCAGTGAGGTCTACGACATCGTCGATAGCCGCTGATCGCTCCCACATAATTGCCGATGTCACCACGATGGCGACCCACACGATGCTGACCACATAGGTCCAGCTGAGTAGCGCCAAGGCAATACCGACGCCACCAAAGCCTTGGCCGTACCAGCTGAACCACCCGGGCAGGATGACGATTGAAAGCCCCCACAGCGCAGTGCTGCTGATCATCCCGAGAATGGCGCCAGGCCGCAGATCGCTCCACGCCAAGCGTTTCACAAGGAGCAGGCGCGGCGTGATGAGCCAGAACACAAAGTTCATCAGCAGCACGATGGGTATCGCAACGGCGTACAAGAGCGGTCCATGCTTGGCTGGCATGCGCTGCATTACTTGGCCGAGTGCGAAGGTGGCAAACACCGCGATGAACCAGATCGCGCCGCGAGTAGGGCCACGCCACCCGCTGAGACGGGGCACGCCCCATGCGTCGGCGAATGTGCGTTGGAACACCGAGGCGACATCGAACCCACTCACTCCAAACGACACCGTCGCAATCACTGACGCCATCTTCAAGATATTGCGGGTTGTGGGAAAGGCTTGACGCACTGCAGCAGCGGTGCCGCCGTTGAGCCGAAACTGCTCGATGAACACCTGACTCAGCGAGATCTGATTGCGAAGGCGTGATGTGAACGCAAACATGATGATGATCAACGGAACGATCGAGATAAACAAGTTGAATGCCATCAACATCGCCTTACGGATGCCGTCGATGTGGAAGAACCGCTGCACAATCGATGTCGGAATGCTGATGGCGCGCATAGCCACCAAGCGCTCTTTGCGCTGATGCCAACGGTCGTCACGTTCGTGTTCGTCGAGAGGTAGTTCTGCCTCGTTCACATCGTCTATCTTGCCACTTTCGGGCGCGACCGCGGCCGAAGTACGTGGGGGTAGGCGTGGCGTTCTTTGGTGTGAGGTTCGACTTCCGCAATCCACCGCTCGCGCAGACCTCGATGACCGAGCGTTACGCCGCAGGCCTCGACATGGTGCAGTGGGCCGACGAGCTCGGTTTCATGTTGTTGGTGCTGTCTGAACATCACGGCAGTTCCGATGGATACCTTCCGAGTCCGCTCGTGATGGCAGCCGCCGCGGCGGCACGCACACGCTCGATTCGAATCAATGTTTCGGCGATGGTTGCGCCGCTGCACGACCCGCTGCGATTGGCCGAAGACGCAGCCGTGGTTGATCTGATCAGCGGCGGCCGACTGGACCTTGTGCTGGTCAACGGGTATGTGGCCGATGAGTTTGCAATGTTTGGTGTTCCGATGAGTGAGCGCGCCCGGCGCACCTCGGCGGCTGTAAACACGCTGCGTGCAGCGTGGAGTGGCGAGCCGTTTGAGCATCAGGGTCGATCGGTGATCGTGACCCCAACCCCCGATCGCGCTGGCGGCCCCTCGATCTCGCTCGGCGGCAGCACCGAAGGTGCAGCGCGTAGAGCGGCTCGTATCGCCGATGGCTTCGTGCCGTCGCTGCCCGAGTATTGGCAGTGGTACCGCGACGAATGCATTGCCCTCGGTCACTCAGACCCAGGCCCTCACTTTGGTTCGGGCATTGGCAACTTTTATCTCGCTCACGATGTCGAGCAGGGTTGGCGAGATGTGGGTGAGTACTTCTTGCACGAGACCAATGCATACGGCAAGTGGATGGCCGAAGCGGGCCTCGAGGGCATGTACGAACAGCTCGCCGATGTTGAAGCGGTGCGAGCCGCTGGCATGTATCGCGTGCTCACTCCCGACCTTCTGTTGGCCGAGATCGAGCTGGCCGGACCATTTGCCTTTGTGTTGATGCATCCAATGGTTGGTGGAATTCCACCCGATCTGGCTTGGCGCGGGCTGCGTATCTTTGAGCAAGATGTACTGACGCAACTGAACAGTGCGTCATGAGGTTGCGGCGAGCAGCAAGATCAGGAGTTGAACATGTCGGGTAACGGTTTACTTGCAGGCGTTCGGGTCCTCGACCTGTCGTTGCTCGGCCCTGCAGCGTTGGCTGCTCACCTCGTCGACTTCGGTGCCGAAGTCATCAAGATTGAGGCTCCATCAGGCGACTACGTGCGCCAGATGACATGGCCGATTGTTGAGGGCATTTCGCTGATGCACTTGCATATCAACCGCGGCAAAGAGTCGATCGTTCTCGATCTCAAGAACCCAGAGGCGCTTGCTGTCTTTGAAGAACTGATCGCCAAATCAGATGTCATCATCGAAGCAATGCGCCCTGGCTTTCTCGACAAGCGCGGCTTCACCCACGAACGGTTGCGCGAGATCAACCCCGCCATCGTCTTTTGCAGTATCAGCGGTTATGGCGCCACCGGCCCGTATCGCGATCTGCCCGCCCATGGCGTTGCGTTCGATTCGTGGGCTGGCCAAGTGAATCCGGTGGTCGATGCCGACGGCTTCTGTCGCACCCCCGACCAGACCAATATCGGCATCACAGCGGGTCCAGCGTTTGGCGCAATGGCCGTGCTCGCAGCGCTGGTTCGTGCCCGCACAACCGGTGAGGGTGCCTACATGGAGATCGCCCAGAGCGACGCCGCTGCGTACTTCGACTGGTATCGCATCGAGAGCTGGAAGGCCTACGAGCAGCCCGCCAATGTGGTCACCGGTAACGCCAGCGACAACTTCGAGCGCCGCAAGCCAGGCCTTGGCGGTATGTGGGAAGGCGTTCGCTATCAGTTCTACGCTTCGGCCGACGGTCATGTGCTGTTCATGGCCAGCGAGCAGTCGTTCTGGAAGAACTTCTGTGTCGGTCTGGGCCGAGAAGACCTGTTCAACCAGTATCCCGGAAGCCAATATGCCGATCACGCCCGCGGCAACACCGAACTCCACGAAGAGCTGCGCCGTATCTTCCTCACCCGCACCTCGGCCGAATGGCTGCAGTTTGCCACCGAATTCAACACCACGATCGCTCCCGTTAACACGCCGCAAACAGTGATCGACGACCCGCAATTCATCGACCGCTTTACATGGACCACCATGCAGCAAACAGGCTGCGAGCAACTGATGTTCCCGCTCAACATCGCCGGCGAAGAGGCCCCAATTCCTACCAAGGCGCCGGGCATTGGTGAGCACACCGATGCAGTGCTGCAGCGGGTGCTGGGCTACGAGTCGCAGCGTTTGGCGGCACTGCACGAATCAGGTGCGTTGGGCTGATTGGCCATCGCCAACGGAATTGCGAATCTGGTAGTTCTAATGCAACTGATTACCCCGCGTTGGGCTAAGTTACGGTGTCGTTTGCGCGCCTTGGCGGCGTGCTCGCTTGAGTGTTGAGCTACGAGGGGTTAGTCATGGAATTCGGTCTGTTCAATCAGATGTACCACCCGGTTCACCGGCGCGCCGAGCGCACCGAATACGACGTGCTGCGAGAAGAGATTGCCCTCATCGAAGTGGCCGACCGCGTCGGTTTCAAGTACGCGTGGGCCAGCGAGCATCACTTCCTCGACGAGTATTCGCATCTGTCGGCCAGCGAAGCGTTCATGGCGTTCGCGTTGGCCCGCACGAAGAACATCCACATCGGCTCGGGCATCATCAACATCACCCCAAACGTGTCGCCGCCATCACGCGTCGCCGAAAAAGTGGCGATGCTCGATCACCTCGGTCAGGGTCGTTTCGAGTGGGGCACGGGTCGCGGTTCGTCGAGCACCGAGGTGTTTGGTTTCAACATCGACTCGATGGATGTCACCCGCGAGATGTACGACGAGACACTGCCCGAGATCATCAAGATGATGCGCGCCGGTGAGTACGGCCCGTACGAGGGCAAGCACTTCACGATGCCTCGCCGCAATGTGTTGCCGAAGCCCTACACCAATCCGCATCCACCGATCTGGGTGGCCGCAGGTTCGCCGGGCACGTTCGAGAAGGCAGCGCGTCTCGGGCTTGGCGTGTTGTGCTTCACGCTCGGCACCCCCGACACGCTTGCGCCAATGATTGAGCTCTACAAGAAGACCATCGACAAGGCCGAGCCAGTGGGCGGCTACGTGAACAACAACATCATGGTCACTACCGACATGATGGTGCTCGAAGACGGCAAGCGCGCCCGTGAGATTTCGCTGAACAACCGCGGCAACTATCACACAGCGTTGCTCCTCAAGTATCTCGATAGCTTCCCCATCTCCGAGGGTCAGCCGAAGTGGCCCGAGATTCCACCGCCGGCGCAGCCCGAGGGTCTCGAGTACGCAATCCGCAAGGGCATCGTTGCCGTCGGTTCGCCCGACGAAGCAATTGCGTCGCTGAAGCGTTACGAGGCAATCGGCGCAGACCAGATTGCATTCGGAACCTTCTCTACTGATGTGTCCCTCGAGAACGCCACCGAGGCCTACGAGACCTTTGGCAAGTACGTGTTGCCCGAGTTCGATAAGGATCCAGTGCACAGCACCAAACGTCAGCGTGAGGCCCAGTTGGGCGCCGACTCGTTGGTTCCGGGGATCTGACCAATGGACATCGGCGACTCCGTAGAAGAAGCAGCGTTCAGGGCCGAGGCTCGCGCCTGGCTCGAACAAAACGCACCTCACCGCGATCCAACGAAACGGCACAAGCAGTCGTCCACCGACACCGAGCAAGACGAACACGCTCAGGCGTGTCGCGACTGGCAACGCGTACTGTACGACGGCGGGTGGGCGGGGCTCACGTGGCCTCAGCGTTTCGGTGGCCGCGGCGGCACACCATGGCAGGCCGCGATCTTCGGTGAAGAGCAGAGCAAGTTCGACGTGGCAACGGGCGCGTTTGCCGTAGCACACGGCATGGTTGCGCCCACGCTGATGATGCACGGCACCGACGAACAGCGCGGCTATCTCGACGCCATGTTGCGCGGCGACGAGGTGTGGTGTCAGTTGTTCAGCGAGCCCGAAGCGGGCAGCGACCTAGCCAACATTGGCGCTCGCGCTGTGCTCGACGGCGGCGAATGGATCATCAACGGACAAAAGGTGTGGACCTCTGGTGCCCAGCACAGCGAGTTCGCAATTCTTCTTGCCCGCACCGATCCCGACGCTCCAAAGCATGCGGGCATCACCTATTTCATCCTCGATATGAATACTCCCGGTATCGAGGTTCGTCCGCTGCGCCAGATCACCGGCGTGGCTCACTTCAACGAAGTGTTCCTCACCGACGTTCGTATTCCAGTCGCCAATGTTGTGGGCGAAGTGAACGCCGGTTGGAAGATTGCGCACACCACGTTGTCGAACGAGCGGGCGCTCATCGGTGGCGGCAATACGGCGTGGAGCATCCAAGAGCTCATCGAGCTGGCTCGGCACTATGGCCGCACCGACGACCCCGTCGTGCGCCAGGGCATCGCCAAGGCGCACTCACGAGCAGCCGTACTGCAATACATGGGCTACCGCTTGCGTACCTCAATGAGCCGCGGCGAGATGCCTGGCGTAGTGGCCAGCACGATGAAGTTGTTCTATGCCCGCCACTGGGCGCAGACAACCGGATTGGCGCTCACCATCCAAGGTGCCGACGGTGCGTTGTGGGGCGATTCAGCCCTCGACGATGGCCTGTGGCAGCAAACGTTCTTAGGTCAGTACGCCGTGCGACTTGGCGGCGGCACAGACGAAATTCAGGGCAACGTGATCGGCGAGCGAGCGCTTGGCTTGCCACGCGAACCTGCCGCCGACCGCGACCTTCCATGGCGCGAAACTCGAGGGAGCACACGATGACAACAGCACCCACCGACACCACCGACTCAGCCGCGTTCGAAGCATCGCTGCAACAGTTCGTGGGTCTCGAAATCGGAGTGGTCGCTGTGGCCCCCGACGAGGTGAACGTGCCAATGGTGCGCCACTGGTGCGAGGCAATGGGCGACACGAACCCGGTGTACCTCGACACTTCGTCCGCCGAAGCATCGGTGCACGGTGGCCTTGTGGCCCCGCCCACCATGTTGCAGGCGTGGGTGATGCGTCCGTTTGGTCAAGGCCGCGACGAGAGCGAATCGAACCCGTACAGCGAACTCACCAAGGCCGTTGAGTCGCATGGTTTCACCTCGGTGGTGGCAACCAACTGCGAGCAGACATACGACCGTTACCTTCGCCCTGGCGACCAACTCACCATGCGCACCGTGATCGACTCGGTATCTGGCGAGAAGACCACAGGCCTTGGAACCGGGCACTTCATCACCACCCGTCAGGACTACTTCGACGGAGCGGGCGAGCGAGTTGGCTCGATGCTGTTTCGCATTCTTAAGTTCAGGCCTGCGCCGAAGCCGGCCCCGGCTGCGCCCAAGCCATTGCGCCCGCGCCCGTCGCTTACGTTCGACCATCTGTTCTGGTTCGAAGGTCTCAAGCAGGGCAAGTTGCTCATTCAGCGCTGTGCCGAATGCGGCGTGTTGCGCCATCCAGCGGCACCGATGTGTCGCGAGTGTCGCTCGATTGTGTGGGACACCGTCGAGGCTGGCGGCCGAGGTCGAATTCATAGCTTCGTCGTGGTGCACTATCCGCAGATTCCGAGCTTTGAATATCCCAACCAAGTGGTGTTGGTCGATCTCGACGAAGGCGTGCGCGTGGTCGCCAACACGGTCGATACCAATGCCGATCAGCTCG
Source organism: Actinomycetota bacterium (assembly GCA_037140375.1). GTDB lineage: Bacteria > Actinomycetota > Acidimicrobiia > Acidimicrobiales > Ilumatobacteraceae > WLMZ01. The sequence goes on from JBAXER010000023.1 coordinate 18,141, forward strand.
TGATCGGCGCAGCAGTTCAACTCGAGGTCCGCATGTGCGACGACGACCTGTCGTTGCCATTCTTCAAGGTGGTGCAATCGTGAACTTTGATATCAGCGACGAACAAAAGGTCGTCAGTGATCTCGCCCGGCAGATTTTCGAAGGCCACGCATCCGTCGATCGCGTGAAGTACATCGAGCGCGAAGGCGATGGCTTCGACCGCGAACTGTGGAGCGAACTCGCCAAAGCAAACTTGCTCGGTTTGTGCTGCCCCGAAGACGACGGCGGCAGTGGCTACGGCTTGGTCGAGCTCGGTTTAATCCTCGAAGAGCAGGGTCGCCGCGTGGCGCCGGTGCCGTTGTGGGCAACCGTGGTGTTGGGTGCGTTGCCCATCGCCGAATTTGGTACGGCAGCGCAGCGCAGGAAGTGGGTGCCAGGTGTGTGCGCCGGCGATGTCGTGCTCAGCGCGGCGCTCAACGAACGCGGTGCCGACGATGCATTGCGTCCGCTCACCACCGCAACTCGCACAGCGAACGGTTGGCATTTGAAAGGCTTCAAGCCAACAGTTCCGGCAGCTCAGTTCGCTCAGTGCGTGCTCATCACTGCTCGTCAAGACGACGGGCGCATCGGCGTGTTTCTGCTCGATCCAACCCAAGCGGGTGTTGTGGTCGAGCCTGTGCGCGCCACGAACCATCAGCCGCATGCACACCTTGTGATCGACACCGTGGTGTCGGCCGACGATCGTCTCGGCGGTCCCGAAGGCGATGGCGAAGAGCAAATTCATTTCATTCTCGAACGCGCCCTCGTTGGGTTGTGCGCCTTGCAACTCGGCGTCTGCGGTGCGGCCATCGAGCAGACAGCTGCGTACACCAGCGGCCGTCTGCAGTTCTCGAAGCCGCTCAGCACATTCCAAGCAGTGGGGCACCAAGCCGCCGACGCTTTCATCCTCACCGAGCCAATGCGCGTCACTATGTTGCAGGCCGCCTGGCGCTTGATGCACGGCTTGCCATCACGCCAAGAAGTGCTCATCGCGAAGTACTGGGCCAGCGAGGGCGGTCAAAAGGTTGTGCACCTTTGTCAGCATTTGCATGGTGGCATGGGTTCCGACATTGATTACCCGATTCACCGCTACTTCCTCTGGGGCGTACAAATCGAAAGCACCCTCGGCGCCGGCAGTGCGCAGCTCGCCCGCATCGGCGAACTCATTGCGAGGGAGGGCCGATGAACTCACTGCACGACACCGATGTCAACGTCGGCGATCAGATCGCCCCGTTGGTGTTGCCACTTTCGCGCAGCCTCATCGTGGCCACCGCGTTGGCGTCACGCGATTACCAAGATGTGCATCACGATCCCGTGCTTGCTCAGCAAAAGGGTTCGCAAGACATCTTCATGAACATCCTCACCACCAATGGTCTCATCGGGCGTTACATCACCGATTGGGCCGGCCCCGATTCGATCATCAAGAACGTGTCGATCCGGCTCGGCGTGCCCAACTATGCGGGCGACACGATGACCATCACCGGCACGGTCACCAGCAAGCAAGACGGTCAGATCGTGGTGGGCGTCGTTGGTGCGAACAGCATGGGCAATCACGTCACCGGCACGGTCACGTTGGTGCTCGGCGCAACTGGTCAGGGCGACACCAAGTGAGCCACTCGAACCGCTTAGGCGGCACCTCGGCAATCGTGGGTATCGGCGCCACCGAGTTCTCAAAGGACTCTGGTCGCAGCGAGATGAGTCTGGCCTGCGAAGCCGTTGTGGCTGCACTCGACGACGCCGGTATTCATCCCAGCGAGGTCGACGGTTTTGCGTGCTTCGGCCCTGAGAACAACCCCGAGATCGAGATCGCTCGTCACACCGGCATGAACGAACTCACCTTCTTCGGTCGCGTTCATTACGGCGGAGGCGCAGCGTGCGGCACGGTGCATCAAGCCGCTATGGCCGTTGCTTCTGGCGCTGCCGATGTGGTGGTTTGTTACCGCGCGTTTAACGAGCGCTCGGGCCGCCGCTTCGGTGCAGGTGTGCACGATATTCAGCCAGCGCCAACTGCCGAGCGCGCTCAGTTCAACTGGTACGCCCCGATGGGCTTGCTGACTCCAGCAGCGTGGGTTGCCATGGTTGCCCGTCGCTACATGCACGAGTACGGCGCCACCAGCGAAGACTTTGGTCGCGTTGCCGTGGCCGATCGCAAGCACGCCGCCAACAATCCCAAGGCATGGTTCTACAACGAGCCCATCACGCTCGAGCAGCACCAAGCCAGCCGTTGGATTGCCGAGCCATTGCACTTGCTCGACTGTTGCCAAGAGACCGATGGCGGCCAAGCATTGGTGGTCACCAGTGTCGAGCGTGCCCGCGATCTCGCCAACCGCCCCGCCGTGATTTCGGCTGTCGCACAAGGCACTGGCGTCGATCAGCACGTGATGACCAGCTTCTATCGCGACGACATCGCCCAGCTTCCTGAGATGGGCGTGGTGGCTCGCCAGTTGTGGGCCGGTTCGGGTCTCACCCCGGCCGACATCCAGACAGCAATCTTGTACGACCACTTCACGCCATACGTGCTGATGCAGCTCGAAGAGTTCGGCTTCTGTGGCCGTGGCGAAGCAAAAGACTTTGTGCGCGATGGTGCCATCGAAATGGGTGGTCGCTTGCCGATCAACACCCACGGCGGCCAGCTTGGCGAGGCCTACATCCATGGCATGAACGGAATCGCCGAGGGTGTTCGTCAGATTCGTGGCACCTCGGTGAACCCGGTGAGCAACGTAGAAAACGTGCTCGTCACTGCTGGCACCGGTGTGCCAACCAGTGGGCTCATCTTGAGTACCGATCGATAGAACACGCTGCTGGTACGCACGTTGCTACCGGCATCTACCATGAGCCAACGCTCGCAACGAAACATCCCTGAACACACCGCACCACCTTGGAGTACGACATGACATTCGCCGACGAAGTCAACATTGGCAGCCACGACGTGTTCGTCGACTCTGTTCCGCACGATCGCTTTGCGCGTTTGCGTCACGAGGCTCCGGTGTATCTGCATCCGCAGAGCGAGATCGATCAGCCAGCCGATGGCTACTGGGTCATCAGCCGTCACGCCGACGTGGTCAAGGCCAACCGGCAGTGGGAGAACTTCTCGTCGGGCCTCAAGGGCGCGATCATGGTCGAAGATCGACCCGACCTCGAGATGGCTCGCATGATCATCGACCTCGACCCACCTGAGCAGACTCGCTTGCGCACCTTGGTCAGCCGCGGTTTCACGCCCAAGGTCATCCGCTCGATGGAGGGTCACTACCGCGAGGTCACCCGCACCATCGTGGCCGAGGCCGTCGCCAAAGACAGCTTCGATTTTGTCACCGAGATTGCCGCCGAGCTCCCCTTGGTAGCCATCGCCGAGCTGCTTGGTTTGCCCATCGAAGACCGCCACAAGGTGTTCACGTGGTCGAACACGATGATCGGTAACTCTGACCCTGAATACGCTGGCACCCCCGACATGGCGCAGGCTGCAATGGGCGAGCTGTACATGTACGCCAACGAGCTGGCCGCCGCACGCAAGATCGAGCCACGCCAAGACATCATCACCGTGTTGTTGTCTGCCGAAGGCGATCAGCAACTCAGCGAGCACGAGTTCGACCTGTTCGTGTTGCTGCTCGCAGTTGCCGGCAACGAGACCACTCGTAACGCGCTGGCGCACGGCCTCAATGCGTTCTTGCAGTTCCCCGATCAGTGGGCCAAGGCCAAGAGCGATCCAGGCAAGTACCTCGATGGTGCAATCGAAGAGATCCTGCGCTTCGCAACCCCGGTCATGCAGTTCCGTCGCACCGCCACGCACGACATCGAGATGCACGGCGTCACCATCAAAGAAGGCGACGCCGTGATGCTCAACTACATGGCGGCCAACTACGACGAGACCGTGTTCGAGAACCCACTCGAGTTCGACATCACTCGCTCACCGAACCCACACGTGGCATTCGGTGGGGGAGGCCCTCACCACTGTCTCGGCGTGAGCTTGGCTCGTCTCGAAATGCGCATCTTGTTCGAAGAGTTGTTGGTGCAGGTCGATCATTTCGAGCAGGTGGCACCTGCCGAGCGTCTGCGCTCAAACTTCATCAATGGCATCAAGCACCTCCAGGTTCGCGCGATTCCTGCCGCCTGATCGGCGTCTGTTTGGCTAGCCCAAAGGTGTGAGCGCAAACTCGGCTTTGCTGATTCCGGCAATGATCGAGCTGCGCGTGCGCTGCGCATTGCCCAACAGCTCGATCGACTCATATCGATCGAGGGCCTCATTGAGTACCACTGCTATTTCTTGTCGCGCTAACGCGGCTCCGATGCAATAGTGAGTGCCAAAGCCGAAGGCCAGATGTGGGTTGGGTGAGCGGGCGATATCGAACTGGTGAGCGGTTGGCCCAAACACCGATTCGTCACGGTTGGCGCTGGCGTAATGCAGCACCACGTGTTCGCCCGCGGCGATGTGTGCGTTGCCGAGCTCGGTGTCGGTGACTGCAGTGCGCATGAAATAGATCACTGAGCTTGACCAGCGCAGCATCTCTTCGGCGGCCGAACCAATCAGGCTGCGGTCGGCGCGCAGACGTTGCCATTGGTCGGGGTGTTGCGCAAGTGCCACGAGGCCCGCCGACATGGTGTTGCGCACGGTCTCGTTGCCAGCGGTGAGCAGCTGCACGGCGAACATCGCGATCTCGAAATCGGTGAGACCCGCTGCAGCCAAGATCGAGAACACATCGTCGCTGGGATGCAGCTTCTTGTGGGCCACCACGCCAAGCAGGTAGCGCACCATCTCGCCTTGAATCACCAGCTTCTCTTCGGCGGTGTGGTTCGAGGCTCCGGGCACCGAGACCTCGCTCCAGAGGTAGAACTTCTCCCATTCGTCGGCGGGAACACCGAGCAACTCGCAGATCACGAGCAACGGAAACGGCACCGTGAGTTCGTGTACGAGATCGACAACCGACTGCGAGGCGAACGAATCGTAGAGGCGTTGCGCATGCGCCTCGATGCGCGGCTGCAATGCCTTCATCGCCGATGGCCTGAACGCCGGAGCAACCAGAGTGCGATAGCGGGTGTGGTCTGGAGGGTCGGTGTGCATCATCGTTGGCGGTGCCGGATATTGATGCCCGATTTCGAACGTGAGGATTCCTTGCCCGCTACAAAAACGTGCGGGGTCCACCGATGCCTGCTGCACCTCGCGGTGGTGGCTGGCGATCCAGAAGCCACCCGCTTCGTTCCACGACACGGCGGCGACAGCGCGCAACGCTTCGAGGTGCTGCCACGGATTGTCGACGATCTCGCCAGCCAAAAACCCGTCGGTGAGAACAGCTTCGGTGAGCGGTTCGTGAACTCGGCGGCTGGGTGTGTTCATGTCAGGCGTGCTGCGAGCTGACCGAGACGACCTCGCCGGTCATGTAGCTGCTGTAGTCGCTGGCGAGGAACACCATCACGTTGGCGATCTCCCACGGCTCGGCGTATCGGCCGAAGGCCTCGCGCTGGGTGAGTTCGTCGAGCAGTTCGTCGCTGGTGACCTTGGCGAGAAACGGATGCATTGCCAGGCTTGGGGCCACCGCATTGATGCGCACACCGCGCGGGCCTGCCTCGATGGCTGCGCAGCGAGTGAGCGCCATCACGCCGGCCTTCGCGGCGGCATAGTGAGCCTGCCCAGCTTGGGCTCGCCAGCCCAACACCGAGGCGTTGTTCACGATGACACCCTTGCTTCGTGGATACATGTGGTTGAGTCCGGCACGCATACAGCGGAAGGTGCCGTTGAGGGTGACGTCGAGCACGGTGCTCCATTGGCCGTCGGTCATTTCGTGCAGTTCGGCGGTGCCGCCAAGGCCAGCGTTGTTGATGAGCACATCGATGCCGCCGAGGTGTGCGGCGGCTCCATCAATCAGCGCCTGCACGGACTCTTCGTTCGTGACATCGCAGGGAATGCCGAGCACGCCAAGTTCTTCGGCTGACTCGGCGCAACGACGTTCGTGCTTATCGCTGATGACAACCGTGGCACCTTCTTCGACGCAGCGCTTCGCCGTTGCGAAGCCAATACCGGTGCCGGCCGCAGCGGTGATGAGTACCGTCTTGCCCACCAGTAGTCCGTGCGCGGGTACGTAATCGGGTGCGGTCATCGTGGTTCCGTTCAGGAGGGTTCTTTAGGAAGGCCGAGCACACGCTCGCCCAGAACATTGCGTTGGATTTCGTTGCTGCCACCGTAGATGGTGTCGCTGCGGGTGAAGAGGAACAGCTTTTGTTCGAGCGACAGTTCGTAGGGCAGGTGCTCGCCGATGAGCGCAGCGGCACCCATGATGTCGACAATGAGTTCGCCGAGATCGCTGTGCCATGTGCCCCAGAACAACTTGCCGATGCTGGCCTCGGGACCGGGCACGCCGGCACCCATCGAGCGCAGAGCGTTCCACCGCAAGAGCTGCAGGCCGGTGTGCGCTTTGACGAGACGTTGGCGAATCACGGGGTGATCGAGCTTGCCGTGTTGGCGGGCAAGCTCGATGGCGCCTTCGAGTTCGCGTTCGAAACCAACTTGCTGAGCAAGTGTCGAGATGCCGCGCTCGAACCCGAGCAAACCCATCGCCACGCGCCAGCCTTCGCCGGGATCGCCCACGATCATGTCGGCGGGGGTGACCGCATCGGTGAAGAAGGTTTCGTTGAACTCGCCGCCGCCAGTGATCTGACGGATGATGCGCGTCTCGACGCCAGGCTGGTCCATCGGAACGAGCAAGAACGACAGGCCTTTGTGGCGTGATGATCCGGCTTCGGTGCGAGCGACAATGAAGCACCAGTGGCTCACGTGAGCCAGCGAGGTCCACACCTTTTGTCCGTTGAGCACCCACTGCGCATCTGCAGCATCGGACCCGCTGGACGATGGTGTGAGCACTGCTTTGGTCTGCACGTTGGCGAGATCGCTGCCTGCATTGGGCTCGCTGTAACCCTGGCACCAACGCTCGGTGCCGTCGAGAATGCCGGGCAGAAAGCGCTCGCACTGTGCCGCTGTGCCGTATTCGATGAGCGTTGGGCCAAGCAGGTGTTCGCCCATGTGGTTCACGCGTGCGGGTGCCTGTGCCCGTGTGTATTCCTCGGCCCAAATGATCTGCTGGTTCACCGACGCGCCGCGTCCGCCATGTGACTCGGGCCAGCCGAGACCGATCCACCCGGCGCGACCGAGTTCGAGCTCCCAGGCGACACGTACGTCGAAGCCCACCTCTTCGTCGCCGGGGCCGCCGCGGCCCTTGAGCTCGGCATATTCGCCGACGACTGAGGCAGCCAGCCACTGCTGGGCGTGGCTGCGGAAGTCGTCGTCGGACATCGACGTGAAAGGCGCGTGCGACGTCTCGGTTGCCGACATCGACCCGTTCATCAGTTCGGCGTTTCTTTCGCGGCTGCGGCGCGCTTCATCTCTTCGACCATATCGAGGAACGGCAAACGCTCGAACTTCACCGTGGCTGGCAGACGCTCTTCGATGAGCTCTGGTGTCCAGCGGGTGTCGTTGTACATCGCGCGTACTTCTTTGGGCTGGCTCCACACAGCGATCTTGTTGCCGACGGCTGAGTAGACCTGACCGGTGATGTGCTTGCTCTTGTCGCTGAGCAAGTAGACCGCCATTGGGGCGATGTCTTCGGGCTCGCCATTTTCGGCCAGCTGCATGGGCACGTTTGCGCTCATGCGGGTGCGGGCCACGGGAGCAATCACGTTGGCGCGCACGCCGTAGCGCTCGAGGCCAACAGCTGCTGAATACGACAAGCTCACGATGCCGCCCTTGGCCGCTGCGTAGTTGGCCTGGGCCACAGAACCCAACGCCCACACACCGCTGGTGAAAGCAATGAGGCTGCCGCCTTCGGGCTGCTTGCGCATCGCTGCAGCTGCTGCGCGGTACACAGTGAACGTGCCCTTGAGGTGAACGCGAATGACATCGTCGAACTCTTCTTCGCTCATGTTGAACAGCATGCGCTCACGCAAGATGCCGGCCACGCACACGGCGCCGTCGATGCGGCCGTAGGTGTCGAGTGCGGCGGTGACGATGCTCTCGCCGCCCGCCATGGTGCCCACGTCGCTGGCGATGGCCACTGCCTCGCCGCCGGCTGCTTTGATCTCAGCAACCACGCTGTCGGCCACCTCGGAGCTTGGCTCGTTGCCGTCCATGCTCACACCGAAGTCGGCCACCACGATGCGGGCGCCTTCGGCCGCCGCGAGCAGTGCAATCGATCGGCCGATGCCGCGGCCGGAACCGGTGATGGCAATGACTTTGTCCTGTAAGTAACCCGACACGAATATCCCCTTGATAACTCTGTGGCGCACCCGCGCCGACCTGCTGTGAATCCTGAAGCGAACCGTGCTGCGAACCCTGCCAAGACTCCCGAAAAAATCCTTCGACAAAGTTTCTGACACGGTGTCAGAAACAAACGTAGCATCGACTATTCTTGGGTTTCGCATGCACCTCGCTGAAACTCCAGAACAAGAAAACCTCCGTAAAGAACTGCGCGAATACTTCGCTTGGTTGTTGCCCCGCGAGGTGCGCGACAACATGGGCGACAGTGGCGAAGGCAACCCCGAGTTCCGCCGCATCGTGCGCCAGATGGGCACCGATGGCTGGCTTGGTCTCGGGTGGCCAGTAGAGTTCGGCGGCCAGGGTCGACCACCCACCGACCAGTTCATTTTGTTCGACGAAGTGCAACGCGCTCACGCACCGTTTCCCTTCGTCACGATCAACACGGTTGGCCCCACGCTCATCGCCTACGGCACGCAAGAGCAAAAGGATCAGTTCCTGCCTGGCATCTTGGCCGGCGAGACAAACTTTGCGATTGGTTACACCGAGCCCGAGTCGGGCACCGACCTTGCGTCGCTGCGCACCTCTGCGGTGCTCGATGGTGACGAATGGGTCATCAACGGCAACAAGGTGTACACCAGCGGAGCCAACCAGGCCGACTACGTGTGGCTGGCATGTCGCACCGACCTCGAAGCGCCCAAGCACAAGGGCATCTCGATCATCATCGTGCCCACCAACGCACCTGGCTTTTCGTGGACGCCCATCACCACGGTTGGCGGCAACGTCACAACTGCCACGTACTACACCGATGTGCGCGTGCCGAAGGGCAATGTGGTCAGCGAGATCAACCGCGGCTGGCAGCTCATCACCACGCAGCTCAATCACGAGCGAGTTGGCCTCGCAGCGCTCACCGGTCTCACGCATCGTCTGTACGACGACGTCGTTGCTTGGGCATCGCTCGAGCCATCGGGCGCAGCCAACGATCAGCGCATGCTCGATCTTCCATGGGTGCAAGCCGACTTCGCGAAGTGCAAGGCCATCCTCGAGGCGCTCAAGCTGATGAACTGGAAGCTCGTGCGCTCTGTCAACGACGGCACGCTCACACCACAGGCGTCATCGTCGGTCAAGGTGTTTGGCACCGAGCGCGCCGTCGAGGTGTACAAGCTGCTCATCGGAATTCTCGGACCATACGGTCACCTCCGTCTCGGGTCGCCCGGCGCAGTGCTGCACGGCGAAGTCGAGCAGGCCGGTCGCATGGCGCAGATCAACACCTTTGGTGGCGGCGTCAACGAAATTCAGCGAGACATCGTGGCCACTGTTGGCCTCGGCATGACCCGCGCCTCACGATGAAGTTTTGGTGCGCCACTGCATTCATGAACACCAACGAATTGGTGCACATTGCGCAACTGCTCGATCAAGCCGGATACCACGGCCTGCTGATTAGCGATCACCTTGCGTACCCGCGCGAGCTCGTGAGTAAGTACCCCTACTCGCCGCACCCCGACGGGCGACCCATCTGGGCTCCCGAGACGGCATGGCCAGATCCGTGGGTGCTCATTGGTGCAATGAGCAGCGTCACCACGCAGCTGCACTTCACCACCAATATCTACATCGCCGGTCATCGGCCCATCTTGCAAGTGGCCAAAGAAGTGGCCACTGCTGCAGTGCTCTCAAATGGTCGCGTTGCGCTCGGCGCCGGCGCCGGCTGGATGAAGGAAGAGTTCGACCTGCAGGGTCAAGATTTCTCGAACCGCGGCAAGCGGCTCAACGAGATGATTCCGGCGCTGCGCGAATTGTGGAAGGGCGGATGGGTCGAGTGGCACGGCGAGTACTACGACATCCCGGCGCTCACCCTCGAGCCGCATCCGCCAACGCCGGTGCCCATCTATACCGGAGGCCACACCGACGCTGCGCTGAAGCGTGCTGCTCGCTACGCCGACGGATGGATCGGTAACGCCTATCCGTGGGACGAAGCCGCACACCATGTGGGTCGGCTCAAAGAGTTGTTGGCAGCCGAAGATCGCGACACATCGTCGTTCGAGATCATCTGTGGTCTTTACGAAATGCCAACGCTCGACATCTACCGCCGCGCCGAAGAAGAGCTCGGTATCACGGGCACTATCTGCATGCCGTGGGCGATGGGCAACGTGAGCGCCGGCGATCGCCGCAACCTCAACGAAGTTGCGGCGGCCTACAAGGGCTACATCGATCAGTTCGCAACCGACATCGTGTTGCCGTTGAGCTGAGCTCGTCCGGTGCCTGGCCTCAACTGGCCTCAGCCGGGCCAGACGATGGTCTGCATCTCGGTGTAGGCAATCATGCCGAAGTCGCCGCCGTCGCGACCCACGCCGCTCATCTTGAAACCACCAAACGGTGCGTCGTGGTTGCGTTGCGCCGTGTTGATGCCCACGTTGCCGCTGCGCAATTGCTTGGCGGTGCGATAGGCGCGGTCGCTGTCGGTGCTGAACACGTAGTCGTACAAACCAAAGTCGGTGCTGTTCGCGATCGAGATGGCTTCGTCGTCTTCATCGAACGGAACAACCACAACCACGGGTCCGAAGATCTCTTCTTGCACTGGGGTCATGCCTTGACGACAGTTGGCGATCAGGGTTGGAGCGACGTAGAAGCCGCGGTCCATATGGGCTGGACGGCGACCATCGACCACGATCTCGGCGCCTTCGTTGGCACCAGCAGCGATGTATCCCTCGATGCGGTCGCGCTGAGCGGCCGAGATGACTGGGCCCACCAAGGTGTCGGCGGCCGTGGGGTCACCCACCTTGAGATGCGATGCGTATGTGGTGAGACGGGTGACGAGTTCGTCGTAGCGGCTGCGGTGCACGATGGCGCGGGTTGGGGCGGTGCAGATCTGGCCGGTGTGGAATGACCAAACGCTGCCGATGGCGCCAACGGCCACATCGAGGTTGGCGTCGGCGAGCACGAGGCCCGCACCCTTGCCGCCGAGTTCGAGCAGCAGGCGCTTCATGGTCTTGCCGCCTGCTTCGAAGATGCGCTCGCCCACGCCGGTAGAACCGGTGAAGCTGACCATGTCGACGTCGCGCGTTTCGGTGAGCGCCACCGATGGCTCTGGGCGCGACGAGGTGATCACGTTGATGACGCCCGGCGGGAAACCGACTTCGTGCATGATCTCTGCGAGTTCGATGACAGCAAGCGGATCTTGTGGTGCTGGCTTCATCACGACGGTGCAACCCACGGCAAGCGCCGGAGCGATCTTGCCGACCATGTTCACGAGCGGGAAGTTGTATGGCGAAATACAGGCGACCACGCCAACGGGCTGACGGTTCACCACAGCGCCGATGAGTCCGCCAGGAGCAAGGGGAGTGGCCTGCGTTGGCGATGGCGAGAGCGGGATGTTGAGGTCTTTCATCGCGCCGCGTGAGTAGCGCTCGAAGCGCTCGATGGCCACTGGCACTTGCATGCGTGACCCCACCGTTGCGGTGGCGCCGGTCTCGCTGATGATCAGCGGCACAAGATCGCCGGCGCGCTCGCGCAGCTTGGTGGTGACGGCGTCGAGCAGGCGGGCACGCTCTGCTGGGGGAGTGCTGGCCCACTTGGGGAACGCCTCTTGCGCGGCGCGTGCGGCGGCCAGCGCTTGGTCTACTGAGGCCTCGGGCGCTTCGCCAACGATCTCTTCGGTAGCGGGGTTCACGATGCTGTAGGTGCCGTTGGCTCCGTCGACCCATTCGCCGCCGATCAATAACCGATAATGCTTCGACATGTCGTGTCCCCCTGTGTAGCTCTGAATGAATGAGCGGTACCTCGTGGCCCTTGTGAGGCCGCCGACAGTCTAGAATCTGACGGTCCGTCAGATTCTAATGGGGAGCTCCAATGGAGAGCAGGGCAATGTTCGATCTCATCGTTTCAGGTGGCACGGTGATCGATGGCACCGGTGCCGCAGCAGTGGTTGCCGACATCGGCGTGCGCGATGGCCGCATCGTTGCGATCGGAAAAATCACCGACTCAGCCACCGAAGTGTTCGATGCCACTGGCCTCGTCGTTGCTCCGGGCATCGTCGATCCGCACACGCACTACGACGCTCAGTTGCTGTGGGATCCCACCGCAAGCCCGTCGAGCAACCATGGCGTCACCACAGTGATCGGTGGCAACTGTGGCTTTACGTTGGCGCCCTTGATTCCAGGTGATGCCGACTATCTGCGCAAGATGATGGCCAAGGTCGAGGGCATGCCGCTCGCGGCGCTCGAACACGGCACCGACTGGAGCTGGGAAACCTTCGCTGAGTATCTCGGTCGCCTTGAGGGCAACATCTCGGTGAACGCAGGGTTCCTCGTGGGTCACTGCGCGATCCGTCGCTACGTGATGGGCGGCGAAGCCGTTGGCAGCGCTGCCGACCCCGCTCAGGTTGAGGCCATGCGCGCCGAGTTGGCTGCTGCAATTCGCGCCGGTGCGCTTGGGTTCTCGTTTACTAACAGCACCTCGCACAGCGACGGCGAGGGCGAACCCGTTGCGAGTCGCTGGGCAACGCCCGACGAACTCATCGCGCTCTGCGAAGAGACCGGCATGCACGAGGGCACCACGCTTGAGGGCATCGTGCCCGGATGCCTCGATCAATTTGCCGACGACGAAATCGAACTGCTTGGGCGGATGAGCGCGGCAGCCAACCGCCCCATGAACTGGAACGTGTTGTCCGTCGATTCACGTGTTCCCGAGCGTGTGCCACGCCAGGTGCTTGCCAGCGATCGCGCCACCGAACTTGGCGGTCGCGTCGTAGCGCTCACCATGCCGGTGCAGGTTCCTATGAACATGAGCTTTGCTACGTTCTGCGGTCTGTGGCTCATCCCGGGTTGGCAGCAGGTGCTCGGCGTGCCCGTGGCCGAGCGCGTCGCTCGACTCAACGATGCCGATACCCGTGTGCGCCTGCTCGAGCTCTCGCAGTCACCCGCTGCGGGTGTGTTCCGTCGTCTCGCCGACTGGAGCGAGTACGTCATTGGCGATACCTACTCAGCAGCCAACGAGGGCCTCAAGGGTCGCATCGTTAAAGACATTGCCGCCGAGCGAGGCCGCAGCAACTTTGGCACCTTGCTCGACATCGTTTGTGCCGACGACTGCCGCACCGTGTTGTGGCCAACACCGCAAGACGACGACGACGAGTCATGGCGGATGCGCGCCGAGCTCTGGAACGACCCTCGGGCAATGATCGGCGGCAGCGACGCTGGCGCCCATCTCGACCGTATGTGCGGAGCGCCATATCCCACTCGTTTCTTGGCCGACTGCATTCGCGGGCGTCAGCTGGTCTCCGTAGAGCGGGCCGTGCAGTTGATGACATCGGCGCCAGCCGAGTTGTTTGGTCTACGCGATCGCGGCGTGCTGCGCGAGGGCGCAAATGCCGACATCTTCATCTTCGACCCCGCCACCGTCGACAGCGATCAGGCTGCGTTGGTCGTCGACCTGCCGGGCAACTCGGCTCGCCTCACTGCTGGCTCGCAGGGCGTGTCTCGAGTGTTTGTGAACGGCGTGTCGATCATTGAGAATGGTCAACCCACCGGAGCAACTCCCGGAACCGTGCTGCACAGTGGGCGCGACACACAAACCGTTACTGCACGCTGAAGGGCGCACGATGACCGATACCGATGACCTCCTGTACAGCTGCGAAGACGGCATTGCCCGCATCACGCTGAACCGCCCCGATGCGGCCAACGCGCTTACGCCCGATCAGCGCAACCACCTGATCGAGCTCTTCGAAGCGGCCAGCGGCGATCTCAATGTGCGAGTCGTTGTGCTCACCGCCAACGGCAAGCACTTTTGCACCGGCGCCGATTTACGCGTCTCGCGTATCCCCGAGTCGCCACGCCCCGAAGGTGCGCCAGAGCGAACAATGGGCGATGTCGGCCGCAACATCAAGCGCGGTGCACAGCGTCTGGTGAGCAGTATTCTCGATTGCGAGAAGCCCGTCATTTGTGCTGTCAACGGAACTGCTGCGGGCATTGGTGCTCACATCGCGCTGGCGTGCGACCTCATCATTGCTGCCGATACCAGTCGCTTCATCGAGGTGTTCGTGCGTCGTGGCATTACGCCCGATGGCGGCGGCGCCTACTTGCTGCCGCGCATGATTGGTTTGGCCAAGGCCAAAGAATTGATCTTCCTTGGCGACGATCTTTCGGCCACCGACGCCGAGCGCATTGGCCTGATCAACAAAGTGGTGCCCGCCGCCGACCTCGCCGATGCTGCCACCGAGTGGGCAGCACGCTTGGCAAATGGCCCAACCAAGGCCGTGTCGTTAGCGAAGTGGTTGCTCAACCGTTCGCTCGACAGCGACCGCAAAGCTGCATTCGAAGACGAAGCGTGGGCGCAAGAGTTGGCCAGTCAGACCGACGATTTCAAAGAGGGCGTCGCTGCGTTTATCGAACGCCGCGAGGTTCAGTTCCGCGGCTGGTAGGCGCTGATGCGCACGCGGTTGTCGTGATACACGGCGCCAGCGCCCATATCGCTATCGCGTTCGGCCACAGTGACATTCACTGAGTGGCCATCGCTAAATGCCTTGGTCCAGGCGCCTTTAGCGGTCACCGCAACGCCGGGGCGGGCTGCAGGGCCAACGACGAGACGAGCAACGAACGAGCCCCGGTCGTTGCTGATCGATACGAGTTCGCCATGCACCAATGCTTGCTGTGTTGCGTCGTGCTCGCACACGATGACGGTGGGCTCGCCACTGCGTTCGATGTTGCGGTCGATACCTGCGAACACCGAGTTCACATAGAAATGGCTTGCTGGCGAAACGAGAGCGAAGGTTCCGGGCTCGTCGGTCGCGGCCTCGCTGGGTGGCCGAAAGTTTGGAAGGCGTCCGTGTCCGTCGCGCTCGGCGCGATCTGACGCGAACTCGAACCGACCCGATGCGGTAGCGAATCGTGTTGCGAACGGCGAGTAGGCCTCAGTGCCAGGAATGCGCAGCCAGCCTGCAGCGCGCAATTCGGCCACACCAATGCCGGCCTCGCGCCACAACGGAGCATCCAACAGATCGGCCGCCAGTTCGAGATCGGAAGCAAACAGTGAGGGCTCGGTGAGGCCCATTGCTGCTGCGAGGCGACGCATGAACTCGGTCTTGCTCAGGCACTCGCCGGGTGGCTGAACCGCTGGTTCGTTCCAGTTGAGATAGAGGTGCCCGAACGACTCCATGATCTCGGTGTGTTCGGTCTGCAAGGTAGATGGCAGCAAGAGGTCGGCGTAGGCCGCGGTGTCGGTTTGGTACGCATCGAACACCACGGTGAACAGGTCGTCGCGTGACAGTTGCTCGCGCACCAAGCGCTGGTCGGGGTTCGACACCATTGGGTTGGCGCCCATCACGAACAACGCCTTCACGTTGGCGTCGGCGCGCTGCAACTCGCGGCCCAATCGGGTCATCACCAATGTCTGACGATCGCCGACGCGAAGGTCGGGTCGGGACAGCTTGTAGCCGTTGAGCATGTACGCATCCGATGTGCTGTAGACAAGCCCGCCGCCGGGCCGCCCATAGTCGCCGGTGAGTGCGGGTAGGCACGAGATCACTCGCGCGGTCTGACCGCCATGGCTGTGGCGCTGCATGCCCTGGCCGAGCTTGATGGCCATTGGCCGCGTGGTCGCCATCCGCCTACCGAGATCGATGATGACCTCGGCAGGTATGTCGCAGATCTCGGCGACGCGACTGGGTGAGTAGTCGACCAGCGAATCCTCGAACGCAGCCCAACCCGAAGTGCGGTCAGCGAGAAAGTGGCTATCGACGCCTTCGTTGGCGATCACATGGCACAAGCCCAGCGCCAGCGCTGCGTCGGTGCCGACGCGCGGAGCAATGTGTTGATCGGAGCGTTCGGCTGTGCGGTGCCGCACAGGGTCGATGGACACCACGTAGGCGCCGAGGGCGCGGGCTTGCTCAATGAACGGCCAGAGGTGTTGATTCGAGGTGAGTGTGTTTGATCCCCACAAGACGATGAGCTTCGAGTGCACGATGTCTTCGGGGTCCATGCCGGCGGCCGACCCCGAGCTATAGCTCATCCCGAGATGACCCGAGATCGAGCAGATGCTGGTGTGGTGACGTGCCGCACCAATGGCGTTCCAGAAGCGGTGTGGCGCCCCGCAACCCTGAAGGTAGCCAACGGTGCCGGTGCCATCGAACGGCCAGATGGAGTCGCCGCCGTGCTCGGCGATAATGCCGCTGAGCTTGGTAGCCATCGTGGTGAGCGCTTCGTCCCACGAGATGCGTTCGAACTGCGCCGAGCCCTTGGGACCCACCCGTTTCATTGGGTGCAACAGCCGCGATGGGTCGTTGCTGAACTCGAGATACGGGTTCACCTTCACGCACAGCCCACCGCGGGTGTGCGGATGATCGGCGTTGCCGCGCAGCTTCACTGCCTGACCGTTGTCGTTGACCGTGACGACCCAACTGCATGCATCTGGGCAATCGAGGGGACAGGCTCCAATGACGTCGGTTGGCACGCCGTCATCGTTGCTCGGGCGTCGCTGAATTGCAACCGTATTCGCCACGCTGACGTAACATCACTCATCGTGCCAACGTTTGCCGATCACGTTCTTGCCCGCGCCAACGACGACCGTCCGGCGGTGTTGTTTGAGGACACGGTCATCACCTACCGAGAGTGGGTCGCACAATGTGCGGCACGGGCCGCGCTGTTCACACAGATGCGCCAAGACGGTCCGCCACACATTGGGGTGTTGCTCGAAAATGTTCCCGACTTCACGATGTGGCTTGGTGCAGCAGCGCTCGTCGGTGCCACGGTGGTGGGTATCAACCCCACACGGCGCGGTGCCGAACTCGCTCGTGACATTACGTTCACTGGGTGTCAGATCGTGATTACCGAACCAAGCCAAGTGCATCTGCTCGATGGCCTCGATCTTGGGGCAGCGAACAATCGTGTGCTCGTGGTCGACACCCCCGAATACGCCGCCGCTTTGACGCCTTATCGCGGCGCCGATGCAGTTGCCACCGACTATCAACCCGAGACGCAGTTCTTGTTGCTGTTCACCAGTGGCACCAGCGGGGCGCCCAAAGCAGTCATCACCTCGCACGGTCGCTTGCACAATGTTGCCGGTTCGATGATGGGACTTACGGCACTGTGCGAAACCGACGTCACCTACATCTCGATGCCGTTGTTTCACAGCAACGCATTGTTCACAGCCTGGGCGCCCAGCGTGGTTTCCGGCGCAGCGGTGGCGCTGCGGCGCACCTTTAGCGCCAGTGGTTTCCTGCCCGACGTGCGTCGGTTCAACGCCACCTACTTCAACTATGTGGGCAAGCCGTTGGCCTATGTGTTGGCCACGCCAGAGCTGCCCGACGACGCTGACAATCCATTGGTGCGCGGCTATGGCAACGAAGCCGCCGAGAGCGATCTGGCGCGGTTCGCCGAGCGCTTTGGTTGCCGGCTCAGCGATGGCTACGGCCAAACCGAAACCGGCGCCTCGATCATTCGTGTGCCGGGCATGCCCCAAGGTGCACTGGGTGTTGGTGCGCCGACCATTCGGGTGCTCAATGCCGACACCGGACTCGAGTGCCCACGTGCCGAGTTCGATGACAGCGGCAAGTTGCTGAACTCCGATGAGGCAATTGGCGAGATCGTCAACGGAACCCGCGGCACGTTTGAGGGCTACTGGAATAACCCCGAGGCCGACGCCGAACGCCTGCGCGACGGCGCGTACTGGACCGGCGATTTGGCCTACCGCGATGCAGAAGGATTCTTCTATTTCGCGGGCCGCAGCGCCGATTGGATTCGCGTCGATGGCGAGAACTTCTCTGGTGCCCCCATCGAACGAATCTTGATGCGTTACCCCGGCGTGGTGCTGGCGGCGGCCTACGGAGTGCCCGATGCCGAGATCGGCGACCGGGTGATGATCGCCCTGCAGCTCACCGACGCCACGGCGTTCGATCCAGTTGCATTTGCAACCTTCTTGTCAGAGCAATCTGATCTGGGCTCGAAGTGGGCGCCTACCTACGTGCGCATCGTCACCGATTTCCCGATGACGCAGACCAACAAAATCCTCAAGCGCGAACTCGTGAAAGAGCAGTGGCGAGTGAGTGATGAACTGTGGTTCAGGCCCAGCAAAGAACTCGCGTATCGACGCTTCA
>JBAXER010000024.1:0-35074 GCA_037140375.1 Actinomycetota bacterium
CAACCGCCACTTTCCTTCAACCGCCACTTTCCTTCAACAAAGCGTTTGTTGAAGACAACAGGTTGGGGGTTGACCAATTGCCTTCAACAAACCGGTGAGGGCAAGGGTGAGGGCAAGGGTGAGGGCAAGGGTGAGGGCGAGGGTGAGGACGCCTGGGCGCGCGCAGGGTTAGATGAAGAGTTCGGCGATCTGCACGGCGTTGAGTGCTGCACCCTTGCGCAGGTTGTCGTTGCTGACGAACAACGCCAAACCACGACCGCCATCTACCGAGGAGTCTGAGCGAACACGGCCTACGAAGCTTGGGTCAGCGCCAGCAGCCTCGAGCGGAGTGGGCACATCGAGCAACTCAACACCGGGCGCGCCGCCAAGCAGTTCGAGGGCACGAGCAACGCTGATAGCGCGTTCGAACTCGGCGTTGATGCTGAGCGAATGACCCGTGTAGACGGGCACGCGCACGCAAGTGCCGCTGACGCGCAGGTCGGGGATCGCCAAGATCTTGCGGCTCTCAAAGCGCAGCTTTTGCTCTTCGTCGGTTTCGAACGAACCATCGTCTACGTACTTGCCAGCAAACGGCAACACGTTGAACGCAATGGGCTTGGTGAACTTGGTTGGCGTCGGCATCTCAACCGCATCGCCGTGATAGGTGAAGTCGCGGGCTCGATCGGCCACTTGGCGGGCCTGCGTGTCGAGTTCGTCGACGCCGGCAAGACCGCCGCCGCTCACGGCCTGATAGGTGCTGACGATGAGGCGCACAAGGCCGGCCTCGTCGTGCAATGGCTTGAGCACGGGCATCGCGGCCATCGTGGTGCAGTTGGGGTTGGCGATGATGCGCTTTTGGGCGTTCGCGATTTCGCTGGGATTGACCTCGCTGACAATGAGCGGAACCTCGGGGTCCATGCGCCACGCCGACGAGTTGTCGATGACCATCACACCGGCGGCAGCGAAGCGCGGTGCGAGCACGCGTGACGACGAAGCGCCACTAGAGAACAGGGCAATGTCGAGCCCTGACGGGTCGGCGGTCTCGGCATCTTCGACCGTGATCTGGCGATCGCCCCAGGGCAACGTGGTGCCGGCGGAGCGCGACGATGCAAAGAAGCGAATTTCGCTGACCGGAAAATTTCGTTCGGCGAGGATGGCGCGCATGACGCTGCCGACCTGACCTGTTGCTCCCACCACACCAATTTTCATGCATCCGAGGCTAACGCCCAAGTGCCCCAGATCGATCGGGAATTAGTGCTCCAAGCAGCGCCGATAGCGCTACGAACGTTCCGCAATCAGCCACCAGTGGCTGCGGTTCACGCCCTCGAATGTGCGCAGCTCGGCGTCGTTGCGAGCCTTGAGTCGGCGATGCGGCGAGTGGTAAATGACGCGGGTTGCGAACTTGTAGGGCAGGTCAGCGAGGTGGCGTGACACTTCGTCGGGTGACAAACGGTTGGCCTGCCAACCCAATCGTGACGCCAACCGGCGGCGAGCAAGCCACGGGCCAACTCGAGGCAAGTGCCACATTGCGCGCATCAGTTTGCCCAACGGCCACAACGCCAGATCGATGGGCTGCCAAGTGCGGAAGTTGAGGGCGATGTGTCCGCCTGGCTTAGTCACCCGGGCTGCCTCGGTGACCAACGACAACGCATCGTCGTGCTGACAGTGCTGCAAGGTGATGTAGCTGAAAGCGATATCGGCCTCGCCGTCGGAGATGGCAAGGGTGCGGCCATCGGCAACGTGACAGGTGCGCAACCGCGACACCTCGCCGAACTGCGCAACGGTCTGACGGCAGCGCTCGAGAAAGGCGGCGTCGAGGTCGCATGCAATCACTTGCGCGAAGGCCCGGCTGAAACCGGCGGTCATGCGACCGATGCCTGAGCCAATCTCGACGATGGTCTGCTTGGGCAGATCGTCGGTACGAAGTTTGAAGGCTTCGAGATAGGCGAAAATCTCGTGGTCACCGGTGTTGGTGAACTCCGCTAGATCAAGCGTCTCACCGGTTTCGTTGTTGAAGACCCAACCGATTTCGCGCACGACATCGTCGGCCGATTTTTGGCCTTCGCTGACGCGGCCGGCTGTGCGCCAAGGAACGAGTTGGGGACGACGCCGACTCACTTGCGCTCGGGAAGTGGCGCTGCGTAGGCCTGGCCGCTGTCGAGGCCAAACGCTGTGTGCAAGCAACGAGCAGCCGTTTCGAGATCGGCTGCCGAACACACCACGCTGATGCGGATTGTCGACGTCGAGATCATCTCAATGTTCACGCCGTTATCGGCCAACACCCGAAACATCTTGGCGGCGATGCCAGGGCTGGTCTTCATACCGGCACCAACAAGGCTGATCTTGGAGATGCTGGCGTTGTGGTTCACGCCCACCGCACCGATCTCGGCTGCGACACGAGCAACGATCTGCTCGGCAACGGCCATGTCTGCCTTGGGCATCGTGAAGCTGATGTCGGTGGTTCCCTCTTTCGAGGTGTTCTGCACGATCATGTCGACGTTCACGTTGGCATCAGCGAGCGGCTCAAACAGCGCCGCTGAAATGCCGGGACGGTCGGGCACACCAATGACGGTGACCTTGGCTTCGCTGGTGTCGGTGACAACACCCGAAACGATGGGCTCTTCCATGCCTGGCTCCTTCGAGCTCACCCATGTGCCCGGCTCCCATGTGAAGCTCGAACGGACATGGAGGGGAACATTGTGGTTACGAGCAAACTCGACACTGCGCAGTGCAAGCACTTTGCTGCCGGCACCCGCCATCTCGAGCATTTCATCGAAGTTGACGTGAGCCAACTTGCGAGCTTGCGGCACGATACGAGGATCGGCGGTGAACACGCCCGTGACATCGGTGTAGATCTCGCAGGCATCGGCGTTGAGCGCCTGTGCAAGCGCTGAGGCGGTGAGATCGCTGGCGCCACGACCAAGCGTGGTGATTTCGTTCTCGTTGCTCACACCTTGGAAGCCAGCAACGACGCACACCTTGCCCTGGGCCAAGGCCTCGCGAACACGGTCGCCCTTGACCTCGATGATCTTGGCCTTGCCGTGCTTGTTGTCGGTGATGATGCCCACCTGGCTGCCGGTGAAGCTGACTGCGTCGATGCCGAGGTCGCTGATGGCCATGCAGACCAATGCAGCCGACATGCGCTCGCCCGTGGTGAGCAGCATGTCCATCTCGCGGCCGGAGCGGGTATTGGAGACCTGCGTGGCCAACGAAATCAGATTGTCGGTGGTCTTGCCCATCGCGCTAACAACGACAACAACGTCGTTGCCATGGCGCTTGGTGAACGCGACATGTTCGGCAACCGCACGCATGCGATCGGGGTCGGCTACCGAAGTACCGCCAAACTTTTGAACAATCAGGGCCACGGGTTGGACAGGTTATCGGTCGAAAGCCACGACACCGCGACACGATTGGCCGCGCACGCTCAGCGCCGAACGGACTTGTTCGGGACTCAAGCTCGGTACTGTGACCAACCGTGCTGTCCGCCCGTCTCGATACCTCGTATGCACCCGAAGTGCGCCGGGCAATTACTCCGCTCACGATCGCCAAGATTGGAGCCAACAGCGCCTACAGATTCGCGCCGCCGTTCCTCGCCACAATCTCGGGCAATATGCACGCGTCGCTGCCGGCCGTGGGAGCAGCGCTCGCTGTGGGCGAGCTCGGCGGACTCGCAGCTCCGATACTGGGCCGCATTGCTACCCGGGCAACACGGCGCACGACCATCTGTGGCGGCTTACTGGCGCTCTCTATTTCCGCCACCGGTTGCGCTGCGAGTCGCAACATTTACCAGTTGGGCGTGTGCCTCGCCTTCCTCACAATGGCAAAGATCGTGTTCGACGTCGGTGTCATTTCGTGGCTCTCTGATCGTGTCGCGTACGAGCAGCGCGGCCGCGCCGTAGGCCTCACCGAAACTGCGTGGGCGGGCAGCCTGTTCATCGGCGTTGTCATCATGGGACTCGTCACCGGCGCCACCTCTTGGCGATGGGGCTACGCCGTTGCCGCGGTGGCCATCATTTGCTGCTCGGCATTCTTGCGTCAGCACCTGCCCGACGAGGCGGCCCCATCCCGTGTGCCACGAACGGCTGATCACGTGAAGCCCCGGCTGGGCAAAGGCTGGTGGGTCATCGTCGCCATGCTTGCCCTCACCGCGTGCGCACAAAGCGTGTTCGTCACATTCGGCAAATGGCTGAAGGACAACTTTGGCTTTAGCGACACTGACATCGCCATTGTTATCTTCGGCTTCGGCGCCGTAGAACTCATCGCAACTTCTTCGATGATTCGCTTCTCCGATCGATGGGGCAAACAACGCTCAGCCATCTCTGGCGCGGCGCTGATCATTCCGTTTGGCATTGCGCTCGCAGCCACCTCGAGCCACGTATACATCGCGTTGCCGCTGTTAGCGCTGTACATCGGTGCGTTCGAGTTCGCAATCGTCTCGGCGCTGCCGTTGGCCAGCAACTTGGTGCCCGAGCATCCGTCGATGGGACTCGGCTTCGTGATTGCCGGCGGCACATTGGGGAGAGCCGTGATGTCGGCTCCGGCCACAGCCGCGTTCGCAGCGCATGGCATGTGGCTTCCGGCAATACTTGGCGCCTGCTGCGCCTCGATCACGGTGTTCAGCCACTGGCGCTATCGGGTCAGCCTCGGTAGGTGGTTGTAATGGGCAGTCGGCGATCTTTACCGAACGCCTTGATGCTCACTCGCACTCCCGGAGGACACTGACGACGCTTGTATTCATTGGTGTCGACAAGGCGGGTGATGCGCCGCACCATCGCTTCGTCGTGACCCGCAGCGATGATCTCGGTGGCGATGCGATCTTCCTCGATGTACATCTCGAGAATCGGATCGAGCACCTCGTATGGAGGCAACGACTGGTCGTCACGCTGATCGGGACGTAGCTCGGCTGACGGCGGTTTGGTGATGACATCTTCGGGGATCAGCTCGTATCCCGCGCGCTGATTCACATAGCGGCACAGGTCGTACACGCTTGTCTTGAACACGTCTTTGATGACTGCGTAGCCACCCACACTGTCGCCGTAAATGGTGAAGTACCCAACGGCCATCTCACTCTTGTTGCCGGTGGTGAGCACCATCCAGCCGAACTTGTTCGACAGCGCCATCAATGTGGTGCCGCGCACACGACTCTGCAAGTTCTCTTCGGTGAGATCGGGCTCGCGATCGACGAACGACGGAGCAAGCATCTCGAGATAGGCGCTGAACGCAGGCTCGATGGCCACCGTGCGGTAATCGATTCCAAGGTTGTCGGCTAACGCTTTGGCGTCGGTCTTTGATCCGTCGCTGCTGTAGCGCGAGGGCATGGAGACACCGTGCACATGTTCGGCGCCCAAGGCATCGACAGCGACACAGGCAACGATCGAAGAATCGATACCGCCCGACAAACCAATGACCACATCGGTGAACTTGTTCTTGTGCACGTAGTCGCGCGTGCCGAGCACCAGCGCTTGATACATCTCGGCAACCGGGTCGAGCAACGGCGCAATGCGAACCGGCGACTCATGCAGTTGAGTAACGGTCTCGTCGCTGATGAACACGGTTGGCAACAGCGTGTCGGTGACCCGGCCGCGAGGATCGAGCAAGCGCTTGCGGAACACCGGCGCAATGTCGATGTCGGTGATCAACAGCTCTTCTTCGAACTGAACAGCGCGCGCCAGCAGATTGCCGTCGGCATCGAACGCCATTGAGGCGCCATCGAACACCAACTCGTCTTGGCCGCACACTTGGTTCACGTAGACCAACGCACAGCTGGCATCGGCGGCACGCGTAGACAGCATGCTCTCGCGGCTCTCGACCTTGCCGCGGTGATACGGCGATCCGTTGATGTTGATGTTGAGTTCGGCGCCACCAGCAGCCTGCGCAGCCAGCGGGCCAACGGGGCTCCAGATGTCTTCGCAGATGCTGACGCCAACCTTCACGCCACCGATGACGTACAACTCGAGTTGGTCGCTTTCGTTGCCCGGAGTGAAATAGCGGGCCTCGTCGAACACGCCGTAGTTGGGCAGCAACCGTTTGCGATACGTGCCTTTGATCTCGCCGCCAGCGCACACAGCAGCGGCGTTGTACAGATCGCGATCGCTCTCTACGAAACCAACGACGGCAACGCAGTTACCGGTTCGCGCCGCAATGGCGGCCAGCACGTCTTTGTTGTCGCTGACGAATCGCGGCTTCAACACGAGATCTTCGGGCGGGTAGCCCGTGATGCACAGCTCGGGGAACGCAACAATGTGACACTGCGCAGCCTCGGCCCGATCGTAGTAATCGAGGATCTTGGCGAGGTTGCCCTGTAGGTCGCCGACGGTTGGATTTATCTGCGCGAGCGCAATGCGAAGCCGAGTCACAGCGGCAGGCTACCGAAACAGGCGGCCGGCCTGTGGCGGGGTTACGTGGTGGGCGCCGACAATTCTTCGGTGCCGCATGTATCGCCCGGCAACATTGCGGCCGCAGCAAGCTGATAGTTGACTCCATCATCGGTAAAGACGGTGGTCTGCTTGGCGGCCGCAAACAAGGTCTGCACGTCGGCTGCCTGAACGACCACACACTGACCCGCCGATGCAAGCGATACTCCGGCCGCTGCTGGCCACGCCACCGTGGTGGGGTGCGGCTCGATAGCGGCGATCTCTTCAGCAGATATCTTGCGCGCCTGCACCCGATATTGCTCGGCAACAAACGGAGTCTCATCGCCCAAGTTGCCAGCTCCGAAATACTTGCTGACATCGCTGAGCGCAGCAACGAAATCGGCCAAGGTTTGGCGGGCCGGGGTCTGCTCTGGAGTGTCGAACCCGAGCGCATACGCGGAATGGGTATAGGTCTGCCCGTTCGCGGACAGGACCACCACCGTGTTCGGTGCGTCAGCAACATTGAGTTCGGCTACGTACACCGGCGGCTTTTGCAGCAGTCGCAAGGCATCGGCGAAATTCAGAACTTTCTGGATCGCACCTTCAGTAATCGTTCGCTCGAACAACGGCGCCAACAACGAGCCAGGGAACTGCGCCGTCTGCGCACCCGGGGTGATGAGCCGCCCATCGCCGCTCACAACCAACGTAGGCACCGCTGAGAACACTGCGGCCGCAGGCGCAAAGCCCCCCGTTAAACCAATGCTGACCACCAAGTCGTTCTTGCCCGTGCCGTGGTTGATGGCGATCGACGGGGTGCTTGTCTCACGGCCCAACCCCATCGCTACGGCTATCAGCAGACCCAGCAGACCCAGCAGTACGACTGCGCCAACCATGACAGCACGACGGCTGGGGCGACGATTACTCGTGGACATAGGCCGCTGACCATACCACCGTGACTCTCACGACTTTCCGCCATTGACCTGCATTCGATAATGTGGGAGAACCTGCACGGCAATGACGCCGGGCGAGTTCACACAGCGTTTACAAACGGGCAACGGGGTCGAAACCCTCGACCGGCACACTCACCGGGCCCTCAACAATTCCATTTCGGAAGGACCACCAGTGGCCTATCAAGCTGAATACATCTGGATCGACGGAACTGAGCCAACTGCGTTGCTCCGTTCGAAGACCAAGATCATCAATGACTCCGTCACCACCCCACCAATCTGGGGCTTCGACGGTTCGTCAACCAACCAGGCCGCGGGCGAGAGCAGCGACTGCGTGTTGCGTCCAGTGTTCTCGTGTCCAGACCCAATCCGCGGCGGTACCAACATCTTGGTGCTGTGCGATGTGCTCTTGGCAGCCGACATGAAGCCACACCCAACCAACACTCGCGCCACCTGCGAGAAGGCAGCCAAGAAGTACGCCAAGCAAGAGATGATCTACGGCATCGAGCAGGAATACACCATGCTCAAGCTTGATGGCACTCCGCTGGGCTTCCCAACCAATGGCTTCCCTGCCCCTCAGGGTCCGTACTACTGCGGCGTTGGCGCCGGTCGTGTTGTGGGCCGCGAGATCATCGAAGAGCACACTCAGGCGTGCCTCGATGCCGGCTTGATGATCGAAGGCACCAATGCCGAAGTCATGCCCGGCCAGTGGGAATTCCAAATCGGCGCAGCCGACGCACTCACCGTGAGCGATCACATGCACGTAGCCCGCTGGCTGTTGCACCGCATCGCCGAGGACTACGACGTAGTCATCAGCTTCGATGCCAAGCCAGCCGCTGGCGACTGGAACGGCGCAGGCGCCCACACCAACTTCAGCACCAAGGCAATGCGCGAGGATTACAAGGCCATCGAGAAGGCCTGTCATGCACTCAGCAAGCGTGTTGAAGCTCACGTCAAGAACTACGGCCACGACATCGAGAGCCGCCTCACCGGCAAGCACGAGACTGCTCCGTGGAACAAGTTCAGCTTTGGCGTCAGCAACCGTGGCGCATCGGTGCGCATTCCATGGCAGGTCGCCAAGGAAGGCAAGGGCTACGCCGAAGATCGTCGTCCAAACGCCAACGTCGATCCGTACACGGTTACCCGGCTCATCCTTGAAACGGTCTGCGGCGCAGCCTGATTCCGTTTCAAACGTAAGCAGTATCGTCAGGGGTCGGGCCGAACGTCCGGCCCCTGACGCTTTTTCGAGAGAGGCTCAGCCATGAACGAAGAGCAGCGCAACTATGTCCTGCACACTGTCGAAGAACGCGGCGTCCGCTTGGTGCGGCTGTGGTTCACCGATGTGTTGGGCAACCTGAAGAGTTTCGCGATCAGCCCGGTCGAACTCGAGAACGCTCTCGAGGACGGCATGACCTTCGACGGTTCGTCCATCGACGGCTTCAGTCGCGTGCAAGAAAGCGACGTGCTCGCGATTCCTGATGCGAACACCTTCGAGGTGTTGCCGTGGGGCGACACCAAGACGCCTGAGGCGCGCGTCTTTTGCGACATCCACAATCTCGATGGCACCCCGTTCGAGGGCGATCCACGCCAGGTGCTCAAACGCAACCTCGCCGCCGCCCGGGCGTTAGGCCTCACCTTCTTCGTTGCTCCCGACATGGAGTACTTCTACTTCGCTCCCCCGCAGCGCGGCCAAGTACCCGAGCCGCTCGACGAGGCCGGCTTCTTCGATCTCACCACCAGCGACATTTCGGGCTCGATGCGCAAGCAAACCATTCGCACGCTCGAAGCCATGGGAATTCCGGTCGAATACAGCTTTCACGAAGACGCGCCAAGCCAGCACGAGATCGACCTGCGCCACAACGACGGGCTCAGCATGGCTGACTCGATCATGACCTTCCGTCTTGTGGTGAAAGAAGTCGCTGCAAGCCAAGGCGTGCACGCGTCGTTTATGCCCAAGCCACTCGAAGGTGTTCAGGGTTCTGGCATGCATGTTCACCTGTCGCTGTTCAGCGGCGAAGAGAACGCGTTCTATTCACCCGACGACGCCTACAACCTGTCGCCGATCGCCAAGCACTTCATGGCTGGCCTGTTGCGGCACGCCGCCGAGATCACCGCGGTCACCAACCAAACGGTCAACAGCTACAAGCGACTCGTGCCTGGCTTCGAAGCCCCGGTGCACATCAGTTGGGCACGCAACAACCGCAGTGGTCTGATCCGGGTGCCCATTCCGAAGAAGGGCAACCCGATGGCCACACGCATCGAGTACCGCTCACCCGATCCGGCATGCAACCCCTATCTCGCGTTCAGCGTGATTCTGGCCGCAGGCATGCGCGGCATCCGCGACAGCTACGAGCTTCCTGTCGAAGCCGACGCCAACTTGTTCCAGCTCGACGACGCTCAGCTCGCCGCCTTGGGTATCGACCAGATTCCGTCCTCATTGGGCGATGCGCTGAAAGTGATGGAGACATCAGAGCTCGTCAAAGAAGCCCTCGGAGATCACATCTTCGAGTGGTTCCTGCGCAACAAACGCAACGAATGGCGCTCGTACAAAGCCCACGTGAGCGCCTTTGAGCACGATCGGTACCTGAGGTCGCTGTGAGCGAGTCGGCCGAACTACTGGCCATCTTCGGTGACCCACCGCCCACCGATCTCGTGCGCACACTCGACCTCGGCGGATACAAGTGGAAAGCCGTTACCGGCGCCGACGATGTCTCCCGCCACGAACCGTCCGGCGGTTGGGCTGGCGCCGTGGTCGCCTGCGATGCAGACCCCGAAACTGCGTGGGCACTGTGCCGCGCGCTGCGCAAGCGCGAGGTACCCGTAACGCCGCTGTTGGTGTTGCTCAGCGGAGGCCAGCTCGCCGATCTCAGCATGCGCGACGACCTGTTCGACGACTTCTGCCTCACCCCCTTTCACCCCATCGAGCTCGAAGCTCGTCTGCGGCACATGCTGCGCAAGAACGGCAGCGGCGCAAGCGCCGACACGCGGCCCGACCTCGTTGAGTACAGCGGGCTCGCGCTCAATGTCGAGACCTACCAAGCAGCAATCGAGGGCAAGCCGCTCGACCTCACCTACATGGAATACGAGCTGCTGAAGTTCCTCGCCCAAAACCCTGGCCGAGTGTTCACGCGCGAGGTGCTGCTGAGCCGAGTGTGGGGTTACGAGTATTACGGCGGGGCCCGCACGGTAGACGTGCATATCCGCCGCCTGCGTGCCAAGCTCGGCGAAGAACACCAGAACCTGATCCAGACCGTGCGCAGCGTGGGATACCGCTTCGGCCAAACCCGCTGGGGTTAACTCGCAGCCAGGTTCGAGCGTGCGCACGCGACTCAGATGATGGCGTCTGGCGCTAGCATCATGTGATGCGCTCAACATTCACCATCGACGACGATTTGGCCGAAGAAGCCCGTCGTTACGGAGTACCACTCTCGGCCGCTGCGCGCGAGGGGATCGCAACAGCCGTCAGGCACGCCAAAGAGCAACACGACCGTGCGGCATACATCGCACACCCCGAGAGCGCCGACGATTGGACGCCCCTCGAGACGTGGGATGACGACGCAGGAAGCGGCGCATGAAGCGCAAGGAGATATGGACAACGACGGTTGGCGGCAAGAGCCGCCCAGTTCTTGTGCTCACGAGGGATGCCGTGATCGACGTTCGCGAGCTCGTGACCGTTGCTGAGATCACATCGTCAATCCGAGGCATCGGGGCCGAGGTTCTCTTCGACTGGAGCGCAGCAGGACTCAGCCGCGCCAGCGTCATCAACTGCGACGGCATCCACACCGTGCGCCAAAGAGACCTGACGGGTCTCGTCGGTGAGGTTACTGACGACGACATGTATCGGGTTTGTGCCGCTGTGGCCTACGCGCTGGGTTGCTGACACCGCGCACTAGGCGACGATGTCTCGCTAGCGATGTGTAGCGAGTGGAAACGGCAGTGACCTTGGTACTTGATTAGCAAACGTTTTGAATTCTCGCGGCGATGCGACGATGCGTGCGAAGGTGGTCGTCGACATCGGGACTCACCAGCAAACCGTTGCTCACGATTGAGCGCCCATGAACGATGGTGTCTCGCGCCGACACGGGCCCGCAGCGCAACCACGCCTCAACGGGATCGGCAATGGCACCTGCAAACGCCGGGCCGGTCAGCGACCACACGGCTACGTCGCCAACAGCACCGACTGCGAGTGTGCCGATCTCGCCGATGCGGCCGAGACAACCAGCGCCGCCTTCGGTGGCAATCTCAAGCGCCATCCGAGCATGGCCAGCGTGAGCGCCATCGCGCAGCTTGGCGAGCAGCATTGCGGTGCGCGCCTCAAGCCACATTGAGGCAGCGTCGGCCGACGACGAACCATCGACGCCCAGGCCAACATGCACCCCTGCGGCACGCAGATCGACAATGGGCGCAATGCCGGACGAAAGAATCATGTTGCTGCTCGGGCAGTGGGCCGCGCCCACGCCAGCCGCACCGAGGCGATGAATCTCGTCGTGATTCGGCATCACGCAATGCGCAACCCAGGTGCGCGGGCCACACCAACCGGTGCGCTCGAGGTACTCCATTGGGCGGCAGCCAAACGTGGCCAAAGAGAATGCGTCGTCCTCAGAGTTCTCGGCAAAGTGGGTGTGCAGCCGAACATCGAGTCGCTCAGCGAGTTCGGCAGATCGCACCATCAACTGCTCGGTGACGCTAAACGGTGAGCACGGCGCCAAGGCCACGCGCACCATTGCGCCGTGACTGCGGTCGTGGAAACGCAGTACGGCCGCTTCGCTCTGGGCCAAGATTTCGTCGTCGTCTTGCACCACGATGTCGGGCGGCAGACCGCCGTCTTTCTCGGACAGCGACATGGAGCCACGGGTGGGATGAAAGCGCATCCCGAGATCTACGGCAGCGGCGATTTCGGCGGCAAGCAGATCGCCGGCACCGCGTGGGTGTAGGTACAGATGGTCGGTCGAGGTGGTGCACCCGCCAAGCGCGAGTTCGGCCAGACCAACCCACGCCGACGTGAACACGGCTTCCTCGTCGATGCCAGCCCACAGCGGATAGAGCTCTTTGAGCCAACCAAACAGCGGGGCCTTGGTCATCGGCGGATACGCGCGAGTGAGGTTTTGGTACAGGTGATGGTGGGTGTTCACGAGACCCGGCGTGACCAAGCAATCGGTTGCGTCAATGACCCGATCGGCCTGCGGGCACGGGTCTGATGACGAGCCAACCCCCACAATGATTCCGTCGCGAATTGCGACCCAACCGCCCGGCAACTCGCGACGGTTCGCGTCGACCGTGGCAACGAGCAATGCGTTGTTGATAACAAGATCGGCGTTCACAGCAACGAGTCCAAGATGTCACTCACTTCATTGATGGTGGTCAGTGGATTTACAAAACAAAGCCTGAGAACGGTCTCGCCCAACCATACGGTGGGCACGACGAACGCATGACCGCTGATCAGCTCACGCGAGCTCCACGCCTGATACTCAGCTGGGCTCCAGCCGTGGCGACGGAACAACACAATCGACAGCTCGGGTTCGAGCAACAGCTCTACGTGCGCTGCCTCACGAATCAACTCGGCCACATGGGCAGTGAGTTGCATCGTGATATCGATCGCCTCGGCGTATCGACGCGTGCCGTGTGTGGCAAGGCTGAACCAAAACGGCAATCCACGGGCACGACGGCTGAGGTGATGCGCATAGTCGCTGGGATTCCACTCGACATCGGCCGCAGCATCGTCGTGTAACACATCGAGATAGCCGGCGTGTTGAGTGTGCGCGGCCCGCGCTATGGCCGGGTCGCGATAGATCAACGCACAACAATCGAACGGCGCAAACAGCCACTTGTGCGGATCGACAATGAAGCTGTCGCACCGTTCGATGCCGGCGAACTTGGGGCGCTGCGCGGGTGAGCACAACGCCGCTGCGCCGTAGGCGCCATCGACATGGAACCACACGCCCATCTCGTTGGCGACGCGGCCAGCACGTTCGAGATCGTCAATGACGCCTGCGTTCGTGGTGCCACTGGTGGCCACAAGTGCAAACACACGAGAACGATCGTGATAGCTCATCGAGTTGACGCACACCTCAAGCGAGGCACCGTCGAGACGGCCGGGGTCCAAAGTGGGAACAACCAACACATCGGCATCCATTGCTCGCGCCGCCGAAGCTATCGACGAATGCGCACCACCCGACGTGACGATGAGGCCGCGAGCACGATCATTGCTGCCCATCGATTTCTGGCGCCAATGGTGACGAGCGGCAATCAGCGCAGACAAGTTGCCGTTGGTACCCCCACTGACAAAGACGCCACCCGCCGAAGG
Source organism: Actinomycetota bacterium (assembly GCA_037140375.1). Classification (GTDB taxonomy): domain Bacteria; phylum Actinomycetota; class Acidimicrobiia; order Acidimicrobiales; family Ilumatobacteraceae; genus WLMZ01. The sequence continues at coordinate 13,584 of JBAXER010000024.1, forward strand.
GGGAAGGCCGGCAAGGTCGGCCAGCCAGCGCAGCGCTTGGTTCTCAGCAAAAACCGCGCCAGCGCCTTCCATCCACGAGCCGGCATAGATACTGCTGGCACCCACCACAAGATCGAACAAGATCGACGCCTCGGTGGGCGCAGCGGGCACGAACGACAAGAACTTCGGGTGATCAACGCTGATGGTGGCCGGCGCGAGTACCTCACGAAACAGCCTCAAGGCTTCGATGCCGCCGAGGCCTTCTTCGGTGACCGTGTTGCCCGTGTAGGCGAGTAGCTCTGCTGCGCTGGCAGCGTGATCTAACGGTGGATCAAGTCGAACGCGAGCAACTGCGTAACGAACGATGGCTTCAGTGAGTTCCTCGGTCGCTGCGTCGTGCTGATGCACTAGACGTTGAGATCGAGCAGTTCACTATCTGCGTTGCGAACTTCGCCGTCTTTGTAGAGCAGGTGGCCAAGGACCGCTGCAATAGCGGCGAACGACATGCACACCACAACGGGAAGCACGAGCAGCAAGACGAGAATGGCGATAGCTCCAGGCACGTTGGTCAGCCTAACGCGGCGCACTCGCTCTGACGGAAACACGAGACGAGATGATCGTTGACCATTCCGCATGCCTGCATATACGCGTAACAAATTGTTGAGCCCACAAAACGAAAGCCAAGCCGCTTGAGCTCTTTGCTCATTCGGTCGCTCGCCGCGGTAGAGGCGGGCACGTCGCTCATCGCTGCGAGGTGGTTCTGCTGCGGTCGGCCCTCAACGAAGCTCCACACCAGACCCACCGGATCGGGCAACTCGAGCCACAATCTCGCATTAGTGATGGTGCTTGAGATCTTGCCGCGGTTGCGCACGATGGATGCATCGAGCATCAAACGCTCTACATCGTGGTCGTTGAACGCAGCGATCTTGTGAACATCGAACTGTTCGAAGGCGTTGCGATAACCATCGCGCTTGAGCAAAATTGTGCGCCAACTCAGACCGGCCTGGGCGCCCTCAAGCGTGATGAACTCGAACAACATGCGCGAGTCAAACTGTGGAACGCCCCACACGGTGTCGTGATAGTGCTGCATCTCAGCACCATCAAGCGACCACGAGCAGCGCTGAACCGTGTCTGCGACGGGTGCCTGCGCAGTGAAATCACTCACTGCCGCAGCTCACAAAGGCTTGTAGGCCCACGCTTCGATTTCGACATTGCCACCCATGGGAAGCGCTGCCACGCCGATGGTGCTGCGGGCCGGACGGCTCTCGCCGAAGCCTGCCACGTAGGCCTCGTTGAAGGTGGGGAACGTGTCCATGTCGGTGAGGAAGCACGTTGTCTTGGCGATGTCGCTGAGGGATGCACCCATCGAGGCCAACTGCGCCTTCAGGTTCACAACAGCTTGTGCTGTCTGAGCTAAAACGCCTCCGGCGACAATGGCACCGTCGACAAGACCGAGTTGGCCGGACACGATGATCCAATCGCCAGCGCGAACAACAGGGGTATAGGGACCTACAGGCTTTGACATAGCTGCAATCGTAGACGGCTACTCCGCAAACGCTGCGCCTTCCGCTGAGGTCAGTCGAGCCGCGGCAAACGATTGGTGAGGTTCACGAATTGCTGCCAGCTTCCGTGCGCCAAGAGCCGTGCCTGCTGCGGCCAAGAACTGGGGTCATGCTGCTCCACGCTGAGGGCAGCCGCTTCGAGCATGCTGCGCAGCACGCGAACATCGGTGTTGGCCAATCCCCACCACGTGGTGATCTCGTGCTGGTGGCACAGGCCGGCAATCGCGGTATCGATACCGACCACCACGGTGAGGTCGTCAAGTTGAATTGCCGTGCCGAGCATCGAGCGGCCAATCTCAAGGTCGGGTGGACGTGGAGCGGCCTGCGACTCGGAGTCAACATGGCTCTGCAGACGATCGATTGTTGCTGCCTGGATGCCGATGGTGGCCTCGTGGCGACCCAGCAACGCCCGTAGCTGATTGCGTTCGTTGCGCAACGCACTGACGTCGTCGGGGGGCGGCGGCGTCTGAATCGGCTTGCTCACAGCGACCTGAAGTTCAGAGGCACGAATTGCGCGGAGCTCAGCCAGTTCGCGGCGCAGGCGATCTCGCTCGAACTCGACAGGCTCGAGCGCCACCACTCGGCTCTTGAGTTCTTTGAGCTCGGCTCGTAGCGCCTGCATGCTGGCTGACGACTTTGCTGCGTCGCCGCTGGCCTCGTTGAGCGGAGCGCTCGCCTTGGGGCTGTGCGGGGCCGACGAGCGCCGAACAACGCGGTGCACGAACCATCCGACGACGGTGCCCAACACGAATGCGAGCACGAACCACACGAAAACTATTCCGAGCGTGTACAGCATGTCGTTGTGTTCCTTTCCTTGAATCGGCGATTGTTCATGGTTGAGTCACTCAGCCCGCAGTGACGACGAACTCGACGCGGCGGTTGATTGCTCGGTTGGCGGCAGTGTCGTTGGGAACCTTGGGCCTGGCCTCGCCATAGCCCCTCGCAAACAACTGCTCCGGCGGGATTCCGCGCTTCACCAGCTCGAAGACGATGACATCGGCTCGAGCCTGACTGAGGTTGAGATTACGAATGGCGTCGCCTTCGTTATCGGTATGACCTTGCACCTCGATGGAAGTGCCTGTGAATTCCTTTGCGATCTCGGCAACTCGATCGAGAAGCGTTTCGCTACCGGGGAGCAGTTTGGGCGTGTTGCTCGTAAACAAGAACGGATTTGCCGCCACGTAGTCGTTGAGTTGCTGCTGCATACTCGCGGCTTCTGACTGGCCCCCATCCGGGCGAGAAGTCAGGGTGGGCGTGACACCAACACCTTTGGCCACCGATTCGAACACCAACTTCGACGCCTCATCGAGATACACACCTGTGGATCGAAAGATGGTGCCGTCGTAGCTGACCTCACCGCTCAATAGGTTGGCGGGCATCGCCCGAATCAGCGCCTCAAGATCTTCAATCACCATCTGGTCGGCATCGGCTTCGGCAGTTGGCTCGTCGACCAAAGTGACCGATTCAGTGACATTGCGACGGCTCACGGCGTCGTCGGCAGCAGTAACCAACGACACCTTCTGCGACCGAGTGCCAACAGTGCCCGTCAATGTCATCTCGTTGTCAGCGAAGGTGACCGTGACCTTGACGGCGCTGATGATGGCGACCGCGTCAAGGCTCAACACAATGTCGCCCTTGGTCGCGCCAGCGTTCTTCGCAGCAATGGTGAGGGCCGAGAGTGACGTTGAGTCGTTGGCGATGCCCTTGATATAAAGCTTGCCCCCCTCAATGCCCGCGGCACCCGATTTCAAACGACCAGCGAACACCTCGATGAGCGACACGAACCGATCGACAATTGCATCGCTTTGGTTTCCGGCCTGCGCATTGGTGGAGAGCGCGACGGTGACGTTTGTTGACCCGAAGGAGGTGATTGCTGCGGCAACGAGGGCGTCGCTCTGGGCGGCCGTATCGACCCGGCCAGAGATCGTCACCTTGCCGTCGGCCGCCAGTTTCACAACGGGTGTAATTGTTATTGCAGAGTCGGGCACCGAGTTGGCTCCCGGGCCAGTGCCCGCTGTGCTGTTATCGGTGGGAGTCGATGTGGCCGTTGAGCATCCGCTGCTGAAGCCCACGCTGCGGACGCCCTTAATATCGAGCACCGCGGCCTTGACTGCCACCAGATCCCTGAGCGGCGAAGTACAGGTAACGGTGGCGTCTTGGCCCGAGAACGAGACAATCACACCAGACACACCAACTGCCGCAATGCGATCGGCGGCCTTGCCAACGAGATCACGCTGGATCACTGGGATCGCCCACGCCGCACCGGCGGCAAAACCAACTGCAAGCGTGACAACGACAGCAGCCACGACGCGGCCACGCCGTGGTGCTTGTTGTGGTGCTTGTTGTGGTTGGCGATCTCGTCGTTTCATATGAAAGAGAACTTCTTACGCTGAGTTGAGGTGAGCACTACTCGGTAGTGTTCGTTCGGTGCAACCTCTCGATCGCCGCCGCTTTCTACTTGCTTCAAGCGCATTGGTACTCGCTGCTTGTAGTGACAGCCCAAAGTCTTACACGACCAACAGCTCCAACTCGGGCAACGACCCCGTCGACATCAAGACATCTGAAAATGGCTTCGACGTCGCGCAGCGTTTCAAGCAAGAAGTGCTCGTGCCTGGGTTCGTGCGCTTACCCATCACGCTGGCGAACAAACAGGCGCTGCTATCCGATGGCCCGGCGGTCATCAACGCCAAGATCATCAACATCGATACCGGCAAGACCGTGATCCCAGCGTTGTCGGCCAAACGCCGAAAGGTCACCGAAGCACTGTCGTACTGGGATTTCCACGCTCAGCTCGATGAGGTGGGCATCTATGCGCTCATCATCGACGGCGGCACACCCAAGGGCGGCGCAATCCAGATCAACGATCCAGCAACCGTGTTGGTGCCCTACGTGGGCCAGCAGTTGCCGCCGTTCGACACACCCACCACCGACAATCCCCGCGGCGTCAACCCCATCTGCACCCGACTCAGTGGCGGGCCCTGCCCGTTTCACGACATCACGCTCACCGAGGCGTTGACCTTGGGTAAGCCCGTTGTGTACGTGGTGGGCACCCCAGCCCATTGCGAGTTCGGCACCTGCGCCCCCGGGCTCGAAGCACTGATCAACGCTGGCAAGCGACTCGGCGACAAGATCGCAATCGTGCACGCCGATGTCTACACCGACGACTCGGCAACGGTGTCGGCTCCGGCCGTCGATGCGTACAACTTGACCTACGAGCCAGTGGTTTGGATGGCCGACGCCACCGGCAAGATCGTGGCGCGCCTCGACGCCCTATGGAATCAGGACGAACTCGACGAAGTGCTCAACGCACTGGTGGGGTAACTCAGGGGCGAGGCGCAGGCCTCAGCTGAAGCTCTGGCCACAGCCGCAGCTGCGTGAAGCATTTGGGTTCGTGATGTTGAACCCGGCCTGGTTGAGGCCGTCCTTGTAATCGAGCGATGCGCCAAGCAACAACTGTGCAGATGCAGGATCGACCAGAACGCGAACGCCCTCGCCAAACTCGGCCTGCTCATCGTCGGGAGCAATGTCGCCGTCGAAGAACATTTCGTATGAGAAGCCGCTGCAGCCACCGGGGCGGACAGCAACGCGCAATGCCAAATCGGAAGCGCCTTCGGCTGCCAGAAGTTCTTTTACTTTGCTGGCGGCAGTTTCGGTCAACGTGATCATGAGATCCTCCTCGGAGCGACGGTTGATGAGACGATATCGGCTTTTGCGTTCTCCGGCGAATATCAAGGGCAATCGGGTAAGTTTTCCTATGCCCGCAACCAGCCCCGTGGTTCCTACCCGTGACGACATCTTCGGCTTGTTGCGCGCGGTGGTCGATCCCGAACTGGGTGCCGACATTGTCACCTTGGGCATGGTCCCCGATGTTGTGATCTCGCCCGCCGATTCAACCGGTGGCGTCGATGTCACGGTGTGGGTGAAACTCACTATTGGCGGCTGCCCATTGCGCGCCCAGATCAAAAAAGATGTCGAGTCGCGCGTGGCGCTTCATCCTCAGGTGCGCAACGTGCGCATCGAGTGGGGCGAGATGAACAGCGACGAGCGCAGCGAGGTCATGCTCAAGGCACGCTGGGCAGCTCGCGAAAACGCCCCCGACACCGAGGTGTCGCAATCATGTCGAATCCTTGCTATCGCCAGCGGCAAGGGTGGCGTTGGCAAGAGCTCGGTCACGGTCAATGTCGCTGCCGCTCTGGCGGCCCAAGGTTTTGTTGTTGGCGTGCTCGACGCCGACATCTGGGGCTTCTCGGTGCCTCGCCTACTCGGCATCACCGATCGGCTCGAGGCACAGGCTGTCGAAGGCTCCGATCGGCCCAAGATCATTCCCAACATCGTCAAGGTCGGCGCTGGCGAACTCAAGGTCGTCAGCACCGGGTTCTTAGTCAACGAAGACACTGCGCTGATGTGGCGTGGGCTCATGCTCACCAAGGCCGTCGAGCAGTTTCTGCGCGACGTGGCGTGGGGCGAGATGGATTACCTCATCATCGACATGCCACCTGGCACCGGCGACGTGCAGATGGGTCTCGCACGCATGTTGCCGCGCACCGATCTCATCATCGTCACCACCCCTGCTCTCGCTGCACAAAAGGTGGCCAGCCGAGCCGCCGATATGGCCCGGCGCAGCTTCTTGCGCGTGGCGGGCGTTATCGAAAACATGAGCTCGTTTACGTGTGACCACGGCGAATCGTATGCACTGTTTGGCGTGGGCGGCGGTCAGGCGCTTGCCGACGAAATCGGTGTGCCGTTGTTAGGCCAGGTGCCACTTGAGCCCGCCGTTGGCGCAGGCGGCGATGCTGGCGTGCCGGTTTCGCTGTCACCCGATGGCGGCGCCGCCGCAGTGGTGTTCCGCTCGATTGCTCAGCAGATCATCAGTGACATCGCTCCGCCCATCAACATGTCGGGCTGTTCGGCGCGCATGCTGGCCGCGGTTGCAGCCGCGTTCGACAAAGCCTGAGCCCCGCTACTACCCCACTAACCTCCTGGACTCTCCAGATACGGACGTGTTGATGCACGGAGCTGATACGCGAACCGTAACCACCCCCCAATCCGATGACAAAGCAGGCGTCAATGCCCTCTACTAGAACTCTTCCCGCATTGCTCGCCGCCACGCTCCTCGTGTCCATCGTCAGCTGTGGCGACGCTGCACCCTCAGCGCAGCCCATCCCGCGGATCGTGGTCGAGGGATCGAGAGCACGTGACTACAAGTCACTCGATGAGCTTGCCGAGAAGTCGAATGCCGTTCTCGTTGTCAAACCGACCGGCACACAAAGCGCCGTGCCGCTGCCTCAGAGAAACGGCGGCACCCCCGAGTCCGCGCCCACCCTGCTGGTGCAAGTGGAGGTCGTCAGGATTCTCTCCGGGTCAGTCAGCGATGATGTCATCAACATTGTTAGCCCCGGTATCGATGAGAACACTGGGAAACAGGCGCTCCTCAACGGGGGGCCCTACATCGTGTTTGTTGCACCCGCAATGTATGCAGCGAACGACCCCGTGGGCGGTTACGTAATCGTCGGCGGACCAACGGGCCTTTTCGCCTCTCGCGGTGCGCAGGATGTGTTCGAGCGCGTGGACTCGGAAAGTTCGCTGCTGCCAGCTGAGGTTTCCTTGAATGCCACCAAGTTCCCGAAGATCACCAAGACCGAGGAACAGCTCCTCTACGAAGGCCCCTAAGCAGTCTTGTTGATTGTTTCATATTCGATGGGGGCAGGGCGCCGGGATCAGCGAGGTGTTCGGTGTCGGCCACCGACAAATAATGCGGCCCCGTGGGTCTGTCGACCTGTTTTGGCCCAAGCACCTGGCCTAGTACTACGGCAAATCGTCGTAGCCGGCCTCGCCGGGTAGCACCACCTGTATCGGCCGACCTGGTTCGTTCGACCGCACCTTGGGAAGAATGCGCGGCGGCACGCCCACAGCAGCGGCTGCAGCCAACGCATGATCGGCTTGTGCGTGCGGCTCGAGAAACTTCAAGCACGCAATGGTGGGCGGCAACATCATCAGTTCGCCGGCGCGCTCGCGCTCGAGCGCAACTGTTGGACGAACCCAGAGACTGGCGATGGTCTCGCTGTCGTCGTGCAGCGGCTCTTGTGCGTGAGGCGCGCGTGCCAAGAAGAAGCGGGTATCGAACCGGCGTGTTTCGCCCATGGGCGTGACCCAGTGCGCCGTGTAAAAAATGGCGTCGGTCATCAGCCGCAGACCCTCGCGCTGGCAGAGCTCGATGAGATCGAGGTGGCCGTCGTGAACCAGATGTCGCGCCGCAGAAAAGCGATCAATGACATCGGCCTCATCGAAACGAATCTCGTGGCCGGTGTGCGCCGATCGGGCCAGCAACACGCCCGCTTCCTCGAAGCATTCGCGAATTGCAGCAACCCAATACGCAAGACCGCCCTGCTCGATCTGCAGCAGTTCGCTGGCGCGCAGATCGCTGAGGTCGTCGCACATTGCCTCCATGGCTGGACCATGGTCGACATCGTCGAGGCGGCCCCCAGGAAACACGTACATCCCGCCAGCGAACGCGGCCTGCAGCGTGCGCCGCAGCATGAAGACTTCGATGCCATCGTGTTCGGCCGTGTCGCGAACCAACATCACTGTTGCTGCTGGACGAATTGGCACCAGCGAGTGATCGACCACGTTGCTCATTTGTCGAGCTCGCCGCGAATTTCGGTTACATCGGTTACGTCGGTTACGTCAGTTACATCGGTCATTCGTCCACCATATGTGGCTTTGATCACACGGCCGCGGCCGAACCCACCAAGCCCCTGACGCTTCATCAGCCACGTTCGCGCGATGGCGCGCGTGGGCGGCAAGAGCAACAAAATGCCGACCGTGTCGGTGAGAAAACCAGGAGTGAGCATCAGCGCGCCTGCAGCCAGCAAACACACTCCATCGGCGATCTCGCGAGTCGGCATCTGACCGGTCTGCACCTGCTGAGCAAATCGTCGCCACACCTTGAGGCCCTCGCGCTTGACCAGCCACGCGCCAACCACAGCGATGGCCACGATGAGCCCGAGCGAGTTGAAGAATCCGATCGTGGTGCTCACTTTCACGAACACATACAGCTCGGCAATCGGCACCACGATGAACAGCACGAACAACAACATCAGCTGGCCCAGAACACAGTCTTGAGTTCGCTGTAGTGGTTGAGCGCTTCCATCGAGAGCTCGCGCCCGAGGCCGCTCTGCTTGAAGCCACCAAAAGGTGTGCTGAAGCGAACCGACGAATTGCTGTTGATCGACAACGTGCCCGTGTCGATGCCTCGCGCCAAACGCATGGCTCGGTTCGCGTCGCGAGTCCACACCGAGCCCGACAAGCCGTACACGCTGTCGTTGGCCATGGCGATTGCATCGGCCTCCGTGTCGAACGGAATGACCACGGCAACAGGTCCGAAAATTTCGTCGCGAGCGATTCGAGCGTCGGGTCCAGACGCCACCACATGACACGGCATCCAGTAGCCAGGGCCGGTGGGAGCCGAGCCAGTCCAGAGCACATCGGCATCGGTGAGAAACCCCTGCACCTTTGCCTTGTGAGCACTGGTAACCAACGGGCCCATTGCTGTGTCGGCCAACAACGGATCGCCCACCGAGAACTGTTGCGACGCAGCAATGAACAACTCGACGAAGCGGTCATACGCCTCGCGCTGCACCAGCACGCGACTACGCGAGCAGCAGTCTTGGCCCGAGTTGTCGAACACTGCACCCGGAGCCGAGGCAGCGGCGGCCTCGAGGTCGGCATCGGCGAACACGATGTTGGCGCTCTTGCCACCCAACTCGAGCGTGACTCGCTTGACCTGATCGGCGCAGCCCGCCATGATTCGCTTGCCCACAGCGGTGCTTCCGGTGAAGCCAACTTTGCGAACCGTGGGGTTCTCGACGAAGCGCCAACCAACCTCGGGGCCCGTGCCAACAACCACATTGAGCACACCCTCGGGAAGCCCGGCCTCGAGGGCCAACTCGCCAAGACGAATGGTGCTCAACGGCGTGAGCTCAGAGGGCTTGATGACCACGGTGTTGCCGCACGCCAAGGCTGGCCCAATCTTCCATGCCGCGGTCAGGATTGGGAAGTTCCAAGGAGTAATGACACCAACGACACCAAGCGGCTCGTGGAAGGTCATCGTGACTCCGCCCGCCACCGGAATGGTGGAGCCGGTGTGCTTATCGATGCAGCCGGCGTAGTAATGCAACACCTCGGCGGCGGTGTTGGCGCACCACACGCTGTTACCGATGGGCATGCCCATGTTCATCGTGTCGAGGCGACCCAGTTCGTCGGCATGTTGGGCGACGGTGTCGGCGAATCGACGCATGATCTTGATGCGATCGAGCGGGGCCATCGCCCGCCACGAGGGCAACGCTGTGGCTGCTCGCGCAATGGCTGCATCGGCGTCGGCGGCAGTGGCAAGTGGCTGATTGAGGATCAGCGCTTCGGTTGCCGGGTTGATGAGGGCGAGGGTGTCAGACATCGCTGTCAGGCTACTTCGCTGCCGAACGGGCCCGCCGCCCTTACCCTCGGTAGCCTGTGGCGATGCTCGTGTGGATGGACCTCGAAATGACCGGCCTCGATGCGACCCGAGACGTGATCGTCGAAATCGCAACAATCGTCACCGACGACGAACTCAATATCATCGCCGAGGGCCCCGATCTGGTCATCCACCAAAGCGAGGAAGCGCTCGCCAAGATGGAACCTGTGGTGGTCGACATGCACACCCGCAGTGGCCTCATCAATGAGATTCGAGCCAGCACCGTCACCCTCGAAGAGGCAGGCGCAGCAACGCTCGCATTCATTCAGGAGCATGTTCCGGTGGCCTTCACGGTTCCACTGTGCGGCAACTCCATCGGCATGGATCGCCGCTTTCTCACCGCCTATCTGCCCGAGATTGAGAACTGGTTGCACTACCGCAGCATCGATGTCTCCAGCATCAAAGAACTCGCTCGCCGCTGGTATCCGCAGACCAAGAACGAACTGCCCCGCAAGCCCGGCAGCCACCGCGCGCTCGACGACATTCGGGCCAGCATCGCCGAGTTGCAGTTCTACCGCGAACGGGTGTTCATCCCCGTGGCCTCGGACCCGAAGGCCTAACAGCACTCGCTCTCCAAAGCGACGCAGCTGTACCGTGCAGGCATGACCGAACAGGCAGCGCGTCCCCGCAAACAAGAGCAGGAGCCCGCTTCCGACGAGATCATCGAGTTGGCCCCCGGCGTCCTGCGCAGCCAGCTCCCCATCTCAATGCCCGGCCTCGGTCACGTGAACTGCTATCTGCTCGAAGACGAGCGGGGCGTGGCTGTCGTCGATCCAGGCCTACCGAACAAAGACTCATACGTGGTGCTCGAGGCACGGCTCAAAGCAGCGGGCTTCCCACTGCGCGCCGTACACACGGTGGTTGTCACCCATAGCCATCCCGACCACTTTGGTGGTGCCGGATGGCTGCGCGACCAGACCGGCGCCGACATTGTGACGCATCGCAAGTTCCGCATGATGTGGGACCCAACTGAGCCACCCGATGTCGATGTTGAAGACATGGCAGTTGATGAAGCCGAGTTGCCGCCCGACGAACCGTTCGAGCACGTACGCCGCTTCCCGTGGGAAACAACGCCGTGGGGTGGCCCCGGCGTAGACATCCCGCTCAAGCGACGCATGTGGTTCCGTGCTGCGCGAGCCTTTCCGAAAATGCGCAAAATGCCGATTCCTACCGTGCGCCTCGACGAAGCCAACACCATTCGTCTCGCTCGCCGCGACTGGATCGCCGTGCATACGCCCGGCCACACCGACGATCACCTGTGTCTGTTCGACCCCATCGAGGGTTGCATGTTGTGCGGCGATCATGTGCTGCCCACCATCACGCCACACATCGGCGGCATGGGCACCAGCCGCGATCCGCTCGGCGCCTTCTTTCATTCGCTCGACAAGGTGGCTGCCTACGGCCCGCAGGTGAAGATTGCCTTGCCAGCGCATGGCAACCCCTTTGCCGATCTGGCTGGCCGTGCCCAAGAGATCAAGCACCACCATGAGGGTCGCCTCGAGAAGTTGCGCACCACCTCGGTCGAACTCGCCCGGCCAGCCAGCGTGATGGAGATGTCTACCCACCTGTTCTCGCCGCGAGTGCAAGGCGCAATGGCCGACAGCGAGACCTTTGCCCACCTTGAGCACCTTCGCCTCGGCGGACAGATGAAGCGCCTCGAGACCAACGGCGTGTTCGAGTACGTCGTTACCGAATAGCGCGGGCCACCGCAGCCACGCTGCCGCTACTGGTGGTGACCCACACATCGAAACCGGCATCGGTGTCGGCTACGGCAACGTGTACTTCGGACCCAACGTCGATGGCATCGTGATGATCGAGTGTCACCGTAAACGGTGCCCTGAAACTACGAAGCCGCGCCATCTGCTCTTCGAGCATCGACCAGTAGACCGCGTTGTTCACATGCCCGAGCACGTCGAAATCGGTGAACCGCAACGGCCATCCGGTGGTGTTCGTGGCGATGTCGCCTGGCCGCGTGGGCAAATGCAACCGGGCGCTGATGGTGCGACCCGATGCGGCTTCTCCATACAGAGACGCGAAGTCGGCGGGAACCGCAATGGGCTTCATCGTCTGCATATCGACATGCACCCACAATGTGGTGGCCTCGATACATGCGTGCTCGGCTGGTTCGTTGGTGATTGGGTCGTGGCCAGTAATGGAGTATCGGCGCTCGGCCCAGCGCGGACCCAGCCCGCTGCACCACGTGCGCAAGGTAACCATGTCGAGATACTGCGGAAACTGATGCACACGCAACACAGTTCGCCGCGCTACCCATGCAGTTGGATTCGGCAGACCCGCATCGCGCGAATCGTCGTTGGCCACATCTTGTAGGTAGCGGGCGCACGCATCGAGACGCAGCCGACCCGCTGGCGACGCATCGCCAAGACGCACGCGCCGCGTGGCCGTAAACACGCGACCCGTCGCCGGAAGTGGAACCATCTCGTCGAAATCACCGCGATTCATTGGCCCTGACCTTAGTGACGCGGTGTGCATTTAATCAGTTGCGCTTCTTTCGTATCTGTGGTTTCCTTGCATCTGTTCGACAACGTCGAACGTCAATCAACCACACCGAACCGATCAGGACTCTTGAGATGAACCGCTCGATGCACGCAGTACATGCAGTTGGCTCCGCCGCTGTTGTGTCGCGCGCCAGCGATTATCTCGAGCTCGCACTCGGACACGGATGGCAGCCGAAGTCAGCTTCCTGCAATACCAATGGTTTTGCAATGAACGCATCGACTAAGCGTTCCCCCCGACGGCTCGGGAAGCGATCGACGTAACACAACGTCGAGCACATCGCTCCGAGGCCGCCGGGATCATCCCGGCGGCCTTTTTTATTTCCCCGATAACCACTTCGACACCGACATCCAAAACCCAAAACCCGAAACCCGAAACCCCAACCCAGTCAGAGACCCGAAAGGACTCGAGATGTATGCAATCAGCTTCACCGAACTTGCCCACGATGGCGATGACGAGCACGGACTGACTCTTGCCCTTGGCGACATCGGCGCGGCGCGCCTCGACTGGTCGAAGGCTCGCTGCCGCGATGGCAACGGGACGCTGACTCACCTGTTCTTCTCGGACCTGGTGCTCGAAATTGCGCGTGCCAAGGCCATCTGCGCCAAGTGTCCGCTCTCGGTGGCATGCCTTGAGGCCGCGCTGGATCGCGCCGAGCCGTGGGGCGTGTGGGGTGGCGAACTCATCGATACGGGACGAATCGTGGCGCACAAGCGCCCGCGGGGTCGTCCCCCAAAGCATCCTCGTCCACTCGTTGTCATCAACGAGGACGCAATCTCAGTGCCGGTGCGGGTGGCCTAAGTGGATCCCGCACCGGCACTGCCCCCAATCTGGGTTGATGGCGCGACGCGAGTCGCGCCATCAACTGACGGGCGCTGATCGGTAGCCTGACGCAATGGCTGTCAATCGTGGTGTGCTCATGGGCTCGCTTGGCGTGGCAGTTGTCGTGAGCCTCGTCGGCGGTTACGCCCTCAGCCGTCAGAGCGACTCCGCACCTGCCGCCAACGACAACATCACCATCACCTCGAACAGCACCTTCGTCGAACCGGGGCTCGCAGTGAACAAGCCGGTTCAGGGCAAGACGTTGCCAACCGTAAACCTGCTCGACGGCACAGGCGCCAAGGTGTCTACGGCAAGTCTCATTGGCAAACCGCTGGTGCTCAACGTGTGGGCCACCACATGCGAGCCATGCAAGAAAGAGATGCCCGCTCTCGCCCAGTTGCACGACGACTTTGGCGATCGAGTTCGTTTCGTGGGCGTGAACCAATTCGCCAACGACGCCACCGCGTTGGCCTTCGCCCGAGACAAGGGCGTCACCTACGAACTGCTCTCTGATCAAAACGGCGAACTCGTCAGCGCCCTTGGTGTGGCCGGGCTCCCCTACACATTGTTCGTCGCTGCAGACGGAACCATCACCGCGCAAAAAGGCATCGCCTTAAGCGAAGCGGCTATCCGCTCGGTCATCAACGACATGCTTGGCGCGCCATGATCGCCCTGCAAGGCAACTTTGCCTACAGCTTTCTCCTCGGCATTTTTGCGGCTGTAAACCCATGCGGCTTCGTGATGTTGCCCACCTACCTCATGTACTTCTTGGGGCTCGAGGGTTCGCAGCCGGGCAGCCAACGCGCCAGCGTTCAGCGCGCGCTCCTGGTCAGCGCCGCAACCTCGGCCGGTTTCATTTCGGTGTTCATCGTTGTTGGTGCCGTGAGCCGAGCATTCACATCGGTCATCCAAGACAACGCCAAGTACGCGGCGTTTGGCATCGGCATTGCCCTCGTGATCCTCGGCTGCTTCATGTTGGCCGGATGGAAACCGCCGTTCGCGACGTCGCAATTCGGCGCGGGCAAGCAACGCAACCAAACGTTCTGGTCGATGTTCGGCTTCGGTGTTGCGTACGCGGTGGCCTCGATCGGATGCACCATCGGGTTCTTGATCTCGGCCATTCTTGGCACGTTCTCATCGAAGGGCTACCTCAGCGGTGTCGTCAGCCTCGCGTTGTACGGCGTCGGCATGGCGTTGTTGGTCACGGCCCTCACCGTCACGTTGGCGTTTGCGAGTTCGAGCCTGCTGCTGGTGCTGCGCAATGCGCTGAAATACGTCGACCGGGTCGCCGCGGTGTTCATCATGGCAACCGGCATGTACCTCACTTGGTACTGGTACAGCGCTATCAGCGAGCGCGGCTCCGACGGGCTCACCGGTCGGGTCGAGGGCTGGCAGGGCACCGTTGTGAACTTCTTACAGCGTCAGGGTGTGTGGAAACTCGCGATCGTTCTCGGCGTTTTGGTGGCCGGTGCGGTTGCCTATGTAGTCCTTTCCAAGCGCGACGAGCAACGGGCTCAGCAGTAGTTCGCGATGTTGGAAAAACTGCTGGCCCACCCCGGAGTCCGCGAGGTCTGCGAGCTGCGATCACGATTCGGATTCATGGCGTTTCATGGTGGCTCGCTCGAAGAGATGACCGATGTCATCGCTGCCGACGCCGCCGAGCGCAGCGGTGCCAGTTACTACGGCGTGCTGCAGCCCCACGACCTGCAATGGCACATTCCATCGCACAAGGTGAGCCCGTCTGCATCGCCAGCACTCGCCAGTTTTGTTGAGCATGTCGATGTCGTGGTCACCGTGCACGGCTACGGCCGCCAAGGCTTGTTCACCTCGTTGTTGCTCGGCGGCCGAAACCGCGACCTCGCTCAACACGTTGGCTCACATCTGCAGGCGCATCTTCCCGCCTACGACATTCGCACTCACCTCGACTCCATTCCCATCGACCTGCGCGGGCAGCATCAAGACAACCCCGTGAACCTGCCACCACACCAAGGAGTGCAGATCGAGTTGCCGCCGCGAGTGCGCGGCTCAAGCCCGCTGTGGTGGGACTGGGAAGGCCCGGGGCACACGCCTCATACCGAAGCACTCATCGTGGCGTTGGCGGCTGCCGCAAACTCGTGGAGCATCGACACGCACCAACCTAGGGAGCCAGGCGCTCGATAATCCAAGCTGCGTTTGGCTCAGCGGGGTTCGCTCCATCGGCCAAGCGGTAACGAAAACGATCGTGCAGACGGCTCGGCCGACCCTGCCACACTTCGGCCTCGGTGATGGCAATGCGCCAGCCGCCCCAATGAGCCGGCCTCGGGATAATGCTGCCCTCTGGGTAGCGGGCCTCAACCTCAGCGACTCGCTGCTCAAGCTCGGCGCGATCGGCCAGCACCGTTGATTGCGGCGACGACCATGCACCCACCTGCGAAGCCCACGGCCGTGACGAGAAGTACTCATCAGATTCAGCAGCAGACATGCGAGATGCCGTGCCGCGAATCTTCATCTGGCGATGCAGCTGCAACCATGTAAACAACGCCGACACATCAGGCGCCGCCGAGAGCTGCGCTCCCTTTGCAGACTCGTAGTTGGTAAAGAAGTCGAAGCCTGCTTCGGTGACTCCGCGTGCCAACACGTAACGACTATCGGGCGAGCCATCGAGGCCGATCGTGCTGAGCACCATCGCGTTTGGTTCGACGCAACCAGCCTCTTCGGCTTGCTCGTACCAACGATGCCATTGGGCGAACGGATCGGGCGCGAGGTCGGCGAGATCGAGACCGGCTGTCTCGTATTGCACTCTGCGATCGCGCACCGACTTGTTCATGCTGTGGCGATCACTTTGCCGGGATGACGGTGGCGCCACGCATGTACGGCCGCAGCGCCTCGGGCACCACGACACTGCCGTCGGCTTGACGGTAGTTCTCGATAATCGCCGCCCACACACGAGGAACGGCCAACGCCGAACCGTTGAGGGTGTGAGCAATGTCGGTTCCCTTTTGACCCGTGCGGCGGAAACGAATATCGGCACGGCGCGCTTGGTAATCACTGAACCAGCTGACCGAGCTGACCTCAAGCCAACGATCGCAACCTGGCGCGTAGACCTCGATGTCGAACGAGCGGTGATGGCTTTGGCCAAGATCGCCGGTGCAGATCTCGATGATTCGGTATGGCAAGCCCAACGCAGCAATGGTGCCTTCGCAACGAGCGACGAGCTCGTCGAGCATTGCGGCGGCTTGATCGGGATGAGCGATCGCAAGAATCTCAACCTTGTCGAACTCGTGAGTGCGCAACATGCCGCGGGTGTCGCGCCCGGCCGAGCCAGCCTCGCGGCGGAAACACGATGTGTGCGCCATCACCCGCGCTGGCAACGCAGTCTCATCAAGGATCTCGCCGGCATACAGCGACGTGAGCGGCACCTCGGCTGTTGGGATTGCCCAAAGCCCGTCACGCTCGATGGCGAACGCATCGTCGGCGAACTTGGGGAGGTGGCCAGTAGCAGTGAGCGTTGCGGTGGACACCAGCGTTGGCGGGCGAATCTCTTCGAACGCATCGGCGTTGCGATCGAGCGCCAGTTGGCACAACGCTCGCGCCATCGTGGCGCCCAAACCGCGTTGCAGCGTAAACATCGCGCCACTGATCTTGGTGCCGCGTTCGTTATCGAGAATGCCTAACGCCGTTGCTGTTTCCCAGTGCGGCACACGCTGATGCTCGGGAAATGATGCGGGCATATTGATGGGGCCCTTGACCACCGGATTGTCTTCTTCGCCACCGCCGTCGGGGGCAGCGGGGTGGGGCAGGTTGGTGATGCGCAACAGCACATCGTGCAGCGCCGACTGCAACTCGTCGCTCTCGGCGGCAAGGCTGCGCTCGCTCTCGCCGAGCTCGCGGCTTGTGGCCATAGCGGCTTCGGCTGCCTGCGCATCGCCAGCTTTGCGCGCCAGCCCAACCGCTTTGCTGAGGTCGTTGACCTGGCGGCGATGTTCGTCGCGCTCAGCGGTGATTTCGCGCAAGCGCGCATCGAGATGCGCGGCTTTATCGAGCTGCACAAGGAGGTCGGGCTGCCCCCGACGAGCAAGCGCTAGGCGCACGCCATCGGGATCGGTACGGAGGAGGCGGACATCGATCACGTGCGCAGGTTAGCGGCGCAGTAGGGCCCTCGTCAGATGAGTTACTTCGGTCAGATGAGCGTGAACGCATTACCCCCATTAGGGTCGCGTCGTGCCAGCAGTTGAAGTTGACGATCTTGTGGTGCGATACGGCGACCTTGTCGCTGTGGACCACGTGAGTTTCTGTGCCGAAGCCGGCGCCATCACTGCGGTGCTTGGACCAAATGGCGCAGGTAAAACCAGCACCATCGAAGTATGCGAGGGCTACCGCAGCGCTACATCGGGCAGCACCACAGTGCTCGGCATGAACCCGCAAACCGAGCAGACCAAGCTCAGCAAGCGCATGGGCGTGATGTTGCAAGAGGGTGGCGTGTCGCTTGGTGCTCGCGTTGGCGACATCGCTCGGTTGTACTGCGATCTGTATGGCAAGGGCGTGAACCCATCGGCGTTGCTCGAATCTGTGGGCCTCGGTGAGCGCGTCCGCTCGAGCTATCGCCGGTTGTCCGGCGGAGAAAAGCAGCGGCTGTCGTTGGCTTTGGCGTTGGCCGCCCGGCCCGACGTGGCGTTTCTCGATGAGCCAACATCGGGCGTCGACATCACTGGCCGTCAGCTCATTCGCGGCATTGTGCGCGAGCTCGCCGATCAAGGCTGCGCCGTGGTGCTGGCCACTCACGAACTCGACGAGGCCGAGCGCGTTGCCGATCATGTGGTCATCTTCGATCGCGGCCGCATCATCGCCGATGGCACGCTCGACGACCTGCGCCGCGGCCACGACGAAATCCGCTTTCGCAGTTCGCCCGCATTGGCGGTCGCCGAGCTGTCCGCTGCGCTGGGCCTACCAGTACGCGCTCTCGGCGATGGCGAGTTCGTCATCGACGGCGATGCCCAACACGTCGGCGCCCTCACCACATGGCTCACCCAGCACAATGAAACGCTTGCCGACCTGCGCGCTGGCCGCCAACGACTTGAAGATGTGTTCTTGCGGCTCACCGGTGGTGCCTCATGAGCATGCTCAGAGCGCAACTTCGCTCCGAGTTACAAGCCACGATGCGTAACGGCGAGCAGCTGTTACTCACCCTTGGTATCCCCGTGATGCTGCTGGTGTTTTTCAGCCTGGTCGACATCTTGCCCACCGGCACCAAGGACCCCATCGATTTTCTGGCGCCCGGTGTGCTCGCCTTGGCAGTGATGTCGGCAGCCATGGTGAGCCTCGGTATCGGCACCGGATTCGAGCGTTCGTACAAGGTGCTCAAGCGCCTCGGCACCACCCCACTTGGCCGCGGCCGTCTCATCGTGGCCAAGATCCTTTCGGTGGTCATGGTCGAGCTGGTGCAGTTCGCTGTGCTCATCCCCATTGCGTATGCACTCGGATGGCGTCCTGAATCGCCGCAGTGGCTTGGCGCTCTCGCAGGTGTCGTTGTGGGCACAATGGCGTTCGCCGGCATCGGATTGTGTCTGGCCGGTCGACTTCGTGGTGAGATCAACTTGGCGGCGCAGAACGGCCTCTATCTCGTGCTGTTGTTGCTCGGCGGAATGGTGATCCCATTCTCGAAGCTGCCGGGTGGCCTGTCGTCGGTAGCCAAGGCGTTGCCCTCGGGGGCTCTGTCTGAGGTGCTGCGCGAATCGCTCACCCAGTCAGCGGGCCCATCATCGACGGCGTGGCTCATCTTGGCCGGTTGGGCCGTGCTGGCACCTGCAGCGGCCACCCGCTTGTTCCGCTGGGAGTGAGCTAGTTCGAACGCTCGGGTTCGGGCGCTGGCGGCACCTTGTCGAACGCGCTGGTCACTTGCTCGTAGGTGAGCGTGTCGTCGACATCACGCTTGCGGATATAGCTCGAGTCGAGATTGGCACCGTCTTTGTATGGACCGAAATACATGTAGATGATGACGCCCCACAGGTAGAACGAACCGCCGACCTTCATGATTGCCCCAGCGATCTGCTGATCGTTGGCCACGGTAAGACCCCACACGCGAACTGGCACGTTGTAGTGCTTGTACACCGGACCCTCGGCAAACGTGAGCCAACCGGCGGGAACCGTGGGCACGATGCTCTGCAAGAACAAGTAACCCATCCGGGCGGGCCAACTGATGTGCAGTTCTTTGAAGGGACCCAGCACCGGCATCCACATCAGCAGTGCCGACATCACGAGCAAGAAGTGAATCGAGTAGTGCAGCACGCCGATCTGAGTCGAGGTGTTCACCACCCCAGGGATGTGCGTGATCATCACGGTGAGATTGAACAGCACACCCGCAACTACGGGCTTCGACATGAACCGCACAAACTTGTAGCCGCGCCCCTGGCCCACAATAAGCCGCAGCAGCCACTCGGGCATCGAGAGCAACGCCAACGGCGGCAAGAAATAGGCCAGAATCATGTGCTGCAACATGTGCGCCGAATAGAGGTACTGCTCGCCGATGTCGTGCACAGGCCAGTCGCTGGCGCCCCACAACATGACCATGGTCAAGACAAAGAACCACTTTTGCCGAGTGGTGACGACGACGCCGCCGGGCCCAACCGCGCGAGGGCCGATGACTCGCACCGAGTAGACCCAAGCACCAATAAGAAATGCGATCAACGCCCAAACTTCAAGGTGAAGTTGAAAGGCCCACGGATTGGCGGTGATATCGAATGTGGCCAACATATTGGCCCCCTTCCGGCTTAGTTGCCGGCGAAGAACTGGAACGTACAGAGCGCAGCGAGGTAGACGCCCACTGCAAGGAACAGACCCGAGTAGAACAACCAAGAAAAGATCTTGTTGTCGAAACGCAGGTGCATGAAGAAGCTCACGACCGTGACGAACTTAATGACCATCAAGATCAGCAGCACTGGCATAAACAGCGAACCGACATCGACATAGGTGAGAGCGACTTCGAGACCGGTGAGCAACGCCAGAACCAACGCCACCTTCACATAACCCATGTCGGTCAAGCCGTGGCCGTGCGCGCCGTCGTCGTGAGCATGGCCCTCGTGGGCGTCGGCGACTTCAGTTGCGTGTTGAGTGCTCATGCTCAGGACCTCACGAAGGAATCAGGTAGACGAGGGTGAAAATGATGATCCACACGATGTCGACGAAGTGCCAATACAGGCCGATCATCTCGACCACTTCGGCCTTGTCGCCAGGAATACGGCTGCGGCTCACCATGCCCACAAGCGCCATCAGCATGATGATGCCGACGGTGACGTGCACACCGTGGAAGCCCGTAAGCGTGAAGAAGCTTGAACCAAACAAGTTGGTGGTGAAGCCAAGACCCTCGTGGACGAACTCGGTGAACTCGAACACCTGAGCGCCCACGAACGTGGCACCAAGCAACGCCGTCACGGTGAGCCAGGTCATCGTGTTGCGATCGTCGCGACGCTGCGCTGCCGACACGGCGAGCACCATTGTGAGCGAGCTCATCAGCAGTACGAACGAGCTGATTGAGGTGAGCGGAATGTTGTACAGCTGCGACGGCGTGGGCGAGCCCTCGTGGCGGCCGCGATACAACATGTAGGTCGAGATGAGTCCGCCGAAAAGCAAGCATTCGCTGCCGAGGAACATCCACATGGCGAGCTTGTTGTTGGACAAGCCGGTGCTGGTGGTGTGGCCGTGGGCGTGGTCGTCGTGACCGTCCGCTGGTGGCGTGTGAAGTGCTACGTCAGCCAAGGGTCGCCAACTCCTTCGTGGGGCCACCATCGACTGGTGGGTCGTAATCGGATTCGTCGGCGACCGATGGTTCCATCGACCAGCCGAACATTGCGAGCAAGATCACGACGCCACCGAACACTGCGAGCAGTCGAGCAAAGATCAGGCCGTAGGCGATCAAGGGCAAACCGAGGGCCAAGATGATGGGCCAATACGACGGCGACGGCAAGTGGATGTGCTTGTCGGCACGAGTGGCCTCGTCGGCCATGATCTCTTCGTACGTGGACACCTGATGAATCTCACCGGTTGCTTCGTTCTCTTCGTACTTACGATGGAAGAACTCGTCGAGTTCGTGCACCGTTGGGATTGCGTCGAAGTTGTGCTCGGCCGGTGGG
>JBAXER010000025.1:0-34297 GCA_037140375.1 Actinomycetota bacterium
CTCGACATCCCAACGTCGGGCACGATCATTGTTGGCGGCAAGACCGTCACTGGCCTCGACGATGCCGACCGCACCGAGGTGCGCGGCCGAACCATTGGCTTCGTGTTTCAACAGTTCCACCTCATCCCTCACCTCGATGCCACAGGCAATGTCGAGACGGCGTTGCTGTATCGGGGACTCAGCAAGGCCGAACGCCGTCGTCGCGCCATCGAGTCGCTCGACAAAGTTGGCTTGGGTCATCGCCACGAGCATCGTCCTGTGCAGATGTCAGGTGGCGAGCAGCAGCGCGTCGCCCTGGCGCGTGCACTGGTTACTGAACCAAAGATCTTGTTGGCCGACGAACCTACGGGTGCGCTCGACTCACAGAATGCTGAGAACGTGATGGAGTTGCTCACCAACCTGCAGTCGCCAGAGCGCGCAGTGGTGCTGGTCACCCACGCCCTCGAAGTGGCCGATGCTGCGTTTCGTAAGGTATCGATGCGCGACGGTCGCATCGTGAGCGACATGACAAGGGTGCGATGAAGACATTCAAAGATCTCCTGATGGTGTCGCTCACCGGCCTGTTTGCGCGCAAGGTGCGCACGCTGTTGCTGTTGCTCGGTCCAATGATCGGTGTGGCGGCCATCATCGCTGCGGTCGGTCTCACCGACAGCGCCAAGGGCGACCTCAAAGCAAAGGTCAACAAACTCGGCACCAACCTCATCGAAGTTTCTGCGTCCAGTGCATTCGGCGGTCAGGACCCCACGCTTCCCGAAGACGTGCTTGATCGCGCTCGCAGCGTCACCACCGTGAAGTCGGTAGCCAAGGTGCACGAACTCGCAAACATCGTGGTCACGCCCTATAACGAGGCGACAGACAAATACGAGGCAGTGCCAATTCCGGTGCTGGCAAGCGACGTGCTGTTGCCCTCAGTGCTCGAGGTCAACCTCATCAGTGGTCGGTGGCTCAACGACTTCGACGAGCAGGCAACCAGTAGATCTGCCGTGATTGGCATCGGGCTCGCGCGCCAGTTCAACTATCTGCCCGGTGAGACACGAACAATCGAACTCGGCAACATTCGCTATGGCGTGGTCGGGGTGCTCAGCGAAGTAGAGCTCGAACCCGCATTCGACAATGCAGTGTTCATTACGTTCTCGGCGGCTAAGGCCGACTTTGTCGACGCCGACAAAATCTTGGCCAACAAGATCTACGTGCGTTCGAAGGTAGGTGCCGAGAAGGACACGTCTGAGGCGCTCAAGGTGGCGGTGAACCTCGGCGGTCCCGATGAAGTGACCACCGACATCAAGTCAGAAGCCCTTCAACTCGCGGCGCAGAGCGATCAGCAGATCAAGCTCATCGTGGTCTCGATGGGCATTCTGGCGTCGATCGTGGGTGGCGTTGGTATTGCCAACGTGATGTCGATTTCGGTGATTCAGCGCTCTGCTGAAATCGGTATTCGCCGAGCGCTGGGTCACACCCGCTCGATCATTGCGTCGCAGTTTTTGCTCGAGTCGCTGTTCATTGGATTGCTCGGTGGGATCTGCGGGGTGTTACTCGGCATCGTGTCTATTTTCTTGGGCGCCACGATTGCTGGTTGGGTGTTCGTGTTGGCTCCTTGGCTGCCGCCAGCAGGAATCCTTCTTGCGATGGTCATCTCGGTGATCGCCGGCTTGTACCCGTCGGTTCGCGCCGCCAAACTCGAACCGCTCGAAACGCTTCGCCTGGGTTAAACCACGAGGGCTCAGGACTGGATCAGTGCGTCGCGGATGCGCTGCGCAGCTTCGGCCAACGCCCCAAAATCAACCGACGTTGCTGCGTTTGCAAACGACAGTTGCCCCATGTGCGTGGTGGGGATCAGGTGAATGTGTGCGTGCGGTACTTCGTATCCGGCGATGATGAGGCCCACGCGCTCGCAGCCAAAAGCCAGCTGCTGCGCCTTGGCAACACGATGGCTGATGGCGAAGAGATGCGCCGAGAGTTCGGGTGAGCAATCGACCCAATGGTCAACCTCTTCGACAGGCACGACCAGCACGTGACCAAGCGCCATTGGGTTGATCGACATGAAGACAACACAGAGCTCGTCGCGGTAGACGAACGTGCCAGGAATGTCGCCGTTGATGATGCGGGTAAAAATGGTGGTCATCGCGATCCTGCGCCCGTAATGAACGCGACCTTTCCCTGCAGTGCGTGTGGAGTCATGCAGCGACTGTAGGTCGTTGTACGCTTCGTCAGTGTCGTCGGACTCGTCTCGCCCAAACCGCAAATCTGCTCACCTGATCAATCGGCCGTCAGACCCGCAACTCGAAGCCGACACCGATCGCATTGTCACGATCCCCAACGCAATGTCTGTTGTTCGGTTGCTGTGCATCCCGCTGTTCTTGTACCTCTTGTTCGGCCGCGACAACCTTGCGGGCGCTGCGTGGCTCATGGGCGGACTCGGCGGCACCGATTGGATCGACGGTTACATTGCTCGACGCTTCAACCAAGTGAGCAATCTGGGCAAGGTGCTTGATCCGACCGCCGATCGCTTGATGTTCATCGTCGGACTCGTGGGCATCATTGTGTACGGCGTGAGCCCGCTGTGGTTCTTCTGGCTGGTGCTCATTCGTGAAACGCTCTTTGGTGGCATCGTGGCATTGGCCACAGCCTTTGGAATGAAGAGATTCGATGTCACGTGGTGGGGCAAGATGGCCACCTTCTTGCTGATGCTGGCGCTGCCGGGCCTGCTCTTAGGGCAATCCGACTTTCGTTACAAGCTGCCGTTTCAGATCACCGGTTGGCTCTGCGCCATACCTGGCCTGATTATCAGTTACTGGACTGCATTTGCATACATCCCAGTCATTCGCGCCAACCTGCGCGACGGCCGGGCCGATCGAGCACACAAGGATCTCGCCCAATGAATACGAAGGAATCATGAAAGCCGTCATCATGGCGGGCGGCGAAGGCACCCGACTTCGTCCGCTCACCTCAAACGCTCCGAAGCCCATGCTGCCCATTGCCAATGTGCCGATGATGGAGCACGTCATCAACCTGTTGCGCAAACACGGCTTCGACGAGATTGTCGTCACCGTTGCGTTCTTGGCCAACGCGATCAAGACCTACTTCGGCGACGGCAGTGAGTTCGGCGTCACGATGCACTACGCACACGAGGCCGTGCCATTAGGTACTGCTGGCAGCGTCGGCAACGCGAGGCATCTGTTGAACGAGCGGTTCTTGGTGATCTCGGGCGACGTCATGACCGACATGGATCTTGGCGCGTTGGTGGCTTTTCACGACGAGCACAAAGCGATTGCCACCATCGGTCTCACGCCGGTTGAGAACCCACTCGACTTCGGCATCGTTATCACCCGCGAAGACGGCACCATCGAACGGTTCCTCGAGAAGCCCACATGGGGCCAAGTGTTCAGCGACACCATCAACACCGGCATCTACGTGCTCGAGCCATCGATCTTCGATTACATCCCCGAGGGTCGCTCGGTCGACTTCAGCGGCGAGGTCTTTCCTCAATTGCTCGCCGAAGGGTTGCCGTTGTATGGCGCCGTAGCCGAGGGCTTTTGGGAAGACGTCGGCACCCTCGATGCCTATCTCAACGCGCACAAAGATGTGCTCGACCAAAAGGTGCAACTCGAGATCCCCGGATTCCGCATCAGCGATGGTGTGTGGCTCGGCGAGGGTGCCGAAATTTCGCCGTCGGCCACCGTCACGGGCCCAGCCGTTATCGGGCCGGGATGCAAGGTCGAAGCCGGATGTTGGCTCGGCGAGTACACCGTGCTTGGCTCAAACGTGCGACTGCTCACCGACGTGCACATCGAACGCTCAGTGCTTCACGACAATGTCTACGTGGGCTCCGGAGTTCGTCTACGCGGGGCAGTAGTGGGTCGCAGTTGCAGCATTCGCTCAAACGTTCGCATCGACGAAGGCGTGGTGTTGGGCGACTCGGTGTTCGTTGGAAGCGGCGCTGTGCTCAACGGCGATGTCAAGGTGTACCCGTTTAAGACCATCGAAGATGGCGCCGTGGTGAATACCAGCATCGTCTGGGAGAGCAAGGGTTCGCGCAGCCTGTTCGGCCGAGATGGCGTCACTGGTCTGGCCAACGTCGATGTCACTCCCGAGCTTGCGGTCAAGCTGGCGATGGCCCACGGCACGTCGTTGAAGAAGGGCACCACGGTCGTGATCTCGCGCGACTCCAGCCGCGCGGCGCGCATGCTCAAACGAGCCATCATGGCCGGGCTCAATGCGTCGGGCGTCGATGTGCTCGACCTCGAGGTTGCCAGCGTGCCGGTCACGCGATTTCTCACCCGTTCGCCACGAGCGTTCGCTGGGCTCACTGTTCGACTGCATCAAGACGACCCGTCACGCGTCATCGTGCGGTTCTTCGATTCGTCGGGCACCGACATCAGCGAAGACGGCCAACGCAAAATCGAGCGCCTCTTCCAGCGTGAAGATTTCCGGCGCGTGCTCGCCGAAGAGATTGGTGACATTCAGTTTCCGCCGCGCGCACTCGAGGAGTACACCGTTGCGCTTGAGGCCACGGTGCAAGCCGACGCCATCCGCGAGAGCAAGTTCAAGCTCGTGGTCGATTACAGCTTTGGCGCCACCTCGTTGGTGATGCCTACGTTGCTCGGCAAACTCGGCGCCGACGTGCTTGCGGTGAACCCGTACGTGTCTACGTCCGATCGCGTTGCCTTCGATCTCGCTGTTGCGAGCGAGCGTGTTGGCGGGTTGGTGCGTGCCTCAGGTGCTCACCTTGGCGCCATCATCGATGCCGACGGCGAGCGGCTCACGCTCATCGATAACGAGGGTCGCGTGTTGACCCACGACGAAGCCCTCTTGGCGTTCGTCGATTTGGTTTGCGACCACCTGCTCGGCGACGCCATTGCGTTGCCAGTGAACATCAGCCAGCAGGCGGCTCGTTTGGCCGAGGCCCATGGGGTCGATGTTGTTCCCACCAAGATCTCGATGGCCGCGCTCATGGCGGCGGCGATGGAGCCAGCAGTTGGCTTCGCTTCCGATGGCGCTGGCGGATACATCTTGCCGGGCTTTCTGCCAGCGTTCGATGCGGCGGGTGCGTTGCTCAAGATCCTCGATCTGTTGGCTCGAACCGAACGAACCTTGGCCGACGTTGTCGCGGGTCTACCCAAGTCACATGTGGTGCACGAAACGGTGGTGACTCCCTGGGAGCAAAAGGGTTTGGTCATGCGCAGCTTGGTCGAGATGGCCGGACGCGATGTGGTGCTGGTCGACGGTGTCAAGGTGATGCACGACGACGGATGGGTCTTGGCGTTGCCCGATCCCGAGGAGCCCGTCACCCATGTGTGGGCCGAAGGGAACACCGATGCCGATTCGCGCCGACTCGGCCAAGAGTACGCCCGGCGCATTCGCCAATTGCTGCGCTGAACCGGCAGTTTGAACAATCTCAGCCTCAGCCAGAGGGTCAGTCTTGGGTTTGTTCACAGGGGGGTCTCAAGTTGAGTACCGTGTGGGCTAATGAACGTGCCTGACGAGCTGCTGTACTCAAGTGACCATGAGTGGATCCAGATCTCGGGCAACCGAGCTCGCATGGGAATCACCGACTTTGCGCAAGACGCGTTAGGAGACGTTGTCTACGTGCAGGTGCCAGACATTGGGGTCACCGTCGCAAACGGGCAAAGTTTCAGCGAGGTCGAGAGCACCAAGTCGGTGTCCGATATTTATGCCCCGGTCTCGGGCGTTGTAGTCGAGGTCAACGTTGCGTTGGGTTCTGATCCCGCCGCAGTGAACAACGATCCCTACGGCGGCGGCTGGATTTGTGTGATCGAAATGTCCGACCCCAGCCAGACGGCACAATTGATCGACGCCGTTTCTTATCGTGCGCTCACAGAAAGCTAAGGTCTGCGCCGTGGCCTACGTGTTCTGTAACGATTGCGGACATAGAAATCGCACCGAGTCAAACTTCTGCTCGGCATGTGGCTCCGCGCTCGATCTCGCCTCTGATCACACCATCACGCTGCCCAATGTCGATCCATTGCTCGACGCCCCGGGCACAGCCGACGACGTGCACGTAGATCTCAGCACGGTCCCCGAAGATTGCGGCGTGCTCATTGTGCGCAGCGGTGCACAGGCGGGCGAGCGCTTTGCGCTTCGCGCTGCGGTCACCCATCTCGGCCGGCACCCCGATAGCGAAATCATGCTCGACGACATCACGGTCTCTCGGCGCCACGCCGAAGTAGAGCGCACAGCGGCGGGGTACGTGTCTCGCGACGCAGGCTCGCTGAACGGAACCTATGTCAATCAGCAGCGTATTGAAGAAGCCTTGTTGAGTCAGGGCGACGAACTTCAGGTCGGCAAGTTCCGCCTCGTCTTTTTCGAGCGGGCGCAGTGACCACGATGTCTGATAACCAATACCTGTCTATCGGCGAGGTGCTTGGGCTGTTACTCGAGGACTTCCCCGATGTAACGATCTCAAAGATTCGTTTCCTCGAGAGTCAGGGCCTCATCGAACCTGAGCGCACGCCTTCTGGCTATCGCAAGTTTTACGAACACGATGTAGATCTGCTGCGCGCGATTTTGCACGAGCAAAAAGAGAACTTCCTGCCGCTCAAGGTCATCCGTGATCGCATCGAGTCAGGCACCATCGAAACCGATCCAACCGGCGGGCGCACACCGCCGCGCGGCATTCGCAATGTCGAGATTCGCAACACCGTCGTCCCCGAAGTACCGCAGCGTGACAGCGTGTTTCGTCGAACCGATGGCGGACCCGAATGGGCCGGCGGCAAAGCGTTGATCCCTGGCGACATTGCTGCGCAGACGTCGCGTCATCCATCGGCTCGGCCTGCCACCGGTTCGGTGCCCGTTACTCCATTGGCGCCAGTGGTGTCCGCCGCCCCCATGCTTACCGTGGTTGGCGCCAACGTGCCACCCGAGCCTTCACAGGCGGCGCCTAAGCCTGCGGCTGTTGCCAAACCAGCGCAGCCTGCGACACCTGCCAAGCCAGCTGCGACCCCAGTGGTTGCAAAGGCCCCTGTGGTTGCAAAGGCCCCTGTGGTTGCAAAGGCCCAAGCGGCTGATCTTCCTGGCCTGCCCTACAGCCGCGACGAATTGCGTTTGGCTGCCGAGATTTCCGAAGAGCAGCTACGCGAACTCGATGAGTTCGCCATTGTGCCCTCACGCGGATCCGGCGCCGATGCTACGTATCAGGCCGACGCCGTCGAGATCGCCCGCATCGCAGCGCGCTTTCTTGAACAGGGCATCGACGCTCGTCACCTTCGCTCGTGGCGTCAGGCTGCCGAGCGCGAATCGGCGTTGTTTGAGCAGCGCATCATGCCGCTGCTTCGTCAGCGCAACCCGCAGTCGCGTCAGCAGGCGCTGCAGACACTCAGCGAGCTTGCCGAGCTTGGCAACCAGTTACGCGCAGCGATGATCGAGTCGATGTTGCGCCACCACTTCGACGGAGCCTAAACAGCGCAGCAGTTTTGTCTTTCGGTTGCGTTCGTTCGCACTCGATCGTGAATGCGAGTTACCATCACCGTCGTGGACATCGCAATGGAGCTCGTTGAGGTTCGAATTGAACCTCCCGACAACACCCCGGTCGTATTCCTTCGGGAGCAGGCGGGTCGTCAGCGCGGCTTAGCGATCATGATTGGCAACGCCGAGGCGTCGTCTATTCACTTTGCGCTCAAGGGCCTCACCGCTCCGCGACCGATGACCCACGACCTGTTGGTGCAGTTCCTCGCGCTGCTCGACGCAACGGTCGACCGTGTTGTCATCACCGAGATCCGCGAACACACCTACTACGCCACCATTTATCTGCAGACGGCCGCTGGGCTTCGTGAACTGTCGAGTCGGCCCTCTGATGCCATGGCTATCGCCGCACGCACAGGAGCGGCGATATACGCAACGTCCGAGCTGCTCGACGAGGTGGGCCAAGAACCCGAGGCTGAGCACGCCGAATTGGGCGAAGGCGAAGCCGAATCGATCCTCGATGAGTTCCGCGACTTCATCGAGAACATCAGCCCCGAAGACTTCAGCAGCTGACGCTGTCTCTCACCGAGGGCGCGTTCGCGCTGTGCGTGAAATTATGTTTGCGCTCCGCGCGAGAAAGCTTGACGGCGCGCGCGGGTTACCGTACTGTGATCCTCCTTACACGGGCGTAACTACCGCTGTGTGAGCGACATATTCTCTAGATCACGGAGGCAGCCATGATCGAAGCAGGTTTCAGCGGCACCAAGACAGCCAGCATTGTTGGCATCTCGTATCGTCAACTCGACTATTGGGCACGTACCGGCTTAGTTCGGCCATCGTTGCTCGACGCCGCCGGCAGCGGTTCACGTCGCGAGTACTCGTATCGAGATCTCCTCGAACTTCGCGTGATCAAGAACCTCTTGGACGCTGGCATCAAGCTCGCTTCGGTCCGCGAGGTATTTAGTTACCTGCGCGAGCACGTGAACTCAGACATTGCCTCGGCGCACATTGTGATCAGCGGATCCAACGTGGTGCTGTGTGATGGCGAAGAACTCATCGACGTGCTCAGGAAGGGCCAAGGAGTGCTCAACGTGTTGCCGCTGGCCGGAGTGAAGAGCGAGATCGATTCGTCGCTCATCAGCATTGTCGGTCCTCACGCTGTTCCCGAAGCGCACGTAGCGATCTGACCTCGGTGACCGAGCTCAGGTATTCGCCGCTCGATGCGGCGCACCGCGCGCTCGGCGCAAAAATGGTGCCCTTCGGCGGATGGGACATGCCGTTGTCGTATGCCGGCGGAACCATCGAAGAACACCTCGCGTGCCGAAGTGGCGCTGTCATGTTCGACGTTTCGCATCTCGGAACGGTTCGCGTCACGGGCCCAGATGCGTTCGACCAACTGCAACGGGCCTTCACGAACGACCTCGGCAAGATTGCACCTGGCAAAGCGCAATACACGCATCTGCTCGACGAAACCGATGCATCGGTGCTCGACGACATCATCGTGTGGTGGGTCGATCACGAGACCTTCGATGTGATGCCCAATGCTTCGAATACCGACGGTGTTCGCGATGCAATCGGTGGTATCGAAACCACGCAGACCCGCGCCGTGATTGCGGTGCAGGGCCCCGAGGCCCGTGCCCGCTTGGCGACAGTGTTTCCTGATGCCGCAGCGGTGAAACGGTTTTGCGTGGCCACAGTTGTGTGGCAAGGCGTGAGCTGCGTTGTGGCTGGCACTGGCTACACCGGAGAGGACGGCGTAGAGATTGCAATTCCCGCCCATGCTGCTGCGGCGCTGTGGCAGCAAATGCTCGGCGCAGGCATCACGCCTGCCGGACTTGGAGCCCGTGACACACTCCGGCTCGAAGCGGCGTTGCCGTTGCATGGTCACGAGCTCGGGTCTGGCATCACCTCGCTTCAAGCAGGTCTTGGCTGGGTCGTGTCGTGGACCAAGGGAGATTTCCGTGGCCGCGCTGCGCTCGCCGCAGAGCAAGCCGGGGGAGTGAGCCGCCTGCTGCGCGCAATCGCAACCGAGGGACGTCGTCCGCCTCGCGAGGGTTGCGCTGTGCTGCTCAACGATCAGCCCATCGGTGTGCTCACCAGCGGCAACTTTTCACCGGTGCTGCAACATGGAATCGCGTTGGCATTTCTGCCACCCGACATCGCCATCGGCACTGCCGTAACCATCGATGTTCGCGGCAGCGCGCTGGCTGGCACTGTGGTGACAGCACCCTTCGTCGCAAAACGAAAGTAATTCGGCGATCGGCAACCGATCGCCTACTTCTGAGCAGGAGCTTTTGCTGCAGGAGCCTTCTTTGTTGGAGCCTTCTTGGCAGGAGCTTTTTTCGCTGGAGCCTTCTTGGCAGGAGCCTTCGCGGCGGCCGGTTTCGTTGCCGGGGCCTTCTTCGCTGCTGGCTCAGCAGCGGGGGCCTGGGCGGGCTGGCTCTTGTTCGAACCGCCTCGCAATGCCGACAGTGGGCGTAGACCAAACAAGCTGCCCGCTGACTCGGCCATCTGCGTCAGCGGTTGCAAGCGTGTGGCGAGGTCGCCCAAGGTTTCGACGAAGCCAGCGATCTCGCGCGGCAAGTTGATGAGTCCCGGCGAGCTGAGCATGTCGGCAAGACGCAGCAGGCCCGGTGTGATCTTTTCAACGGGAACGCTGAGTTGGCTAAACACTGCGTCGGCAGTCTTGATGCTGCGCGTCACCTGAGGCATCAGCGCCTGAATCGGTTCTTCGACATCGTCGAGCAGACGGTTGATGCGCACGGTGACACCGTTGAGCGACTCCATCGTCGCGTTGAAGGTTTCGACACCGGTGAGGAAATCGTTGACGCCTCGCTTGAACTGATCGATTGTCTTGCCAATCGAGGCGAACGGATTCGCGCCACCGAAGAGCGCGAGCAGATCACCGAGACCGGGTGTAGAAGATTCAGCCATGTTGCAACGGTAACCCATTGCGTTGGCACGTCGTTGAGATGCCGTGACCGACCTATGTCATCGCGGCGGCGTAGACCTCGAGCGGTGCGCATGAACACACCAGATGTCGATCGCCAAAGGCTGCATCGATTCGCGACACCGGTGGGAAGTACTTGTTGGCGCGCAGCACGTCGAGTGGGTAGGCCCCGAACTCGCGGCTGTACGGCCGAGTCCATTCGCCGAGCAGATCTTCGCTGGTGTGTGGGGCGTGCCGCAGTGGATTGTCATCAGAGGTCCATTCGCCGCTGTCGACCCGATCGATCTCGGAGCGGATAGCCAGCATTGCGTTACAGAAGCGATCGAGCTCGTGTAGCGATTCGCTCTCGGTGGGTTCGACCATCAAGGTTCCGGTCACTGGAAAGCTCATCGTGGGCGCATGGAAGCCGTAGTCCATCAGACGCTTGGCGACATCGTCGACAGTGACGCCAGTGTTCTTGGTGATGTCACGCAGATCGAGAATGCACTCGTGCGCTACGTAACCACGTTCGCCGCGGTACAACACAGGAAACGCTGCATCAAGTCGTTGGGCCACATAGTTGGCGCTGAGAATTGCGGCAGCGGTGGCATCACGAAGGCCTGTGGCGCCCATCAGACGGATGTACATCCATGAGATCGGCAAGATGCTTGCAGAGCCATACATGGTGGCCGAGACAGGCCCACAGACTTGATCGCGTGGGGCCAGCGGATTGCCGGGCAGGAACGGCGTGAGGTGGCTACGTACGGCCACCGGGCCAACGCCAGGACCACCGCCACCGTGAGGAATGCAGAACGTCTTGTGCAGATTGAGGTGGCTCACATCGGCACCGAATCGGCCGGGTTGGGCAAGGCCGACGAGTGCGTTCAGATTTGCGCCATCTACGTACACCTGGCCGCCAGCCTCGTGCACCACTTCGCAGATGTCGCGAATCGCTTCTTCAAACACTCCATGCGTAGATGGGTAGGTAACCATGATCGCAGCGAGACGATCGCCCGCAGCACTGGTCTTGGCGCGCAGGTCGATGAGGTCGATGTTGCCTCGCTCGTCGCACGCCACCACCACCACCTGCATGCCGGCCATCACGGCACTGGCGGCGTTGGTGCCGTGCGCACTCGACGGAATGAGACACACCGTGCGCTGCTGCTGATTGCGGCTTGCGTGATACGCGCGGATGGCGAGCAGCCCAGCGAGTTCGCCTTGGCTGCCGGCGTTTGGCTGCAGGCTCACAGCGTCGTAACCGGTGATGGCCACCAACATGGTTTCGAGTTGTTCGATCATCGTGCGATATCCGATGGTGTCGGAGTCGTCGGCATAGGGATGGACATCGGCGAACTGGGGCCATGTGATTGGAACCATCTCGACGGTGGCATTGAGCTTCATCGTGCACGAGCCAAGCGGGATCATCGTGCGATCAAGCGCAAGGTCTTTGTCGGAAAGGTTCCGAAGATAGCGAAGCATTTCGTGCTCGCTGTGATACCGGTTGAACACCGCCTGCGGAAGGATTGCGTCGGTGCGCCGCGAGTGAAGCGGTATGCCGTCGTGAGCGTTGTGATGATCGTCGATTGTCGTCGCTACACCGATGACGCGCCACAGGGTTTCGACCGTTGTAGTCGTAGATGTTTCGTCGAAGCTGGCGCCAACGGTGGTGTCATCGACGAGCCGCAGCGCGAGTCCGGCAGCCTTCGCTGAGTCGATCGTCTGCTGCGCTGAGGCGACGTTGATGTGGATCGTGTCGAACCATGAGTCGTTCACGAGCGTGACGCCGTTGGTGCGAAGGCCGTCGGCGCAGATCGAGGCGAGCCGATGCACGCGTTCGGCAATGCGGCGCAGACCTTCGGGTCCGTGCCACGACGCGTACATGCCAGCGATGTTGGCGAGCAGAGCCTGAGCGGTGCAGATATTCGATGTGGCCTTCTCGCGGCGAATGTGTTGCTCACGCGTTTGCAGCGCAAGGCGTAACGCGGGTCGACTGGCGGTGTCCGTGCTGACGCCCACAAGACGTCCGGGCAATGCGCGTGCATGAACCTCGTGCGTCGCGATGAACGCTGCGTGTGGGCCGCCGAAGCCCATGGGCACTCCAAATCTCTGAGCCGAACCAATCGCAATGTCGACGCCGAATTGCCCTGGGGGAGTGATGAGCACACAGGCCAGCAGGTCGGTGGCGGCTGCGACGAGTGCCCCACAATCGTTCGCTGCGGCGATGAGTTCGCGGTGATCGTGAAGCGCACCGCTCGAGCCAGGCCACGAGATGAGCGCACCGAAGCAATGTTCTTCGTCGAAGTTGGTAGATGGTCCGATGATGAGCTCGATACCGATTGGCTCAGCGCGTGTGCGCAGCACCGCGACGGTCTGCGGATGCGTGTCCTCATGCACGAAAAAGGTGTTGCCGGTGTGTTTCGACTGGCGGCGAATCATCGTCATTGCTTCGCCTGCAGCAGTTGCCTCATCGAGCAACGATGCATTGGCTAGCGGCAGTCCGGTGAGCTCGGACACCATGGTTTGGAAGTTGAGCAGCGCCTCGAGTCGACCTTGGCTGATCTCGGGTTGATACGGCGTGTACGAGGTATACCAAGCGGGATTCTCGAGCACGTTGCGCGTGATAACCGGGGGAGTTGTGGTGCCGTAGTAGCCCATCCCAATGAGGCTGGTGCGCACCACGTTTTGGTCGGCCAAGGCCCGGAGTTCGCTGAGAGCATCGGTGACGCTTGCGCCTTCGGGCATATCGAGGGGGTGGGTTATGCGGATAGATCCGGGAACGGTGGCGTCGAGCAGTTCATCCATCGAGGAAAGTCCGAGTGCCGCGAGCATGTGCGCGCGTTCGGCGGCGGTGGGTCCGATGTGTCGTCGGGCGAACTCTTGCTCGTCGATCAGTTCGCTGAGAGCGGGACGGGCATGCATGGGTATCTCCAGACGCGTAGGGGTACTGATACCCCCGCTGTCACGGAACCTGAGAGCTTCGCCGGCGTACCGGTTTTCCCCTTCGGCGAGGTGCACGCACCTGCTTTCCAGCGTTGCCTATCCACACGGTCCGGGGGCCTGAGAGGTTCCGGGGTGGTTGCTCCTTCGGCGTCGAAGCGGACTGGCTGCCCGTATCGACTCTCCCGCGCAGATGTAGCGGCGAGGCGAACGTTACCTCACGCAGAAGGCGTGGGTGTCCACCGTTGCCGAGAGAACGGAATCGGGACTTTTGGCTCTGTTGCGTGTGGCTGAGCGGGTGCATCGTTGAGGCATGAGCACAACTCGAGACGTACGTACTGAGGTGTTGTCGGCCGAGCAGTGCTGGGCGCTGCTCGAGACGCAGGTGGTCGGTCGACTCGGCATCTCGATCATGAACCGGCCGGACATCTTCCCGATCAACTATGTCGTTGACCATCAGTCAGTTGTGTTTCGATCCGACGAGGGCACCAAGTTGGCTGCAGCGTTGTTGGGCATTGCGGTGGCATTCGAGGTTGACCACTACGACCCGATGGCTGGCGTCGCCTGGAGTGTGATGGCCCGAGGCGAGGCAGTGGAGATCGAAGGCTTGGTCGATTTGTTCAGTGCCGCTGAATTGCCGCTGTTCCCGTGGCAGTCGGCGCCCAAGCACCGTTTTGTGCGCATCACACCGCAAGAGCTATCGGGCCGTCGCTTCCGCGTGAACCCAGCAGCGATTGCGGGACAGGCTGCGTACGACGCCAAGCGCATCGGCTTCGGCGAGGCCAAATCGTGACAATGGTCCCTAGCGCCTCCGTGGGTCAACGCTCATGCTGATCGTATGACTTTTACCCGCGTCGTTGTCCCTGTCGATTTCTCTGAGCAGTCCTTGGCTGCTGTAGCCGTAGGGCAAGACCTTGCGATGCGTGGCGCTGCGAGTTTGCAACTCCTCACGATTTCAGCGTCGAACATGGTCGCTGATTCGGAGGCGGCGCTCGCAGCGTTGAGTAAGAGCACCGGTCAATCCACTTCTTGGCGCGTCATCCCCAGCGACTCAGACCCAGAAATCACCTTGGTACTTGAGATTCTTGAGGCTGGCGACAACTCGTTGTGGTGTCTCGGATCGCACGGACGTACCGCATTTGGAGAGCTGCTGTTTGGCAGCATTAGCGCCGACGTGGTGCGCGAAGTGGAGACCCGCGTTGTGATGGTTGGGCCACGAGCATGCGCTCGACCGGCGGCGCAGGTGATGTTGGTGGCGATCGATGGCACTCACCTGAGCGCGGCTATTTTGCAGTCGGCCGTCGAAGTTGCCGACACGCTCAAGATGAGTTTGCGCCTCGTGCAGGTTGGGCAATCCGGCACACCGAACGACAGCAATGAGTCGTCGTACATCCGTCACTTCGTCGAACAACTGGATGCACCGCACAATCGAGACTTCGATGTGCTGCACGGTGAGCCAGCCTCCGCGATCGCCGAGTACGTGAAGGAGACGCCCGACGTCGGGATGGTGGCGATGGCAACACGCGGCATTCCGGCAGGGGCTCGCCTCACGATGGGAAGCACGGCGCTGAGCGTTCTACGTCATGCGGAGGTGCCGGTGCTCATGTTGCATCCGGCGGCCGTCGATCGGCTAACCACTGATGCAGAATCAACGCCAAGCTCGCGCTGATCGCCGAGACTGCGATCACGAGCCACGCTTCGGCTGAGGGCGTTACCAGCGCGAAGAAGTCGCGCAACGGCGCCGACACCAGCACGATTGCTGCGCCACATGGCATCGCTGCAACCAACGCCACTCGTGCCTTGTTCAGCGGTCGAGCAAGCACAGCAAGCACAGCGAGGCCAGCGCCCAAGAGACTCAGCGACGCTGCGGTACGCGACTCAACAAGCGAGAGATTGAGGGCGTCGCTGCAGGTGAAATATGTGCCCAGGCTTGCGGCGGCCATGACGGCTCCAACAGGGATTGAGAATCGCACGACGCGGGCGATGAAACCTGGGCGCGATCGCTTTGTATTCGCAGCGAGCGCGAGGAACACGCCCGGAACTCCAATAGTGAGCGAACGGACCAATGTGAGATGCCGCGGTAAGAACGGAAACTCGGCGCCGGTGAGCGAGATGATCACCGACACCAAGATCGAGTACACAGTGCCCACGATGAAGAGATGCGCAGATCGTTCGACGTTGTTGATCACGCGGCGACTCTCGGCGAGCACCCTCGGAAATGTGGCGAAGTCGTTGTCGAGCAACACAATCTCGGCTACAGCGCGGGCGGCATCGCTGCCAGCGCCCATCGCAATACCCATGTCAGCAGCCTTCAGCGCAAGCACATCGTTCACGCCGTCGCCGGTCATCGCCACGATGTGTCCTTTGCTCTGCAAGGCCAGCACCATGGATCGTTTCTGCTGTGGTGACACGCGTCCGAATACGGTGCTGGACTGCATCACGTTCGCGAGTTCGGCAGGGTCTTCGGGCAGTTCGCGGCCATCGACCGGCGCAGCAGTGTCAGTGCCTTCGTACATGCCGATGCGCCGAGCGATGGCGTCGACCGTTTGTGGATGATCGCCAGAAATGACCTTGAGCTGCACGCCTTCGTCGCGTAGGAAGCTCATGATTCGTGAGGCGTCGGGGCGGATTTCGTCGTCGAGCACCACGAGCGCCAACGGCGTTACATGGTGTCCGATACTGGTTGTCGTGAGGTTTGGGGTCTGTGCAATCAAGACGACCCGCTGCCCCAACGCTGCGAGTGGGGCAAGCTTCGCAGCGACGTCGGCATCGTGTGGCGCCAACACATCGGGGGCTCCAATGGCGAAGGCGCCGTTGGCTCCAAAGGAGGCGCCTGCCCACTTGCGCGCCGATGAGAACGGCACAACTTCGTCGGCGTGCCAGCCTGACGGTGCGGGGAACTGCGCCGCTATGGCGCGCAGCGTGGCGTTCGGATTCGAATCGACAGCACCCAACGCGCCGAGGGCCGCTTCAACGAGTTTCTCGTCCGCTCCATCAAACAACTCAAGGTGCGAGAGCACCACCCGACCTGTTGTGAGGGTGCCGGTCTTGTCGAGGCACAGCACTGACACGCGAGCGAGAAGTTCGACCGAGGCGAGTTCACGCGAGAGCACTTTCTGCCGTGCCAACGCAATGACACCGGCGAGAAAAGCGAGGCTGGTCAACAGCACCAAACCGTCAGGCACCATCGCAACGGCAGCAGCGACAGTGCCGCGCAGAGCCTCTCGCCATCCGGGCTCAGAGTTCAGTAGGCGCCAGAACAGAACCAACGACACCGGCGGAATGATGAACACCAGTACGCGCAGGACCCGATTGACGCCACTCCGAAGTTCGGAGTCGATCTGTGTGAACTGGCGCGCCTCGGCCGCTAGGCGCGCAGCGTACGACTGCTCTCCGACATCGGTGGCCACAAAGGCTCCGGAGCCCGCAGCGACGAAACTGCCCGACAACACCCGATCGCCGAGGCCCTTCATGATCGGGTCCGATTCGCCTGTCAGCAACGACTCGTCGATCTCAAGCGATGCCGACTCAACCACGGTGCCGTCGACAACCACTTGGTCGCCAGGACCCAGCACGACGATGTCGTCTTGGACCACATCCTCGGTGGTGATCGTCGTGACCTCGCCGTCGCGTCGGGCACGCACGGTAGGAGCATTGAGCAGCCGCAGTTTGGCCAAGGTGTGCCGGGCTCGCAGCTCTTGGATAATGCCGATCGCGCTGTTGCTCAGAATGACGCCGGCGAAGAGGGCATCGGGGCCGGGGCTTGCAATCAAGATCAGGACGAGGCCAACGGCGATGATCGCGTTAATCGGGGTAAAGACATTGGCCCGAATGATCTCGGACAGCGTTCGTGTGGGACCCACTTGCGACGTGTTGCCCAGGCCAGCAGCGACACGTTGGCTGACCTCAAGGGTCGATAAACCCATGTTCGCGGCGCGGTCGTTGAACGGAGCGGATTCGACCACGTGTTTATCTTGGCATAGTCGGCGTTCGCGGTGGCTCGGCCACGAGTGGGTCGGTGCCTCGTTAGCGCAGCGCGTACACCTGATAGGTGACGTCGCCGTCGCCCGTGCTGCCGTGGGCCACAGCTTGCACGCTGTTGAGCCACGCATAGCGCTCGTCGCCGGTCTCGAATAGCGGAGCCGTACGAATGTTGGAACCGCCATCGACCCCGATGCCCTTGTATTGCATGAGGATGATTGCGCCGTCGTCGGTTTCGAGCAGCACGCGTACGTCGAGCTG
This sequence comes from Actinomycetota bacterium, assembly GCA_037140375.1. Classification (GTDB taxonomy): domain Bacteria; phylum Actinomycetota; class Acidimicrobiia; order Acidimicrobiales; family Ilumatobacteraceae; genus WLMZ01. Next base: position 17,528 of record JBAXER010000025.1, read on the forward strand.
TAACACGCCGTCGGGTCGCACCGTGACCCAATCGCCACCGGGTGCCTTCACGACGCCCTTCAACTTCGGACCTTCAAACGTGCCGCTCGAGGCATCGACCACGACTCGAGTGCCATTGGGTCCTTTGGCAATCACGCCGGACGTGTTGGTGGTGGCAGTCATTGAAAACAGAAACTCAACAGGGAGAGACACAACATGATGCATGCCACATTCTGCCCTGCTGGCGACGACCCCAATGCCCGCATGGGCGCGATTTGAGACAACTGCTGTCCCAAACCGCGCCCATGCACGGGGTTTGTGAGCTATTCGATGGTGCCGTACGCGCCTTGAGTGCCGGAAATTGAAGATCCGCTGAGTTCATCGAGCACGGCGTCGAGGTCGGCCAGAAACGGAGCGATCTTGCCGTCGTGAATTGCGTTGACCGTGCAGTGCAGCGCTGGGGGAGGACCTTGGCGATCGAGGTACCAGCCGCGCTTCCACAGGCCATCAGCGATGGCGAACACGTCGAGTGCTGCGGGATCGGCCGCGCGGAACGAAACCAGTGTTGAGTCAGGCGGGGCGACCAGTTGCAGTTGCGGTCGGGCGAGCACGCCAGCCACCAGTTCTTCGGCCGCGCGTCGCGCCGCCAAGGTGACTCGCATGTAGCCCTCGTCGCCGAGGAAGTTCATCACGGCCCACGCGGCAGCCATCGACCCGCCGCCCTTGGTGCCCATGATGCCCGATGAGCCATACATGCCGCCGAGCCAATTGTCGGTGACATAGGTCTGATAGCTACGTAGTTGCTTGTTGCGCCACGCGATGACCGAAGCACCCTTCGCGGTGTAGCCGTACTTGTGAAGATCGACAGAGATGCTGGTGACCCCAGGAACCTCAAAGTTCCATGCCGGAATCGTGTAGCCAAGTCGCTTGAGATACGTGAGGCTGACGCCGCCCATGCAACCGTCGACATGACAGTTGATATCTCGTTCGGCTGCGATGGCAGCAATGGCCTCGATGGGATCGACGACGCCTTGTGGGTACTGAGGCGCCGAGCCGACCAACAACACCGTGTTGTCATCGACCGCTGCAGCCATTGCCTCGGGATTCGCTCGCCAATCTTCGCTCACGCCAACGCGTCGGCTTTCGAGACCGAAGTAGTAGCACGCCTTTTCGAATGCAGCGTGGGCACTGGTGGGCAACACCACGTTGGGTTGGGTGACGCCGCGCTCTTTCTTGCCGCGCTCGCGTGACGCCTTCACCGCCAGCAAGATGCTCTCGGTGCCGCCACTGGTCATGAACCCCGCAGCGCTTGAATCGCCCTGCAGCCAATTGATCACGATGTCGACCACTTGTGCCTGGATGATTCGAAGGCTTGGGAAGGCGTCGGTGTTCAACGCGTTCTCAGACGCAAAGGCGCGGTATGCCTCCTCGGCGACAGCGAGCACATCTTCGCCCGCGCTGTAGGCAAGCGTGAACGCCCTGCCGTCGCGCCAACGAACGTCGTTGACCTTCATCTGTTGCAGCGTTGTGATGATCTCGTCGTGCGAGAGCCCGGTTGAGCGAAGTGTCATGCACAGACAATACGACGCGGATAGCGTGCAAACCCATGAGTGACCTCACCAAACCCGAAGTAACCATCCCCGCTGGCGACGCGCCAACCGACCTGCTGATCGAAGACCTCATCGTGGGCGACGGCCATACTGCAGTTGCAGGCATGTCAGTCGACGTGCACTACGTGGGCGTTTCGTGGAGCACCGGCAAGCAGTTCGATGCAAGTTGGGATCGTCGCGACACGTTCCAGTTCCGCCTCGGCGCTGGCCAAGTCATCACTGGCTGGGACAAGGGTGTCGAGGGCATGAAGCTCGGTGGTCGTCGTCGCCTCACGATTCCGCCAAGCATGGGCTACGGCGCGCAGGGCGCTGGCGGCGTGATCAAGCCCAACGAGACCTTGGTGTTCGTGGTCGACCTGTTGGGTGCCCGCTAGCCAATAGCGTTTTGTTACAACACGATCTTCGATGGATCGGCTCTATCGAACTGAACAACGATGAGCCGATCCACCGCAAGCTTCGTGTAGAGCTCGCGTTGAGGCGAGCCTGCGTCCATCAGCTCTTCGCTCCATGGTTCCCATGTGGTGACCAACAGCGGCGCCATGCCTTCGGGGCGTGCTTCGCGTGCGGCTTCGATGATCGCCTCGAAGCGCGGGTGGTTCCACCGGATGTTGATGCCGTCGGTTTCGCGTGCCGCCAGAGTGGCCAGCGCAACACTGTTGACACCCACGATCATTGGGGGAGTGGTTGGCGGAATCGGGAATCCGGTGACCCCGTTGACTTCGCCGGCGGCCCACATCGTGCGGCTCATATCGATGAACTCTTGAACACGCGCATGACGCCTTGCCATGTCGGGATGTAGCGCGATGCCGACAGCGGCGTGCTCGGCTCCGAACGGCGATGCCGGAGATGCGCCAGCGCCGATGCCCAACCAGAAGCGACCATTCGAGATGATTTGGGCCGAGGCTGCAGCGGCTGCGAGCACTGCGACAGGACGATTCCAGACGTTGGCAACGAGTGTTCCGATGCCGATCGTTGTGGTCGATGCGGCCAGCGCGCCAACCCAGGTGAAGCACTCGAGCATCTGATCGCCGCGCATCACTTGGCCCGCAAGGTGATCGAGAACCCACGCAACGCCGTAACCGGCCTCTTGCGCTGCAAGCACTGCGTCACGCAGTTCGGGCCAAGGAGTAGTGGCTGCGTTGAACTGTACGTCGAGAATCACGTTGGTGAGTTTGCCATGCAGGCGGGCCACACGAGGCGTTGATTCACAAGGTTTCGATTGCTCTCCGTGCGGTAAGGACAGAGTCGAGAGCGTCTTCGTGGGTAGCGCCCAAAGCCGTGATGTGACCCATTTTGCGGGCTGGTCGGGCTTCGCGCTTGCCGTAGAGATGCATCGTGGTTCCGCTCTGGAGAGCCACCCACGAGTGGGGTGGAGCGGCCGAGGCGCGAGCGTTGCTTGGCCACAAATCACCGAGCAGATTCGCCATGGCGCCAGGGGAGTGGGGTGTGACATCGCCGAGCGGCAGATCGCACACAGCGCGAATGGCTTGGGCGAACTGCGACGTGGGCGATGCCTCGATGGTGACGTGCCCAGAGTTGTGCGGCCGCGGGGCGATTTCGTTGACCACGATTCGCGACGGCAGCGATTCGGTTGCGCGGGTGACGAACATCTCGACAGTAAGCAGGCCGATCGCATTGATCTTGCGTGAGATCTCGAGAGCTGCGCTCACCGCTGACTCGGCGATGGCTGGGTCGATACGGGCTGGCCACAACGTGATGTCGAGAATGCTGTTGCGATGTTGGTTTTCGAACGGAGCAAACGCGCGCTGCTCGCCGCTTGCCGAGCGCGCCACGATGACTGAAATCTCCATCGAGAAATCGACCAGTGACTCGATGACACACCGACTGCGCCCCATCTGCTGCCACGCCTCGTGGGCCTCGTCGATTGTGGCGACACGAGCCTGGCCCTTACCGTCGTAGCCCAACGTGGAGGTCTTGATGATCGCAGGGAACTTCAGAGCGACAGTGAGGGAGGCGAGATCGGCGTCGGTCTCAATAGCTGCCCACGCAGCGGTCTCGATACCAATGCTCTTGAGGAAGGTTTTTTCGAGAACGCGGTCCCGAGCGATCTCAAGCACGTGCCGACCGGGCCGCACGGGCACTTGCGCGTCGAGCGCGTCGAGCGCGGTACTTGGCACGTTTTCGAACTCGAGGGTGACCACGTCGACCGCGTCGGCTAACTGGGCGAGACCTTCGTTGTCGTCGAACGCAGACACGATGACGCGATCGCACACGGCCGCCGCTGGACACTGCGGGTCAGGGTCGAGCACAACGACGTGGTAGCCCATTGGCTGTGCTGCGAGAGCGAGCATTCGAGCAAGTTGACCACCGCCAAGAATGCCGATGGTGGCGCCGGGAAGGATTGGCTCAGGCATCGACACGACGCGTCATTGCGGCGCGCCTTCGATCCATGAGTCGTCGAGCACGGCGGATGTCTGCGAGTCGCGGAATGCACGGAGCCGCTCGCGCACATCGGGGCGCGAGTTGGCAACGATGCTTGCGGCGAGCAGCGCAGCGTTGATCGCCCCTGCTTTGCCGATGGCGAGCGTGCCCACCGGTATTCCTGCGGGCATCTGCACGATGGAGAGCAACGAGTCGACGCCAGACAACATGCGCGACTGCACGGGCACTCCGAGCACCGGAATGGTGGTCTTCGCAGCACACATGCCAGGCAAGTGCGCCGCTCCGCCAGCGCCAGCAATAATGACCTCAAGGCCGCGGTCCTCGGCAGTCGATGCGTATTCGAAGAGCAGATCGGGAGTGCGATGGGCACTGACAACCCGGGCCTCAAAGGCAATGTCGAGCGACCGCAACGTGTCGAGCGCGTGCTGCATCGTGTCGAGATCGGACCGGGACCCCATGATGATTCCAACCAATGGTGTCGTCGGCGCTGACATGTCGCCGAGTGTAGACGAACCGGTCGGTAACGCTTGAGCTGTATGGCCTGCGTAGTGTGCATGCGAACCGAGGGGGAGTCACATGGGTATTGACCAGGCTGCAGTTCAGAAGTTGCTCGATCGGGCTCAGCGCGAGGTGGACGAAGGCTTGTTGCCGGCGTCGCAGGTTGCGTTGGCCTATCAGGGTGAACTCGTCGCATTCGAGACATATGGCGACGCGACGAACGACACTCGATTCATTGTCTACTCGGCCACAAAGACATTCGTTGCGGGTGCAATGTGGGCGCTCATCGGCGATGGTCTCGTCGATCCGATGCGCTTGGTCACCGACTACATCCCCGAGTTCGGAACCAACGGCAAAGAGATCATCACCGTCGAACAGGTCATGTTGCACACGTCGGGATTCCCGTCGGCACCGTTGTCAGGTCCAGCGGGCGACACCAGCGCAGGGCGTACCGAGGCATTCGCGAAGTGGCGACTCAACTGGCAGCCAGGAACACGTTTCGAATATCACCCGTCGTCAGCGCATTGGGTGCTTGCCGAGATCATCGAGCGCGTCACCGGCGTTGACTATCGAACCGTGGTGCAAGATCGCGTCACCACTCCAGCAGGCTTACCGCGCGTGCTCGGCGATGTGCCTCATGTGGCGGCCGAACTGATCTTGGTTGGCGAGCAAGCGTCGCCCGACGAACTCGAAGCCGCATTCGGCGTACGCGAGTTGCCCGTCACCGAAGTGACCGACGATGCGTTGATGGGCTTCAACCGGCCCGAGGTGCAGCGCGTCGGCATCCCTGGTGGGGGAGGCGTCATGCGCGCCGCCGATCTGGCGATGTACTACCAGGCCGTGTTACATAACCCCGCAGGCATGTGGCACGCCGACGTGCTCCACGATGCCAAGACCAATGTGCGCAACCGGCTTCCCGACCTGCTGACCGGCGTTCAGTCGAACCGCACCTTGGGTTTGGTGCAAGCGGGCGACGACGGCAAGAGCAATTACCGCGGTATGGGTCGCACCGTCTCGCCGCTCACCGTTGGTCATAACGGCGCCAAGGGCCAGATCGCATGGGGTGACCCGGTGTCTGGCCTCAGCCTTGGGTATTGCACCAACGGCCTCGATGAAAACGTGTTGCGCGAGTCGCGTCGCACCACCGCAATCGGCAGCATCGCCGGAGTCTGCGCAACGAGTTAGGCGATCGGCTTGCGGCGCATCGCTAAAGCCGCTTGCCCATCAGCAATCCATGCTCGCCGAACTCGGCAAGTGTTGTGAATTCGAGATGTTTGTAGAACGCAACGGCTCGCTCATTTGCAGGACTCACGCCAAGGTGAACACCGGGGGAGCCCAAAGCGCGCAATGCGTTGAGCAGAGTGCTCATCATCGCTGCGCCGAGGCCGCGACCTTGCGCTCGCGGGAGCAAGTCGATGTGCAGATGCGACGGGTGTGCGCCGATGTGTTCGTGAGGTGTGAGTACAGGCCGGTGCATCGACCGATGGATCTGTTGATCACGAGAGCGCAGGTCACGAGCTATACCGGTTGGATTCGGGTAGCGATCTCGTAGCGCTGGCCACCAATCCAGCTCGAGGCGTCGTTCGAAATCGATGGTGTCGAGCGCGCCGATCACGTAGCCGGCGACGCCATCATTGTCGGCAGCTACAAACGCCAAGCGAGGCTCCAATGCGAGATAGGCGCCTGCCCACATGTGACCGGGTAGCTCATGGTCCTCGTACAGATGGCGCCCGTCGTTGCCAAGGTCGGCGGTTCGAACGCAAATGTCGTACAGGGCGTCCCTGTCAGTTGCGAGGGCCTGTCGAATCTGCATCGATCGAACAATAGTGAAGTGTCGAATGTTGCCACGCGACCAGACCTGTCAAGATTGTTGGCTGTCGATTCAAAGGAGGTGCGTCCATGTTGTTGTCCTGGCAGACCGCCTTCAAGATGGCCGCCGTCCTGATCGCAATTGCGCTATCCGTGAGTCGAGTGCGTCACCGTTGGACACCCACATTTGTTGCGACCGCCAAAGAACTCTCGTTGGTACTTGGGCTGTATGCGCTGTGGCAATACGCGCACGACCTAGCGGTGAACAAAACGGCTGGGGCGATGGAGCATGCGATGTGGCTCTGGAACCTCGAGCGTTCGATGCATCTGCCAAGCGAACTGAGCGTGCAGCGAGCGCTCATCGACCACAAACTGGTCATGCAATTTCTTAATGTGTACTACGGCGGGATGCATGTGCCAGCAGTCGGTATCTTATTGATCTGGCTGTTCTTCCGTCACCGCGAGCGTTACTCGCGGGTGCGCACCAGCCTCGCGTTGATGATCGCCGGATGTCTCACCATTCAGATGATTCCAATGGCACCTCCGCGGTTCCTTACTGATCTCGGATTCGTCGACGCGGGTTTGCGGTATGGGCTGTCGGTCTACGGCAGGGGAGGGAGCGGTATGTCGAATCAACTTGCAGCGATGCCCTCACAGCACGTGGGTTGGGCTCTCGTTGTCGGCTTCGCTGCCGTGACCATTAGTACGAGCAAGTGGCGCTGGCTCGTGCTGTTGCACCCGGTGCTCACCATTTTGGCCGTCACGGCAACCGCCAATCATTGGTGGCTCGATGGGGTAGTGGCGGGCGTGGTGTTGGCCGTGGCCTATGGCGCGCAGCGCGGGGTCGCAGCGATTCAAGCGCGCCTTCATCCGCCAGTACCGGCGCTGCAGTGAGTCGTACCGACACCGAGTTGACGCCCACCGAACCTGTGATCAACCACACATTCACACGTCGCGCCCTCTGGCTGCTTGGTGCCACCGTCTTTGTTGCCACGTGTTTCTTGTCGCAGCCGGTAACCGGCTGGAACTCGAACTCGCGCCTCGACCTCGTGTTCGCCGTGGTCGACCATCATCGCCTCACTATCGACGAGTATCAAGCAACCAAGCCCTTCGACACCGGCGACAAGGCGCTCTTCAACGGCCATTACTACAGCGACAAGACCATCGGTGTGTCGGTGGTGGCGCTACCCATGTACGTGGCAATACGCGGTGTTTCCAAGTTGTTCAACGTGCATCCAGGGTTTCAGTTGGTGCAATACCTGCTCACGAGATGGGCAGTTTCGTTGCCGGCCGCAGTAGCGGCGATGCTGCTGGCGAATCTGTTGGTCAGGCTCGGGGCGATACCGAGGCGCGCAATCCTTGTCACCGCTGGCGTGTTCTTTGGCAGCATGCTCTTCGGGTATTCGACCGTTTTTTTCCCGTACCTCAATGGCATCGCGGCGTGTCTCGGTGCACTCACCATCGTGCTCGCGCCTCCACTCACCGCAAAGCGCGCAGCATGGGTTGGGCTGCTGCTTGGTAGTGCGTTGATCTTCGATCTCACGTTCGTGATCGCAGTTGCCGTGATTGGAGTGCTGTTCCTTCTTGGGCTGCGCGGCCTTGGCGTTGGGGGAGCAGCGCGCCCGATAGCAGCGGCCGCCGCAGCAGCTGCGTTACCGGTTGCTGGGTTCACGATCTACAGCATGGTGATCTTTGGCTCGCCGACCATCCCGTATCAGTACGAAGCTTCGAAATACTTCCGAGAAAACATGGCCAAAGGAGTGATGGGCGTCACGACGCCCAAGCGCGACGTGATGTGGTTCTTGTCGTTCCACGCCTACCGAGGCATTTTGTTCTGGTCGCCGTGGCTGTTGGCGCTCATTGCTTGCTGCATTTGGCTCATCAAAAACGACAAGCGTCTGCGACCTATCGCGATCGCATCGCTGGCCACACTGGTCAGCTACTTCCTCTTCAACTCGGCGTACTACGAGTGGTGGGGTGGCGCCACAATGGGCCCGCGTCTGATGATCCCGATGTTCGCTGTCGTACCCCTTGGACTCGTTGCGGTGTGCCGCGCTCACTGTCCCCGTTGGCTGCGCTATTGGACTGCGGCCACGATGGCGCTCGCTGTTGGCTTGTGTCTGCCGGTGGCGATGACCGATCCGCAGACCAAGCAAGGCAACGCACGCGCCCTGCTGACGGGCATTCATCCAGGTGTGCACCTGCGTGTGGTTCAGGTCGAGGTACTCAAAGACTTCTACCGCTTGTTTTGGATCAACATCAAGCCGGTGGCTGGCATCCCGATTGTGTTCAGCTTTATCGCGTGCATGACGACAATCGCCGGGGGAATAGGCCTTGCGTACGTCGTCGCTCGTCGCGGCGAAGCGACGACGTAGCGATCGACGCCGCGAACTTGCGGCGTAGGCGCCCTTGTGGGGCGTGTACGCCGCCACTTCGGCGGGCGTCGGCGGACGAGAGCGGACGAGGGGCTGCTTCACTCGGCCGAAGTTGACATAACGATGATTATCGGCGCTGTGACAAGAGTGGATGTAACCAGCAGCACCGGCGTCCGACGTGTCGTGCGGTGCGATGCGACGTGAGCGCCGGACTGCGCAGTGCGTCCCGCCGTGTCACATGGCGTGACATGGCCCGGGCTTTGATCGAGCTTCCGCTGCCGTGCTGTACGCATAAGTTTCGTCAACATGACGAAACTAAGCCGATATCAGTAGAGCGCTCGCTCAGCCGTTGTGGCCGACCATGTTGTCGACTGCCTTGAAATACTTGCGGGCGTAGTCCAACAATTGTCCCTCGGACGGGTGGTTGATGGTCTCCACCGCAATCACCTTGCGGGCAAGCGCCGGCTCGTGCTTGATGAGGTGTTTGTGGAACGCCAGCTTTGCGGTGCTTGGTCCGGCGATGAGCACGTCGTGGGCGTCCTTCATCACGACCACGATCTGCCTGAAGTACTCGGGATCCTCGGGGGTTCGCCCAGAGCCGATGGTGTTCACCTTGTGGTGCAGCTTGCGGTCCTCGGTGTCGTGGTGCACGTGCAGGACGTGTTGAGCATCGAACGAGAAGTCGATGATGGTCGCGTCCTGATGGTCAAGCCAGACGACCGTATGTCGAAGCGTCATGTTATGAACTCACTTTCAAACCCAGAAGTGCGGTGCGTGCCGCCTGTCAAGCAGGGTACGAAAGCTTGTGCCGTGTCGGTAGGGCCGAAAGTCACCGAGAAAGAGTGCGTAAAGGCCTTGCTGCGTCGAGCAGCCAGGTAAGCATGTCGCGAAGCTCGGCCTTCGTTGGATTGGCTGACGCCGCAAGATCACGCTCGGTGTCATCAACGGCATAGGCCAGCACGTGAGCGGCGTCGCGTAGCTCGTCGATTTGGGTTCGCGCCACCACGAGTTCGTTATCCCCCAGCCGTAGCTCGGTCGAGCGGGTGCGTGATTCGTAGTCCTGCTGGCGGCAACTCTGGCGGCAATACACCCGGGGCCTGCCGGTTGTTGCGGGCGCAGGAAGCGGCCGACGGCACCATAGGCACCGCTTCTCCCCTGCGGGCGATTCGCTGGTTCGTTTCGTCACCCTGACAAAACTACTGGATCAGCGGCGAATCAACGATCGATGAGCTTGGATTGCGCGCTCCACGCCGCCTCAGCTTTATCGAGTCGTGCTGTTGCCGTGTCGCGAAGTTGCTCGGCTGCTGCAGCCACGAGCACGTTGAGTAGGGCCAAGGTTCCGACATGGCTGTCGAACGGACCGACTCCCCCGGCGCTGAGCACCATCGAGACGCTGGCGAGGCCCGCAAGCGGCGACAGTGCGCTATCGGTAAGCGCCAGAATCCACGCATGCTTGCGCTTGGCTTCGGTTGCAGCGTCGATTACCCAGCGGTCGTAACGGCGAAGATCGATGGCGATGACCATGTCGCCCTTGCGTACCTGCGACAAGCGGCGACTGATGGCCACCTCATTGCCTTCGAGAAGTTCTACGTTGGGGCGAAGCGCCGTGAGGTCGCCCACAAACTGCCTGCTCACTCCCGTGGATGCATCGCCACTGAGCACCAGCACTGCCCGAGACAGATCGGCGAGATGCTCGCTTGCCTGGGTCACGCTGTGCTCGTCGATGGCGAGCAGTGTCTTTTGGACGTTGTCGATCTCGCGCTGCAGGTGCTTACGTACTGCGACTCCCCCGCGTGCCTCGCGAATGCGCACTGCGGCTGGACGAAGCTGGTTCGACAGTTCGTGCTGAACGGCCGCCTGAAGCGCTGTGAATCCGTCGTAGCCAATCTTGGCTGCGAGGCGCACCACCGTTGCTGCGCCAGACTGAGCGGCCTGGGCGAGCTCTGCCACCGTGCCAAACGCCACCAGTTCGGGGTTACTCAACACGACCTCGGCAACGCGTCGTTCGGCGGTGGTGAGCTGCGGACCCGATTCGGTGATGCGGTTCTCAACCTCCATGGGTTGGCATCGTAGCTGCATCGTAACTATGTGCTCGAAAGCACGCAAGAATCTAGAACTAAACATTCCAAGTCCTGTTAGCGTCTGGAATATGTATTCCACCGTGAAGCGCGACGACGAAACTCTGGTCCAAACCGCTCGGCAAACGGTCGAGTTGCCCGCTGATGTGCGCGATGCGGTGCTCGCGTTTCGGGCCGACTCAACGCCACAAGGTTGGCTCTTGCTGCGCGATCTGACGGTAGGCGACGTTCCTGCCACTCCGCCCGAACCAACGGCCGCAACGCCCAAGAGCAATACCAGTGAGCTGCTGCTTGTCGCTATCGCAGCGCTGTTGGGCGAACCCGTTGGATACGAGCCCGAACACGGTGGCGACATGGTGCAGAACCTCGTGCCCGTTCGGGCGTCTTCGGGTCGGCAAACCTCAACCTCGTCACGCATCGCGCTGATGTTTCACACCGAGGCGGCCTTTCATCCGCATCGACCCAAGTACCTGTTGCTCCTGTGTCTGCGAGGCGACACCAACGCCCAGACAACCGTGGCCTCAATCCACGATGCTCTCCCCCATCTCAGCGCCCACGCGATCGACACGTTGTTCCAGCCACGGTTTCGGTGTGCCGTCGACGAGAGCTATTTGCACGGTCGTCGGAATTCGCTTGGTGCCCCATCGGCCGTGCTGTCTGGCAACCGATCGAATCCGGCCATGGTCTTCGATGAAGATCTGATGGTGGGCACCGATGTCGAGGCCGAACGTGCACTGCACGAATTGGGCGCAGTGTTAGCTGCGAATCATGCAGCGGTCGCGCTTGCCGCCGGCGATCTGGTGATTCTCGATAACGATGTGGTGGTGCACGGACGTAGCCCGTTTGAGGCGCGTTACGACGGCACAGACCGTTGGGTGCAACGAATCATGGTGGTGTCCGATCTCGCCGCAAGCGCAGCCGATCGAGTGGGGCGAATGATCACCACTGAGTTCGGCGACTGAGCACGTCCCCAAGCACACAGGCATACTGGTCGACATGATCTCAGCGCCTCCTCCCCGTCGAGCGTTCGCAAGCGACAATGCTGCAGGTGTTCATCCCGCAGTGTTCGAAGCATTGAGCGAAGCCAATAGCGGTCACGCCTTGGCATACGGCTCTGATCGATGGACCACTGAGATGAACGATCGCCTGCGCGACCTGTTCGGCAGCAACACAAGTTCGTACCTAGTGTGGGGCGGCACGGGTGCCAACGTGATGGCTTTGGCGAGCATGCTCGGCCCAGCGCAGGCCGTGTTGTGCACCAACTGGGCACACATCAATGTCGACGAGACGGGTGCGCCCGAGCGCATTCTCGGCGCCAAACTCATCGACGTTGCCTGCGCCGACGGCAAACTTGTACCCGCTCAGATCGACGAGCAAGCGCACGCCATTGGTGTGATGCACCACGCTCAACCCGGCGTCGTGAGCATCACCCAAAGCACCGAACTCGGCACCGTATACAGCGCCGAAGAAATCGGTTTGCTCTGCGACGCAGCGCACCGCCACGGTATGTCGGTTCACATGGACGGTGCTCGTATTGCGAACGCCGTGGCTGCAGCCGGCGGTACTCGAGCAGCGTTGCGCGCAATGACGGTTGATGCTGGCGTCGACGTGCTGAGCTTTGGAGCCACGAAAAACGGAATGATGTATGGCGAAGCGGTTGTCTATCTCAACGACCGCTTCACAGCAGCAGCGCCATATGTTCGCAAGCAAGTCACCCAGTTGCCGTCGAAGATGCGCTTTGTGTCGGCTCAGTTCAATGCGCTGCTGCACGACGATTTGTGGCTCACCTTGGCGGCCCATTCGAACCTGATGGCGCAGCGCCTTTACGACGCCACGTGCTCAATTCCAGCGGTGGCCTACGACGCTGCGCCCGTGGTGAACAGCGTGTTCCCGCATCTTCCGCCCCACCTCATTGAAGAGTTGCGCAACTGGTGTTTCTTTTGGGATTGGGATGTTCCTTCGCATCAGGTGCGTTGGATGACCGCGTGGGACACCACCATCGAAGATGTCGATGTGTTCGCCGCTGGCGTGCGCGAACTGCTCGGTTCCTGACTCCTCCGCGGGTGACAAACGGACCAACTGGGCGTCATTCTGGAATGTTTTTTTCATTGCAGTATGCAATTGACTCGATGGTTACTTATCCGTATGATCGCTGTTGTGCCGTCCGGGGGTCGGCGGGCACGATTCAAGTCGAACTCGAGGGGGTTCCATGGCTTCGGTAGAAATCATCTTTCACCGGGAAGCAACCGACGATCGTTGGATGCGAGATGCCGCGTGTAAGGGGCTGACGAATCTGTTCTTCCCTGCTCCTGCCGAACGGCCACAGGCACGCGATCGCCGCGAAGCCATGGCTCGGTCGGTGTGCGCCAGCTGCAGCGTGCAGAGCCGCTGTTGTTCGTACGCCCGAGAGAACCACGAATACGGTTTTTGGGGTAGCGAGTCCGAAGACGAGCGCCACTCGGCTGGCTATCGCCTGATTGCACCGATTGGTGTTCGCGCCCGCGGCGCAAGCTGAGCAAGCGCTATGCGTGGCCTGCGATCGCAGGCTTTCAACGATCTAGGGTGCGCTCGTGGAATACACACAGATCACCTATTCAGTCGATGGCCCCATTGCACTGATCACCCTCAACCGGCCTGACCGGCTCAATGCGTGGACCCCGCGCATGGCCGACGAACAGGCGCACGCCGTGCAAGCCGCAAACGCCGACGGCACCGTCGGCGCCATTGTGATGACCGGTGCTGGCCGAGGATTCTGCGCCGGTGCCGATATGGAGGCCACGTTCTCCACCCGCATCCACGGCGATGATCCAGGCAACAATACCGCCGACGGTGTGGGCGGAATGCCAGCCGGTCTCGATTGGGTCCACCTCTTGCGTACATCAAAGCCCATCGTCGCTGCGGTCAACGGCGCGGCGGTTGGTATCGGCGTCACGATGATTCTTCCGGCCGACCGCATCGTTGCATCCAGCGCAGCCAAGTTCGGCATGGGCTTCATCAAGATGGGCCTCGTGCCCGAACTTGCAAGCACTCGCCTACTGGCAGCACGCGTTGGATTTGGACATGCCAGCGATCTGTTCTTGTCGGGACGCATTATTCCTGCCGCCGACGCTGCTCGTATTGGTCTTGCCGACGAAGTCGTTGAGCCCGGCGCACTGCTTGAGACAGCGATGAACACGGCGCGCTCGTATGCGCAGAACCCCACGCCGCAACTGCGGATGACCAAGCAGTTGCTCACCGAGAACCTGGTCGAGACCGACCTCACGTTGATCCAACGTCGCGAGCAGGTGCTGCTCGCTGAGTGCTGGAAGTCGCCCGAACACGCCGAAGCAGTGGCGGCCTTCATCGCCAAGCGCCCTGCGGTGTTTCGACCAACCGCCACGCCATCGTGAGCGAGCAACCAACGTTCGATGTGTGCGTGGTTGGCAGCGCCAATCTTGATCTCGTCGCCACCACAGACCGCTTGCCCGGGCCAGGCGAAACGGTGATGGGCTCGAGCTACGCCGAGTTCGCGGGTGGCAAGGGCCTCAACCAAGCCGTCGCCGCCTCACGCGCCGGAGCACTTACTGCCTTTGCTGGGGCGGTCGGCGGCGACGATGCGGCGCGCCAACTGATCGCCGTGATGGACGCCGATTCCGTCGATCGCAGTGCACTCGTTGTGTTGCCCGATGCGCCCACGGGGCGCGCACTCATCGGTGTCTCGGCCAGCGGTGAGAACTCGATCATCGTTGTGCCTGGCGCCAACGGCGAGTTGCGAGTCAACGACGTGCGTGCTGCGGCTGCGTCCGCGCGAGTGCTGCTCGTGCAACGTGAGGTGCCTGCAGCCGTGGTGCGCGAGGCGCTCGCTGCAGCGAAACGAGCAGGCGCTCTCACTATCTTGAACCCTGCGCCCGCTAGTCGAATCGACGAGGACACGCTTGCATTGTGCGACATTGTGATCCCGAATGAACACGAAGTGCAGTTGCTTGGCGGCGTCACTACGTTGCTCGACTTCGGTGCATCGGCGGTAGTGATCACGCTTGGGTCGCGTGGCGCAATGTTGTGCCGCTCAGGTCAACCGGTGCTCGCAATTCCTGCGATGAGTGTCGAGGCCATCGATACAACCGGTGCGGGCGACGCGTTCTGTGGAGCTTTTGCTGCAGCGATGTCGCGCGACGTCGACATTGTCGATGCGCTTCGGTTCGCTTCGGCTGCAGGCGCCTTGGCCACAACAGTTCGTGGCGCGGTGCCGTCATTGCCGCATCGCGAAGCTATCGAGGCGCTGCTCACCAACGCAGAGTGATGGCTGTCCAACTCTCGAGTTCGTAACGCTGCACAACCCGCAATGGCTCGAGTGCGGCGAGCACATGGTCGTGGCGCTCAGCCAAAATGCCGCTGATCACCAGCGCCCCGGATGGCGACAGCACCCGCTTGAGATCGCCTGAGAGGTCGATCAGCGCGGGCGCCAAGATGTTGGCAAGCACGATGTCGAAGCTGCCGTCGACATCGGCCAAGGGTGTAGTGGACGCGCTGACCCGATCGGCCACGCCGTTACGCAATGCGTTGTCGATGGTTGTTGGCACTGCGGCCGGAGAGATATCGATGGCCTCTGCGTGCGACGCACTAAACAAACAGGCAGCGATGGCGAGTACGCCGCTACCGCAGCCGACATCGAGCACCGTGGCGCCTTCGGTGGGCAGTGCGCACAGGGCGCGCAGCGAGAGCACGGTGGTGGGATGATCGCCCATTCCAAATGTGGCGCCGGGATCAATGCTGATCGCCGTGGCGGTAGTGGATTCGGGCCGGGGAATCCACGCCGGATACACAACGAGGTCGTCAGCAACCCACGTGGCAGTAGCGAAGTCGCGCCACGTTTCGCTCACCGATTCGTCGACAGGTTCGAATCGCCAGGTCCACGCACGATCGAACGTAGTGAGTGCAGCGATGATCGTGTCTTGTTCCTCGCCCAGCGATGTCCAAAGTTCTACGGAGCTGTCGGAGAAGCCAGATCGTTCTTCGACGGCCACGACGCCGAGTGACCAGAGATCATCTGAGGCGAGTTCGACATCGGCTGTGCTGACGGTGACAACAAGTGCGAGTACCACTGGTCAGTCGATCCGGCGCAGGGTGTCGCGAAACCGCTTGCTTCGGTTCACGTAGCTTTGCACAGCCAGATCGATGTGCTCGGTCCGCGCCTTGCCTTCTTTGATCATCGCCGGAACGCCAGCAGCAAGCGCCCCGCTGGGAACCACGGTGCCGTTGAGCAGCACCGCGTTTGCGGCCACGATTGCACCCGTGTGCACCATGACTTGATGCATCAGAATCGAGCCGTTGCCAACGAGGCACCGGTCTTCGATGGTGCATCCCTCGAGATGCACGAGGTGGCCAACGACGCAGTTGCTGCCGACACGTGTGGGCCAAAACGGTGTGGTGTGAAGCACGCAGCCATCTTGAATTGAGGTGCGTTCGCCGATGTAGATGGCGCCGTCGTCGGCGCGCAGCACGGCGCATGGCCATACAGAGCTTTCGGCTCCGATGTGCACAGACCCAATAATTACGGCGTCTGGATGTATGTAAGCATCGGGATGGATGTTCGGAACCTGGTCGCCCAGCGCATAAATCGGCACGGCGCAACGGTAGCCAACAGAGTCAGCCACGCAACTGCTCAACCGATGAGATACGCGGCAGTAAGAAAGAGTGACCTTTGACCGGATAGCGTGCTCGGCATATGTCCCGCAGGATTGAGATCGAACTAACAAGCACGCGCCCCGACGGCACCTGGACCTGGCGAGCAGCCGGAGCCCGTGAGCCAAAGGGTGTACTCGAAGCAACGGTATTGCCCGGCCCATCGAAGGTCGGCGACATCTTCCGCGCCGACGTCGAAACCGAGCTCGATGGCACACGGGTCCTCAGCGTGTCCACCATCAAGGGCAAGGCCGAAAAGGGTGGCTTGCTCGAGATCTTGCCAAGTAGCAAAGACTTCGAACCCGTCACACAGCAGCTCGCCACACGCGGCCGCAACGATCGTGGAGATCGCGGCGA
>JBAXER010000026.1:0-33828 GCA_037140375.1 Actinomycetota bacterium
TTGCCGTTGCAGCGTTGTGGTTCGCGCTGCGTCATCGCGATCGATTCGAGATGCGCAGCGCGCTCGCACTTGGCGTAGTCGTGGGCCTCGCAGCGTTGGCGCGAAGCGAGTTGTTGCTGCTCGCTCCCTTGTTTGCGCTCATCGGTCTGCGCAGCCAACCAATTCGGCAGTGGGCTAGTCGAGCTCTCGTGATCATGCTGGCGACGCTCGCAGTGCTGGCGCCGTGGGTGGCCTACAACGCGACGCGCTTCGACAGTTTGGTGATCGTCACCACCAACGAGGGCGGAGCGCTGAGAGGCGCCAATTGCGACGATGCCTACAGCGGCCCAGCCGTAGGCGGTTGGTCGGTGTTGTGCGTGCTCGACAACATTGATCGACCCGATGAAGACGCCTCAGAGCGCGCGGTGCGTCTTCGTCACGAAGCCGTGACCTACATCAAGGATCATGCCAGTCGATTGCCCGTCGTTGTGGCAGCGCGGTTGCTGCGCGCTGCCGATCTGTATGGCGTGCACGACCTGGTTCGTTTCGACGTGGGCGAAGAGCGTGCCAAGTGGGCGTCGTGGGCCGGAATTATATGTTGGTGGTTCTTGGCCCCGCTGGCGGTTCTCGGATGGTGGCGCCAACGTCGTTCGAACGGTTGGATCTTGTTAGCGCCCGCAGTCGGAGTGCTGATCACAACCGTGGTGTTTTACGGGGCGCATCGCCTGCGTTCGCCGATGGAACCAGTGGTGGTTATTTGCGCGGCAGTCGCGCTTGCTCAATGGGTCCCTATTCCGTCGTTTGTCTTGCGTAGGCGTGTCTGATGGCCGAGGTTCATGAAGTTGCTGCAAACGGCGCTGCAGATGCCGCTCCGTATCGGGCGCGCATCGCGTATCAGCCTGCGCTCGATGGTGTGCGCGCGTTAGCAGTCACGATGGTGTTGCTGTTCCACGGCGGCGTTTCGTGGATGAATGGCGGCTACTTCGGTGTGTCCGTGTTCTTCACGCTGTCAGGCTTTTTGATTACGTCGCTGTTGTGTAGCGAGTTCTCGAGTACCGAACGCGTAGCCCCCGGTGCCTTTTATGTGCGTCGCGCAAAGCGGCTCTTGCCAGCCAGCATTCTGTGTTTGTCGGTGGTGTCGATCATGGCTTCGGCGAACGCATGGACCGCGGCCAACCACGTGCGCAGAGACCTGCTGGGTTCGCTTGGTCAGGTGGCGAACTGGGTTCGTCTGCTTGCCGGCGAGAGCTACGTAGACGCGCAGAGTGCGAGTGCCGGGTTTCGCTCGCCGCTCGATCACTATTGGTCGTTAGCGATTGAAGAGCAGTTTTACTGGATCTGGCCGCTGGCGTTTTGGGGTCTCGCTCGCTGGGCGCGACGGCGCGGCGTGAGCCTTACGTCGGTGCTGTGGGTGTGCACTGCAGTGTTCGCAGCGTGCGCGCCGCTGATTGCAGCGGTGTGGGGCAGCGACGCTGCGTACTGGGCCACCCCGGCTCGTGCTGGCGAGATCTTGTTGGGTGCCTTGGTGGCCGTGCTGTTGTCTGAGGGTCGCGTGCGCGCCGCTCGATGGATGGCTCCTCTTGGCCTTGCGTTGGTGCTGGCGTTTGGGTTCTTGCTGCCAGCAGCAAGCGGCCCGGCGTACAGCGGCGGGTTCCCCGTGTTGGCGTTGGCCAGCGCGATGTTGCTGCTTGGCTTGCAGCGCGATGGCTTCGTGCGCTCGTTGTTGTCGTGGCGGCCCTTTGTCTCGTTGGGCCGCATCAGTTACGGCGTCTATCTGTACCACCTGCCGGTGTTTGTGTTCATGACCAGTCAGCGCACTGGGTTCGATGGATGGGCGCTCTTGGCGGCGCGCTGTGCGGTAACGCTTGCGATTGCAATCACGTCGTATCAGTTCTTTGAGCAGCCGATCCGACGCGCCACCTGGGCAGGCGTTCGCACGGCTGCCACTGCCGCTACAGCCTCCGTTGCTGTTGTTGCGCTGGTTGCGACGGTTCCAGCAGCGGCGGGTAGCTACTGGGGTGTCAGTGCTTCGTCGCGATTGATTGCAGCTATTCCGGCAGATGCCCCATCCACTCCGCTCGTGGTGCACTCCACCACGGCCGATACGCAAACGACGAGTGCTGGCTCAACTGCCGAAGCATCCACGGTTCCTGCGCTGCCACAGCTCAGTAGGCCGGTTCGCATCTTGGTCGTCGGCGACTCGATTGCCGAAGCAACCGGACACGGACTCGTGGCATGGGCGGCCGCCAACCCAACCGTTGCTCAGGTGTCGCTCGCCGTAAGCCCTGGTTGCGGCTTCGTGCGCGGCGGCACTGTAGTGACCGACGGCAAGGTGCCGTTCAAGAAGGACTGCGATGAGTTGCTCGACCACGCGCTTCCCAAAGACCTCGCCGAACTTCATCCCGATGTTGTCGTGATGCTCGTATGGGCGCGAGACCAAGCACCGCGCCGGTGGAGCAAAGCTGAAGGCGAACTCACGCCACACGACGATGCATTCTTGATGCGGCTCACCCATGACTACGAGGAAATTGCTCACGAGATCGTTACGGCAAGTGATGCTCGCGTTGTGTGGATGCGCCCGCCGAAAGGTGATAGCTGGTGGCTGAATCTTGACTCGCCATTTTCGGACGAGTCGGCACACCAGATCGTCGAGGGCGTCATGCATCGAGTGGCCGAGGCAAACCCCTCGCGGATCGAGGTGCTCGATCTTCGGACATGGATGGAGTCCGATGGAATTGCTCTCGATCATGCCGCGCGTCCTGACGGACTTCACTTCACCATCGAGGCTGCCACCGACGTAGCCACGCGGTGGCTCGGGCCGCAGTTGGTGCTCGCTGCTACTCGCTCAGCGAGCTCCTCGGCTCCTTAACCCGGCAGCATTTTTGTGGCGTGCTTGAGCAACGACAACGCACCCTGTTTCGCGGGGCGACGATGGTGCGATTGGGTGTGATCATCCTGCGCCGCCATCGAGGCGCGGTGTTGCACAAACCAGTCGTAGCTCTGCGCAAACATTTCGTCGTTCGAGTAGCGCGGGGTCCAGTCGAGCGCCTGCGTGGCGTGAGCGGTATCGAACCACATCGACTTGCTGTACATGATCCAGTGATACGGGGCGAAGGGCGCGAGTCCAAGGCCAGCAGCCACACGCATTGCCATCGAGGCAGGGCGAGCGGGCAGCGAGCGAACGCGTGAGCCGGTGCCAGCGTGCGCGCACACGTGCTCGAGCGTTTCGCGCATCGTGGAGAACCGGTCGGTACCTGCATTGAAGATCATCGGGCCATTACTTGCGCCAGCACGAATACAGATGTCGGCAAGATCGTCGGCGTGAACGAATTGATAGCGGTTGGACCCGTCGCCCAATACGAAAACATCGGCGCCGTCGGCGATCCAATCGAACAGAATGCCGAAGATACCGAGACGACCATGACCCAAGATGGTGCGCGGCCGAACGATGGTGACATCGAGGCCGTGAGACGTTGCCTCAAGACATGCCCATTCGGCCGCCAGCTTGGCGTGGCCGTAGGCCTCGAGCGGCGAGGGAACAGTGGACGGCATAACAGGGTTTGAGGCGGGAATGCCGAACACTGCGCTCGACGACGTATGCACAACCTTGCTGACGCCCGAGTCGAGGCATGCAGAAAGCAGCAGGCGTGTGCCATCGACATTGACGCTGCGCAGCAATTGCTCGTCTTTGGCCAACGGCACCTGTGCAACGTTGTTGTAGACAACGTCGACGCCTTCGACAGCTGCGCGAACTACGGCAACGTCTCTGATATCGCCGCGAACGAACTCGACATCGGCATCGTCGGCGGGAGCGTTGAGATCGAGCACGCGCACGGTGTGGCCGCTGGCGCGTAGTTGCGTTGCGAGCAGCGCGCCGAAATAACCACTGCCGCCGGTGACCAGTGCCGTGGTGCTCACAGCTCGAGTCCTTCGGCGCGACACCACTGAATGCTGCGACGCATGCCGTCGTACAGTTCGAACTGAGGGTCGTAACCCAACTCTTCGCGGGCGGCATCGATGTCGCACGCAATTGAGTGGGCCATCTCGCCCATCACGTGAAGCTGCTGCTGATAGCGGCCGGTGCCTTGGATGAGTCGATCGGCGCGCTCGGCAATTCGGCCAGCGAACACGGGCAGTTTCATGGCGCCCGGCTTTACTTCGTAGCCCTCGTCTTTGAGCGCACGGCCAACAGTCTCGATGATCTCGTTCACGGTGTAGGGCCGCGCGTCTGCGATCCAGTAGCCGCGGCCCGATGTGTTCGGAGTGAGTTCGGCGCGCACGATGCCCTGCACAAGGTTGTCGACGAACACCATCGAGCGGCGCTGATTGCCGGCGCCGAACTTGGGGAACTTGCCGCCGCGAACCATGCGGAAGAAGGTGGTCTGACGCGGTGGCTGCAACGGGCCGTAGAACCATGGTGGGCGCACGATGACTGCATCGAGACCCTGCTCGACTTGAGCGAGCACAGCGAGTTCGCCCTGCATCTTCGACTTTCCGTAGCCGAGGTAGGGGTTATATGGCTCGTGCGCACGAAAGGTGTCGTGCTCGGATGGATTCGTACCAAAGGGCGAGTTTGAGGACACGTGCACCATGCGCCGTAACCCAGCGCGGTGAACGGCGTGAGCCATGTTGGCGGCGCCAGTGGTGTTCACATCGAAGAAGTCGCTGACCTTGCCCGGATGAATGACGCCAGCAGTGTGGATCACGTCGGTGTCGGCAGGCAGGCCGTCGAGGAGGCGCTCAAGCGAACGCGGATCGGTGACCGAGCCGATGACAGTTTCGACATTGCTCGAAACGTCGCGCACGGCTTGTGCTTCTTGCTCGTTGAGTACCAGGGCTCGCAACGCGCCGTGGCGTTTGTAGGCTCCCGAGTCCGTAGAGAGATGATGCACGAGTGCTCGGCCGAGCCATCCGGCGGCGCCGGTGACAACGGTGGCTGAGGGCAACGCGTAATCAGCCACGAGGCAAGTTCGTTTCGATGAAGCGGCGCGCATTGCGCACGGCGAAGGCCTGCACTGAGCCCTGTGGGTTCACACCTGGCGCATCGGGCAACATGGAGGCGTCGTTGACCCACACGTTCTTCATGCCGCGGACTTGGCCGAAGCTGTTGGCAGCGCATCGCGGATGCTCGCCGATGGGAACCGTAGAGCAGAGGTGGACTGTCATCACTGTGGCCTTTGTGGTTGCGAACGAATGTTGAAGGTTGGCGATGTCGCCGGGCGTACGCACCAGTGGTGCGCCGCGATAACTGGGATAGACCTCGTCGGCGCCAGCAGCAAGCATCAACAGCGCCAGGCGGCTGAGCCCACTTCGTAACAGCTGCTTGTCGCGGCCGGAGAGGTGATAGGTGACCAATGGGTCACGCATGCCAGGGATGGCTTTGACGCGGCCCTTGCCTTGGCTGGTGATGGCGGCGTAATACACACTGACTCGCTGCCAGTCGTTGACAGCGTGACCAAACTCGGCCCAGTTGTCGGCGAGTGCCATGGCGACAAGGCCGGGATTGCTGGCCGAGCCGCCGAATGAGATCTCGGGAGCAAACTCTTTGACCTGATGCACCGGGACATCGTCGGGCACGTTGATGGCCTCGCGAAAGTGGGCGGCGAGCTTCACCGTTGGGTGCACCGCCAAGGTGTCGCCGATGCGCTCGTGCAAGCCGCTTCGCTGCAGCAGCGCTGGCGTGTGGATGGCTCCGCCACACACAAACACGTGGCGAAATCGAATGCGACCAGGCTGGCCATTGGCCAGCACCACAAGGGCTTCGCTGGCACTGGTGCCGTTGATGGCCAACTTGCGCACACGGCATTGCGTGATGATGCGGGCTCCGGCGCGGTGAGCGCGCGGCAGATAGGTGCGGGTCATGCTCTGGCGCTGACCACTCGCGGCGTTACCGCCAGGGGGGTACTTCATCCAGCGCGGGCTTTCGCTGTTTTCCCACGAAAGCGCTTCGGCGCCGCGGTGCAAGACCATGCTGGGGGCAGACACCTTTCCGGGCACCTTGGTGACGTTCAGTGCGGTCTCGAGTTCGTGAGCAATGGCGTACATCTCGTCGGGGTCGAGATCGCGAATGTGATACTGCGTGCGCCAGCGCTCGAGGACGTCGGCGGGCGGGCGACGATACAAGCCACTGTTTACCTCGGTACCGCCTCCGGCGCAGCGCCCTTCGGTGTACGCAATAGACGGAAGACCCAGTGCAACGGTGACTCCGGCGGAGCGGTATTGCTGGTTCATCTGATCGAGCGAGAACGGCACAACGCTGCCTTGCTCGACCCATGTGCCCTCTTCGACTACGAGCACGTCGAAGCCGGCTTCAGCCAGCAGCGCGGCGGTGGTTGCGCCGCCGGCACCCGAACCGATGATCAGGATTTCGGCGTCGTAGAGCGACTCGGTGGCAGGGGAGTGGATAGGGGCGCTGTGAACGGTCATTCGGCGCCTGAACCGTCGGGAAGCGTGTCGGGCCATTGCTCCCAGACATAGGTGTACGCGAGCGAACGGATCATCCGAACGTACTCGCCGACCAATGGAAGGGGGTGGCGAATGAGCCACGCGATGACGTTGCTGCCAATGGGAAGCGCAACGACGCCTCGCATAGGAATGGCGATGATGTTGCACCCAAGGCGAAGCACGCTAGGGAGTTCGTCGACGTGATACACGGCGAATTCGCTGACCTGGTCACGCTGCGAACTAGAGAGCCCGGGAAGGTCGACGCCCAGCAGGCATTGTGTGAATGGGCGCACGAACGCCCGTGAGGTTTGAGCAGCCATGACGAAATAGGCAGTGTAGTCGCAGGGGCGAATGCGCCGCTATCAAACGGCGGCGCAGGTTCCGGCGGGGGAGTCGTAGATGGGGTTCTGGGTCCATGGCCCGCCTGCCCACGAGGCCACCGAAGCGGGCGAGATGCCATCGAAAAGTCGTGACATCTGCTCAACCAGCCACGCGCTGACAAGCGCTGCGCCGGAGGCGCACATATGAACTCCGTCGTACATTCGCTCGGGCACGTGATCGCCGTTGAGATCGGCGCTGTAGCGATCGGTCCATACCGCAGCGGTGTCGAGGAACGTGACTGTGGCGGGGTGTTCACGAGCCACGCGCTGACCGATGTCGTAGAGCTCGCTGGTTCCGCGTTTGCTCTGATCCGGTCGAAGCGGTGGAGGTGGTGTGATGACCATCTGTGCGCCTCGGTCGACAATGAACTGATGGAGCAAAATCAAAGAGTTGTATTGCTCGGTGGGGTCGAACTGGGCATCCCATACGGATAGTTGCACGATCACGAGCAATGCGTGGCCATCGACTGCATTGGAAAGACCAGAGAGGTAGTCAAAATACGCGCTCGTGCCGGTGAGGCGAACTCCAGGACCGGCAGCACTGTGCAACGTGGCGCCCGCTGCGCTGAGGGCGGCTTCGAGGCCAGGTTGCGTGGTGTAGGCAATCGAGTCCCCGAACAACACCACATCGTGGATGGTGCCTCGCTTGATGGCGGCGAGCGTGGTGGTTGTTTGTGGGATCGTTGTCGTAGCGCTTGGACTTGCGGCGGCAACGCTTGTGGTGGGCCCGGCCGTGAGCGCCACGATCCCTTTGAGGCTGACAGCTGTGGCGCTCGCTCCAGGTAAAGCCACGGTTACGGCCACAAGTGCTGCGAGGCCCACAGCGAGGCCGGTGGCGGGCGCGCTGACCCACGTTGGTCGACGCTGCAGCCCTTCGCGAACTGGGCGCTCGACATAGCGATACGACAGCACCGAAACCACCGCAGTGACCGAGAGGCGGACGGCAACGAGAGGCCAGTCGCTGAGGCCCGTGCGCGCCGGATTGAGCACCACGTAGATGGGCCAATGCCACAGATACAAGCCATAGCTGAGTCGGCCAACGGCACGCAACGGTCGCAGCGACAACACGTTGGTGATCGTGGTGCGCACCGGCGACTGGAGCGTGCGCGGGTCGACGGTGAGTGCGCCGAGCAGCAGTCCAACTGCAGCGGCAAAGATAAAGAAACCGCCCCGAAACAGCATTGAGTCGGTTCCGTGCGCTGCCACATACAGCCACAGGACCACTGCAGTAGCCGAGGCCAGACCGAAGCCCGCTACGGCGGTGGAGCGGCGCGACTGGTTCGAGAACGCCAATGCCATAGCGTTGCGAACAGTGTTGGTCGCGCACATGGCACCGATCATCATTGCGCCGATGCGCGTGTCGGTGCCTTCGTAGACGCGGGTGGATGCGTTGGGGTCGTAGAGCGCTGTCATCAACACGAACGAGGCAACCGCACCGCTGGCGCAGATCGCGAACATCGCGCGTTGCGGTCGACGTGCCCAGCGAACTACTGCAAGCGCAACGAGTGGCCACACCACATAGAACTGCTCTTCGACTGCGAGGCTCCACAGGTGGGTTAACGGTGACTTCTCGGCGAACGAGGACCAGTAGTCGTGAGCCGAGAACACCTCGTGCCAGTTCATCAAGAACGACAGGCTCCACAATGTGTCGTGGCGAAGGGTGAGGCGTTCGGGTGGCGTTCCATAACGCAGGTTCCACAGGGTGAGCACACAGATCATCAACGCCAGCGCGGGCAGGAGTCGTCGAGCACGCCGAGCCCAGAACGCTCCGAGCGCGACCGACCCGGTGGACTCAACTTCACGAAGCAGCAGGCGGGTAATCAAGAATCCGGAGATCACAAAAAAGGTATCGACGCCGAGGAAGCCGCCACTGAGATGGCCGGCGTGGAACAGCAGCACAGCGGCCACGGCAAGCGCGCGTAATCCGTCGATCGCAGGGAAGTAGTCGCTCTGCGTTTCTTGCACAATGCCCCCCGGCACAAGTCTCGTATTCGAGTGAAGACCGAACGCAAGTGTTATCGCTTGCTGTGGTCAGCCCTTCAGCCCTTCAGCCGTTGACCGATCTTCGAGTACCGCACGATGCACACAACGGCGCGAACCCCATCGCGCCATCCGATTTTCTTTCCCTCAGCGTAGGTGCGGCCAGCGTATGAAATACCAACCTCAAAGATTTGCCAGTTGCCGCGCGCAAGCTTTGCGGTGACCTCGGGTTCGAAACCAAATCGATCTTCTTCGATAGTGATCGACTGAATGACCTCACGCTTGAAGGCCTTGTAACAGGTCTCCATGTCGGTGAGGTTGAGATCGGTGAACATGTTCGAGAGCAACGTGAGCAGTCGATTGCCCAGTGAGTGCCAGAAGTAGAGCACTCGGTGTGGCCGTCCGCCCAAAAAGCGCGAGCCAAAGACGACATCGGCGACACCGGACTCGAGTGGCTCGAGCAACTCGCCGTATTCGGCTGGGTCGTACTCGAGGTCTGCGTCTTGCACGACCACGTAGTCGCCGGTTGCAGCTGCGAAGCCGGTGCGCAACGCAGCGCCCTTGCCCTGGTTGCGTGGCTGCAGGATGACCCGGACACGTGGATCAGAGACGGTGGCAAGCAGGTCGCGGGTGGTGTCGGTGGAGCCGTCGTCGACAACGATGACCTCGTGGATCCATGGCGAGGCGCACACGCGATCGAGCAGGGTCAGAATTGTGGCTTGCTCGTTGTAGCAAGGCACGACGGCAGTGAGGCAAGGGCGAGGTGATGCAGACACAGTGCCGATTACGTTAGCGACTGTCGTCGTCGAGTGAACTACGCCGCGTCGAGATGCTCGCGAGTAACAACACAATCACAACCAGGGCCGGACGATTCATATCTTCGAAGACGCCGGGCCAACCGCCATTCGGGAATGGGTGATAGATGCGTACGCGGTGCACCATGACCGCAGCGATGTACATCGCCACAGCAAAGGCTGCGGGGCCAACGAGGCGAGGGCGTCTGAGTGGCACGCAGCACGCAAATGCGATGAAGCCACACAGCAGGCCCCATTTTGGAGCGATGACCAACACGCCCGCCACGGTGGCGATCGAGATGGTGACGATGGACGGGCGGATGAGACCAAGCAAGGGCTCGGTTGAGTTGTGACTCCACAGAGCAGTGAACCGTGGCTCAAACACATCGGGTGGGGTGGTGCGGCGCCGATCGAACACGATGAGGGCGAGGCACAAAGCGATACCCAGTCCCGAGAGCAGCAGGCCAAGGTTGACCGAGTTCTGGCCGGCCCAAACAAGGTTCACCGTCTGAGCGGCGGAGTTCGGCGGTAAGAACCAGCCGTTGAAGCCGCCGTCGACCACCTGCTGGGTTCCGAGGGATGTACCAGCGATCGAAGCGGTCCAGCCGGTGTTGTAGCCCTCGCCGAACACAAACCAGCAGCCCGTGGGACAGGCTCCGACGGAGACCGTGCGAGTAGTTCGGGTGCTGCTGAGCAGGGCGACGGTTGGGGTCTTCGACGGGGCAGCGGGCGTGGTCGAAGGGTCGGGAGCCGCAGTGGGTGCGACGCTGGTAATCGAGCTGCTGCGCAACACGATCTGGTTGATGTCGGCACCGCTGTGCAGACCGTTGAGCGTGGCGATGATGTGCTCGCCACCGCCGATGGTGATCTGTGGCGAGCCGCAGAGATCGACATGGGCGTCGTGATCAGACAGCAGCGCATCGAGATCGCCCGACAAACGAAGAGGAACCTGAACGCCGTCGATGGTGACGAGGTCGCCGCGACAACCGCTGTCGAACTGTTCGGGAAGCGATGCCGCTGCAATGCCGATGCCCGAGATCTCGCTGATACCGACCGGCAGCGTGACGCGGTCGGCGAAGCGGCGATCAGTGGTGCTGGCTCCGTTGGTGGCAGTAATGGTGAGGTCGATGGCGTCGCCAGAAAGCGCCGGAAATGTGAGCGCGCTGATGCCTTGAGCATCTGGCGCTGGCACAGGCACGGTGTTCGTGGTGGAGCCTGCAGCAATCGTCACCTCTGTGATGGTGCCCAACTGAGCCGACGCTGGCTGGCGCAGGCTCAGGGAGGTGATGGCGTTCTGAGAATCGAGTGGTATACGCAGCGAGGCGCCGACCGCGGCCCCAAACGGCGACACCCACGACGTGGCCGGATCGCCGTCGGTTGCGGCCCATCCACCCATAGCTGGTACGCCGGTGAGGTGTGCCGACGAGGTCGTTCCGTTCCATTGCAGCAACTCGGCGAGCACCGCGTCGCTGGAACGTTGTGAGACGCGGGCGCTGATCGACACCGAGAACTCGCGCGGGTCGCTGAGCGTGAACGCTCTGTTCATCGTGAGCTCAGGGTCGCGGCGGTAACGGTTTGTGGGTCGAGTGCGCAACCGTGAAAAGACAAGGTCAACGGGCTGAGTTCCGGAGGTTCGCAGCAGCACGTTGCCGGGCACGCGGACCACTTCGCGCATGATGCCCATGTCGGTGACGATCTCGGCAAAGCCGACGCCGTCGAGAGCGGGCGCGCGAGCGGTTCGGTCGTAATCGATGGCGTCGATGCGGATGGTCACATGGCTCGAACGACGCTGAAGTGCAACGAGTTGGCCAGTGGCAGATCGAGACTCGGCGGTGAGGTCGAGGCTGCGAGAGCCGGAGTCGTCGGTAATGGTGACCCGTGTGATCCAGCGGTTGCGGTGATCGAGCGGTTGCGTCAGCGTGACCTTGTCGATCGGTGCATCGGCTGTAAGGCGGAGAAACTCGCCGATGGGTTGGCCATGGTCGCCTGTGATCCAAGCAGTGTTGGCCTCGCCGTCGATAGCCATTGCCGCTCGGTCTTCGGGACGATACGCGAACGGTTCACCATACGAACTCGCCGAGGCATGGATGGCGCCTCGCTGCTCGGCAATGGTCATATCGCTACTGGTCTGGTCGGCGAACACGGGGATGCGTTGGTCAGCGCTATCGAACGTGAGGACACCAGGGTCGGTAGACCCATCTTCGGTGAAACCCGTAACGTCTTGCGAGCCACGCCAGTGATGAGCGCGCTTGCGGTTGCTGTCGGTGACGATGACTCGGTCTGCTGATGCAATGGGGTCGGGCGTTGAACTGCTCGGGTCTGCAGCCGGAAGGTTCGCCGCATAGCGGATGAGCTCGTCGCCGGTCAGCAAGCCAGCACCGGCTGCATCGACAATGCCGTCGCCGCTACCAGCCAAGACAACGTTGCCGATTTTGGCGCGCACAATGGGCTGCGGGTTGAGCACTGGCACAAGATCGACGGGCGCGAGCGGAGTGCCAACTGCTTCATTGCTGATGGATTGTTCTTCGATCATCGCAAGCGTGGGAGTGCTCACTGCGGCGACTCCATACGGACGCGCTGTGCCGAGTTGAGTAGAAGATTGAGCAAAGAGTTCGTTGGTGATCTCTGGACGTGGTGAACGAAATCGTTCGAACGCCAGATCGTTGGTGAGCCAGAGCGTGTCGGCACCAAACAGGCGCGCAATTGGTGCCACCGCAGAGGGGTTGATCGTGCCCTCTTGGAAGCGATCGTCGAGCGCATAGAGCGTGTCCATGGCGGCAGCGCTTCCGAGCGGAAGCAGGTCTCGGGTGATGACTGGTCGGTTGGTCAGAGCAGGTAGCGGTGGGTCGACGGTGTATCCCCATCGGAACGCGCCGAACTCAATGCCGGGCAACTGCAGTACTCGGTAGCCCTGGGGCGCTGCGTCGAGGGCCGTGGCTGCTTGCGTCCACGCCGTAGGTACATGTTGATCGTGAACCAGATTGGGATCGACGAAGCCTCCATCGAACAGCGCAGGCAGATTGACGATGGCAAGCAGACCAATGAGCCATGGAGCGAAGTGGCGCACCCGCCACGAAGTTCGCGAGATCGCGACCACAAGCGCTCCGGCGCCGAGTGCCAGACCGAATGTGCTTAACGGCAAGGCGCGGGTGCTGCTGCGAAGAGCAAGCGCCAACGCCGACCGCGAGTTCTGGGCGAGTGGCGCCATGAGTGGCGATGAGTTCGCGATGGGGTGGACGCCGACGGCAAGCACGACGCCGACGAACACCAACAGCGCGGCGTAGCGGCGACTCGTCCATCGAGTTGCGACGAGGCCGAGCAGCGCTACTCCCAGGACCATGAATGAGATTGCGACCAGTTGGCCAGAGGCCATGTAGTGCTCGGAGGCGGTGGTGGCAAAGCCCACTGGATCGCGTAGGTAGAACAGCCAATAGCCCATGCCGCGCAACACTTCGCTTGCCGACGACACCGACGAGACGGCCTCGAGGGTCTCGGAGTAGCCCAGTACATCGGCGCCGTAACGGCCCTGCACCGAGAGCATCGCGATCCACCACGCAGACATCAGCAAACTGATGGCGCCGATCTTTGCAGCAACGACGATGGCGCGGCGCCAAGTGATCGAGCGGCCCCATGCGGCATGTAACAGCCACAGCACTGGGCCAGGAGCGACCATCAAGATTGCTGTGGCGTTCGGAGCTGCCACCGTTGCCATCACGAGTCCGAAGAGTGCTACGTCGCGCCATTTCGTGCGCGTGGCAGCGCGTATCGTGAGCCCGATTAACCAGCCGAGTCCGGCCCACGGCAGCAACATGGCCGAAGTACGCGACACGTAGGGCAAGACATAGGGCGACAGTTGGTAGAACATCGCTGCGATGAGTGCGCCGGTGGCCGGAATGCCGAGGTGTTTTGCAGCCCAGCGTGCGCCGAGTCCGGCCGCGAACATCAACGAGCCGATCCACAGGCGATGGGCGATCCAGTCGGGCATTCCGACGGCGTTGCACAGCGAGTACCACGGGCCTGACGGCCACAGGTAGCTCAAGGTTTGATGGGGGACCCATCCAGCGAACTGGCGGGTATCCCACGAGTACGCCGCGTCGCCGGTGAGTCGTGCCGGGTTCAGATACAAGAACAGTTTGGTGTCGGCAGGGATCTTGCCTGGCGATGCGGCAAGCGACGGAATGTATGCCAGCGCCGCGAGCAGGAGTACGTGCAGGCGGAGGCGTGAGCGCTGAACACGAAGGAGGAGTTCGGAGAAAGAGACGCTCATAAGCAGAAACTGCGGGCTGTCACAGCGGCCGAAGAGTACCACGGACTACATCCGCCGTAGGGCGTTCGCGCTAGCGTGACGAACCGTGCGAACGGTTGTAGTGGTGCCCACCTATCAAGAAGCCGACAACATCGTTCGCTTCCTCGAAGAGGTGCGCAACTCGTTACCAGAAGCGCACATTTTGGTTGTCGACGACAACAGCCCCGACGGCACCGGCAAGCTTGCCGACGAGACCGCTGCCGAGCTTGGCAACATTGAGGTGCTGCACCGAACAGCCAAAGAGGGCCTCGGCAGCGCCTACCGTCATGGCTTCAGTGAGGCGCTACAGGGCGACTACGAAATTATCGTGTCAATGGACTGCGATTTCTCTCACGACCCCAAGACCCTTCCCGCGATGGTCGCTCGTATCGAGAATGGCGCCGACGCTGTCGTCGGATCTCGGTACATCCCTGGCGGCGGAACCGTGAATTGGCCCGTTCATCGTCGTTTGCTGTCTCGTTGGGGAAACCGATACACGAGTGGCGTCCTGCGACTGCACATCCACGACTGCACATCGGGCTTTCGCGCATACCGCGCCAGCGCATTGGGCGCGATCGACCCAACCTCAACGCAGGCCGAGGGCTACGCCTTTCTCACTGAGTTGGTGCGGCGTCTGATACGAGCTGGCTACACCGTGGTCGAGGAACCAATCACGTTTATCGACCGCGAGTTCGGCACCTCGAAGATGTCGGGTCGAATCGTTGCTGAGTCGATGTTGCTCGTTACCGGTTGGGCTGCGTCGGATGCGTGGGCAAAACTGCGCCGGCGCATCTCAAGCTCGCGCTGACCTTACGGAATGGCGCCAAACACGCCGTAGAGGCCTGTGAGAGTCACAATTCCAGCGGCGCACAACGCCAGCACCACTGTCCACAGTTCGTGGCCGCTTGAGAGCTCTTCGCTGTCGTGCTCGTGAGCGATCTCGAGGTCGCGAATCCATGCGGCAGCCGAGATCAGCAATGGGAACGCTGTGTACAAAAAGCGCGGGCGAGCTGTGACCGTGCTCGGCGCCAACATCAAGACCAGAACGACGAGGCTGTACGTCAAGATTGGTAGCGGCAGCCGCTTCTTCCATGCCATGTACAGCAACACAACCATGGCCAAGAACGAAACGGCCGTGATGAGGTCGGTGGGCGATGACATGGGTCGAGCGAAGGCGTTGATGGTCTTGTGAATGGCAGTAAAGCCAAAGCTGGTGCCTTCGTCCCAGGCTTCGCGCTGGGTGCGGAACCACGCCAACTTCTCGCCGGTGCGACGCCACAAAAACAGGTGGAACCCGATGAAGCCCAGCGGGGCAAGGAGGGGAGCCGCAAGCGAACGCCACTCGCGTCGCTCGCGCAGGGCGATCACGGCGGCCACGGCGCACGCAGCGATGAGCGCGATGCCATTTGGTCGAGTGGCAGCGCCGAGAGCAGCCAAGGTTCCGGCGGCCACCCAATGGCGTCGCTGCAGGCAGAGCAGGCAGGCAGCGGCGAACACCAACAGTGTGGCCTCGCTGTAGGTAAAGGAGAGCACGAAGCTGCCGGGGAAGAAGGCCATCAACAGCATTGCTCGATACGCAACGCGATCGTCGAACATCGTGCGCGTGAGTTGGCCCACGAGGTACACGGCAATGGCGCCGAGGACGAAGTTCATGACCAACGCAGCGAAGACATCGCCGCCCGGAAGTACTTGGTCGAGCCACCTCGCCAGAGTGGGGAACATCGGGAAAAACGCAGTGCGCGCCTGCACGTCGTCCCATGTGACATTTGGTGGAATGTGTGTCGGGTAGCTCAAGCGGATAATGCGGAAGTACCACTTGCCATCCCACGAAGTGAGCACTTCGTTGATTCGCCCAAGTGCATTGCGGGGCCGGCCGATGCCCGCCGCGCGGTCTTGCACGACACGCTGCGCAGCGACGATGCCTGCGCCAGCGATGACGCAGATTCGGCTCAGCACATAAGCGACGGATGCACGCTTCACCAATGTGCGCCATTGCTTGCGGCGCTGAGAGAGCAGCTCGGTGTCAACCTCAGCAGCCGCCGACTTGGCATCTGGTTCTGTGATGGGGTCGAGTGTGTGGGTCATGACGAAGTGGTGTACCGGTGCAAGCTCTGAGACGCTAACACGGAGACACCAAACAGTATGAGGCGGGAACGTCTCACCGTCGGTGCATTGGCTGTATGCGTTGACGAGGTCCGAACTTGGGAGCGGCGTGACCGTCGAGGCCAAGCAGGCGGATGACCCGACCCCGTTGTCCACCGTAGGGCTCGAGCAGTTGCAGCATTTCGGCGTCTGTGCCGCGTGGCCGCTCGGCGAGAGCCCAGCACACCATATTTGGGATGTGAAAGTCGCCCACTGGTACTGCGTCGGAATCACCGAGTGCGTGGGCGAGCGCTGAGCCTATTGTCCATGGCCCGATACCGCGAAGCAGTTGGAGCTTTTGTGCAGCCTCGAGCGGAGCCAGCGTGGACCATTGTTCGATTCGGGTTGCGTAGTTCGCCACTGTCCTGAGCGCCTCGGCGCGCTTGGCCTCAATGCCAAACGGGTGGTACCACCAAGCCGGCTTGCCCAAAATGCGCTCGGGCGGCGGAGGGAGGCGAAGGGTCTCGTTGGGCCCCGGCGCAGGGTCACCAAGTTCTGTACACAGTGAACGCCATTGGTTGATCGCCTCGCCGGCGGTGACGCGCTGGCCAAGAATCGTGGGGAGCAGCTCGTGGTACAACGTGCGGCTAGCGCCAATGCGCAGACCCGGATGATTGCGATGAGCGCGAGCAACTGCTGGGTGCGCCGCCTCGGGCAGCTGAAGCCCGGTATCGCAGTTTCCGACTAACTCGTTGACGCCGGCGACTATCCAGTCAGACCCGGGTCCCCATGCTTGTATGGCGATTGGCCCGTCGATCCAATTGAGATGAAGTGTCGCCGGACCGATGGGCGTGTGGGTCGCTCGCCAGAATTGACCCTCGCCGAGTTGGGTCGTTGGATCGGTCGAACCAAATCGATACGCGCTCAGGGTGAGGCGAAGGTTCGTTGAAGGATCCACGTGTACGCCCACGATGGCGAACCGTACTTCGCTGCGGGCGTGGCGCGCTCGGCCGCTCGATAGAAGTTCACCCCATCTTGTGCGCCACGATGGACAGATGGCTGTTATCGAACTTTCCCGGCCCATCGAGGGTGTTGTCCAGATCACGCTCAATCGGCCGACGCGTCTCAATGCGATGACCAACGAGCTCGTGCAAGGCCTGCATGATTCGCTCGACGAGATCGCAGTAGACCCCGCAGCGCGCGTCGTTGTGCTCACCGGCGCCGGAAGAGGCTTTTGCGCCGGACTCGATCTCACTGGCTACGGCAAGGCGCCACACACTGAGTCGCTCGGCAAGTTGCAGAGCAGCTTTGCGGTGCAAAAGCACATCTCGTCGTTGATCCCGAAGATGCGTTCGATACCGCAACCAATTATCAGTGCTGTCAATGGTCCGGCCGCCGGGGGAGGGTTCGCTCTTGTGCTCGGCTCCGACATTCGCCTATGCGCGAACTCGGCCAACTTCAGTGCCGCCTTCATCCGACTCGGCCTGTCGGCATGCGATATTGGCACCAGTTGGTTGCTGCCTCGGCTGATTGGTGCCGTGCGCGCTCAGGAGCTGATGCTCACGGGTCGCACCTTCGACAGTGCCGAGGCCTACCGCGTTGGTCTCGTTGTCGATGTATACGACGACGAGGCACTGCTGGAAGCCGCGTATGCCAAAGCGAAGCAGATCATTGCGCTTGCCCCAATGGGGGTTGCAATGACTAAAGAAGGCATGTGGTCTGCGCTCGAGATTCCGGGCATGCAGGCATCGATAGATCTTGAGAACCGTCAGCAGATCATGTTGGGTCAGAGCGACGATTTCCGCGAAGCAATGATCGCGTTCATCGAGAAGCGTCCGGCCAAGTTCACCAATGGCTAAGCCCGAGCGGGCTGCTGTCTAGCGCGACTGAATGGAGACGGGCACTTCGAGTGGGTGGTGACACGCCACGAAGTGTCCGTTGCCGATGTCTTGCAGAATGGGTTCTGCCGACTTGCAGATGTCATCGGCGAACTGGCAGCGCGGGTGAAAGCGGCAACCCGATGGTGGCGTCACTGGGGAACCGGGCTCGCCAATTGTGGTGGCGTCAGCCAGAACTGCACCTGGATCGGGAACCGGAATCGAGTCGATCAAGACACGCGTGTACGGATGCGCAGGACGTGCGTAGAGATCGTCGCTGGGAGAGATCTCGCACATCTTGCCGAGGTACATCACGGCAACGCGGTCGCTGATGTTCTTCACCACGGCGAGGTCGTGGGCGATGAAGATGAGCGTCAGACCGTATTGCTTCTTGAGGTCCTCGAGCAGGTTGATGACCTGAGCTTGCACGCTCACGTCGAGCGCCGATACTGGCTCGTCGCAAATGATCAGGGTGGGGTCGAGCACCAGCGCACGAGCAATAGAGATGCGCTGACACTGGCCACCGGAGAACTGGTGCGGACGGCTTTCGGCTGCGCGTTGCGGGTCGATGCCAACGCTTTCGAGGACGCGATCTACGAGTGCTTCGCGCTCGGCCTTCGAGCCGCGGCTCCACACATCGAGTGGCTCGCGAACGCTGTCACGCACGATGCGGCGAGGGTTGAGCGATGAGATGGGATCTTGGAAGATCATCTGCATCTTGGTGCGCGCTGAGCGCAACTCTTCGTTGCCGAGCGTGGTGAGTTCGAGCCCATCGAGCTTGATCGAGCCCGATGTTGGGCGCGGAATCTGCATCATCGCTTTACCGGTGGTGCTCTTACCGCAGCCGCTCTCGCCAACAAGACCGAGGGTCTCGCCACGCATAACGTCGAAGCTAATGCCGGAAACAGCGTTCACCTTGAGGCCGGTACGGCCTACGGGGAACTCCATCACCAGGTTCTCTACGCGCATGACGATGTCGCCCTCGCGTAGGTGAGCTGTACCTGATCCTGCCATTACCGTGCCTCGAGTGTGACGGGTACTGCGCCGTTGTTGAGTTCGGCTTCACGCTGGTTGAACTCGGGGGAGCCGACCGGATACCAGCATGCGTAAGAGTGATTGGGGTCTTCTGCTTGACGAAGTGGTGGCTCTTCGGTGAGGCACTTGTCTCGCGCATACGCGCACCGCGGCGCAAACCGGCAGCCCTTGGGAGGATGCACGAGATCTGGCGGGCGACCAGGGATGGTGGCGAGGCGCGTGTGGCTCGGATCTTCGAGCTTGGGAATGCTGCGCATCAGCGACATCGTGTACGGCATCTTCATGTGAGCGAAGAGCACGCTGGTTGGGGCCTTCTCGACGAGCTTGCCGCCGTACATCACGGCGATCTCATCGGTGTGGCCGGCAACGACACCAAGGTCGTGAGTAACAAGAACCACAGACATGTTGCGATCGCGGCGTTGTTCGCCGATGAGCTGCAAAATTTGCGCCTGCACCGTGACGTCGAGCGCAGTGGTGGGTTCGTCTGCAAACAGAAGTGTGGGGCCGCACGCCAAGGCAATAGCGATCATTGCTCGCTGACGCATGCCGCCCGACAGCTCATGTGGGTATTGATCGAGGCGGCGCGCTGCTTCGGGAATGCGCACATCGCGCAGCAACCGCTCGGCGGTAGCGCGAGCGTCGGCTCGAGACATATCGAGATGCAAGTTGAGTGGTTCAGCGATCTGCTGACCAATCTTCATCAACGGGTTGAGCGATGTCATTGGGTTCTGGAACACCATCGACATTTCGCGTCCCCAGAGACGCCGCATCTGCTTGGAGGGCAGGCCAAGAATCTCTTTGCCCTCAAACTTCACCGAACCAGACGTGACGGTGTTCGAACTGGGCAGCAGGCCCATCAGCGAACGTGACAGCACGGTTTTGCCAGAGCCAGACTCACCAACGATGCCAAGGCACTTGCCGCGCTCGAGCGTGAGCGACACACCATCTACAGCGCGCACCAATCCTCGCTCAGTACGGAAATGGGTGCGAAGGTCGGTGACCTCAAGCAGCGGCTGGTGCTCTTGACGCATCTCTGTCTGCAGTTCGCTCACAGCGAGATCTCCTTGACATCGAAGTAGGTGCGAACGCGGTCGCCAGCAAAGTTGAGTGCGAACACCGTGAGGAACAACACGCCGATTGGGAAGAACGCAATCCATGGCTGATTCTGCAACGTCTTGGAGCTGTCGGAACCGAGTTGGATCATGCCGCCCCACGTAATGCTGCGCTCTACAGAGAGGCCAAGGAACGCCAAACCACCCTCGGCCACGATGGCCACTGCCATACCGAGCAGTGCAAGCGCCGACATCGGGATCGCGACGTTGGGGAGCAGTTCACGAACAATGATTCGCTTGTTCTTGGCGCCGAGACTTCGTGCCGCAATAACAAACTCGCGGTCGGCGTACTGCATCGTTGTGGCTCTTGCGAGACGGCCCACAGGAGCGACGGCGAGCACACCCAGAATCATTGAGATCGTGAACAGCTTGCGGTCGAGAAGCGCCGTGAGCATGATCGCCAAGACCAATGAGGGGAATGACAACAGGACCAGGAACATGAACGAAAAGATGCGATCGATCCAGCCGCGGAAGAAGCCGGCGAGGATGCCAAGCGTTCCGCCCACAAACATGCCGAATGCAATAGCGATGAATCCGACAGTGAGCGACACTCGTGCTCCGTACATTGTGCGAGCGAACACGTCGCGAGCATCTTTGTCGGTGCCGAACCAATGAGCAGCCGAAGGCCCCTTTGATGGACCTGCTTGGCCTGGCTTGATGAAGTTGAACTTGGGGTCAGGAATTGGTAGGCGCGTTGCGAACACGGCAACGAACACCATGACAAGGAGCCAACCGATACAGATCCAAAAGCCGATACCCAGTGTTTTCTTTATTGCGGCCTCGCCAGGTGCTGGTGCTGCCGCTTCAGATGTTGTTGGAGCCTCAGTACTCATCTATGCACTCGTGGGTCGATGATGGTGTAAACGACGTCGATCAACAGGTTGATCAACACAAAGGCGGTTGCAACGATCATCACGATCGCAA
This sequence comes from Actinomycetota bacterium, assembly GCA_037140375.1. Lineage (GTDB taxonomy): Bacteria > Actinomycetota > Acidimicrobiia > Acidimicrobiales > Ilumatobacteraceae > WLMZ01. The sequence goes on from JBAXER010000026.1 coordinate 20,893, forward strand.
GCACCACTGGGAAGTCGTGGCGAAGTACTGCCTCAACCAACGTGGAGCCAATGCCAGGAATTCGGAACACTGTCTCAACGACAATGGAGCCGCCGATGAGTGCGCCTGTAGTGAGCCCGACAACGGTGATGAACGAGAACATCGACGGACGCAACGCATGCTTGAACAAGATGCGCGACTTTGAGACGCCCTTGGAGCGCGCCATCAAGATGAAGTCTTCCTGCAACGTGGTGATCAGGTCGGTGCGCAGCAAACGCTGGTAGATCGCGGCGGCTGGCAAGCCGATGACGAACCCAGGAAGCAGCATCTGGAACAAACGAGTCTGCAGCGGATCAAGGGCCCTGTAGGTGAGCGGGAACCACCCAAGCCTGATCGCGAACACGTATTTCAAAATGATGGCAAGGGCAAAGCCAGGCAGTGCCACCAGCATGAATGTGGTCGCCGTTGATAATCGATCGACGAACTTGTCGGCCCGAGACGCTGAGATGAGCGCCCACGGAATTGATACCAGCACAGCGATGAGTTGCCCAAGGATCAGCAACGTCACCGTGCGAGGAATACGTTCTTTGAGCAGTTCAGTCACCGGCGGTTGCCCGTCGGTGCTGAACTGCACGCCCATATCGCCACGAACAAAACCAGATACCCACAGTCCGTAACGGATTGGAAGCGGCTTATCGAGGTTGTAGTCGTTCTTTGCTTTCTCGATGAGCTTGACGCTCTTTGGATTACTGGTGTCGCGGGCGATGGGACCGAGGATATTGAACAGCGGATCGCCAAGGACGTTCATTGCTCCGAATGTGAGCGCGCTCACTGCGAAGAGCAACGTAATCGCCATGGCGATCCGCTGTGCCCAGTACCTCATTTGCCTGCGACCCAAAAGGTCGAATTAGGTCGCATGGTGTTCTTACTGATCCATCCAGGTGGTGTTAAGGAAGCTCTCTCCGGCGATGGTGCACTTCAGCGCTACGCCTTCAGGAGACTTGATATCGCACGTGCCGTGGACATTCGCGTTGAACGAGTTGGTCCACAGCGTGTGGTTGATGAAGATGTAGGTATACGCGTCGTGCATGTTCTGCACAAGCGCCTGGTATCCCTTGGCGCGAGCGGCAGGATCGTCGGTGTTCTGTGCGTCGAGCAGGAGGGTGTCGCGAGCTGGGTCGCAATAGCGAGGCCAGTTCAACGAGATCGGACCAACGGTGCGACAGAGCAGCCAAACGCTGTCGGCCCATGGATCGATGGCACCAAACTGGCGCCAGCCGAGCACGTTGGATTGGCCGAGTGCGTTCTGCTGGATGTGGTCCTGCTGGTTGACTTCGTCACGGGTGATGTTGAATGCAACCTTCCAGCCCTCTTCAAAGATTTCGGTTGTGCGCAGGCCGACGACCGACGGACCGACGAACTGGTACTCCATGTTGACCTTGCCGTCGGTGCATGTTGGCTTGTTGAGTACCGGGTTGATCTCGGTGCCCCGCTCAGCACAGTATGCGGCAACAAGCGGAAGAGCCTTTTCTGGCTGATCTGCGTCTTGCTTGACGGCTGGGTTGTAGTACGGGTCTTCAGGGGTGAACATCTGGTCGGCTGAGCGGGACACGCCGAGGCCGATGAGTTCGAGAATCTTGGCCTTGGGAGTGGCGTACGCCAACGCTTGACGCACGCGCACATCGTCGAATGGAGGATTCTGCGAGTTGATCATCTGGAACGACTCTTCAGCGGTGTCGTCAAGCTTGTTGGTGACGGTCCCGTTTTCTTTGAGATCCTTGATGGCGGTCTGATCGGTGGTGTGCAGAGCATCGAGACCATCGTTGTTGAACAGGTCAAGCAGGTCGGCTGAGTCTGGGACTGGGTAGAACTCGACAGCGTCGAGGTGCACGGTGCCATTCCAGTAGTTGGGGTTCTTTACGAAGCGGGTCACGTTGTCAGCGGTGCGGCTGTCGAACATGAATGGGCCGGTGCCCACTGGCTTCTGGTTCAGCGTTGGATCTTTCGCTGCTGCGTCGAGCCACAACGGTGACGGCATCATGCCGAGCTGGCTGGTGAGCGCCGATGGCCAATATCGGTTTGCGTCGAGCTGGTTGAACTGCACCGTCAGGTCGTCGATTTTTACAGCCGCGCCACTTTCTGGGTAGAACGGACGAACTGCAAGACCGACCAGAGCGGCACTTTGCTGCGCCAAGAATGCCTTGACGACGGCATCGGCGTTGAGGTCGGCGCCGTCGTGGAACTTAATGCCGGGACGCAACTTGACGGTCCATGACTTGAAATCAGCCGAAGGGGTGAACGACTCGGCGAGGTACGGAACAATCGAGCCATCGGCTGCGACGCGAGCAAGCGTGTCGAATACGGCTTCGCCCATCACGTAGCCAGGAGCCGAGAGAGCGGAGGTGGTTGGGTTGAGGCCATCAACGTCGGCCTCGAGACCGTAACGAAGCGTGCCACCATCGACTGGTGTACCTTCTTCGAGGATGGTGTCGACGGTGCTGCCGCCAGTGGTGCCGCCGGTGGTGTCAGCGGTGCCAGTGCCGCTGTCGCTGCTGCATGCGCCGGCAATGAGCGCGAGGCTCAGCGCTGTGGCTGCGAACGCGACGCCTCGGCGACGCTGTGTTGATCGTTCCTTGGTACCCATGAACTCCCCCTTGTTGAATGATTCTGAGCTGCTCGGCATGGTGCCGTGCCGACCATATATCGGCTGTGACGGTCGCCACAACGATTTCCGCATACTAGTCACAGTCGCGGACGGCGAGCACGATTGTGATCGTGTGTGTGCCCTAGGTTGGACGTAGATGTCGAACGTGCCCGATCCGATGACGCCTGACCCGCGGCGGCTCAGTCCTACTCATCGCCACTTCGATGAGATTATGAGCCGACACGCCCGCGCAGTTGAGGCGGGCACACCTACATACCGTGATCCAGTGAGCGGCTTCGCGGTGTTTACCGCAGTGTTTCTGTCTCGGCGCGGCACTTGTTGCGACAGCGGTTGCAGGCACTGTCCCTTCAATAGGTGAGCCGGTGAGCCGGTGACCCGGCGAGCGTGGTGTTGAGCGTGAGCTAGCTTCACGCTCGTGGACAAAGCCATTGCTCGAATGCTCGTGAAGCCAGATACCAAGTTGAACCTGATGCGGCGTGACCCCGACGAAACATTCGGTTGGGACAAAGAAGCAGCGAAGTCTGAGTTGCTCGTCATGCACGAGCGCATCGATGCCATGCAGCGGTGCTTAGCGGCCGAACGTCAGCACAGCTTGCTTGTGGTGTTGCAGGCAATGGATGCGTGCGGCAAGGACGGCACCATTCGGTCGGTGTTTGGAGCCCTCAATCCGGCTGGTGTCAAGGTGGTCAGCTTTAAGGCTCCCGTGGGTTACGAGCTAGAGCACGACTACTTATGGCGCGTTCATGCTGCCACGCCTGCGCGCGGAGAGATCACCGTGTGGAACCGAAGCCATTACGAGTCGGTGCTCGTCGAGCGAGTGAAGGGCCTCGTCAGCGTTGAGCGTTGCGATCGGCGCTATCGCCATATCCGCGAGTTCGAGCGATTGTTGGTCGACGAAGAAACGCGCATCGTCAAGATCCACCTCAACGTGTCATTCGAAGAGCAGCGTGTGCGGCTACAAGATCGCATCGACGACCCGACCGAGCGTTGGAAGTTTCGTCTCGGAGACCTCGACGATCGAAAGCTTTGGCCTGACTATCGCAAGGCCTACGAGTTGGCGCTGTCCCAGACGAGCACTGAGAGCGCTCCTTGGTTCGTGGTGCCAGGCAACAAGAAGTGGGTGCGGAACCTTGCCGTGGCGAAGATCGTTCTTGCCGAGCTCAACTCGATCGCACCAAAGCTTCCACCCGACGACCCAGCGCTCGCGGGGTTGCAGGTTGTCTGAACGGCCAGTCGACACCCGTTCGGTGTCGACTGTTAGCGTCTCGGTCGAAGTTCGTCCGAGTGCTCAGGGGGCAATGCCATGACCGATCAAGTCACGAAGCCGCGATTGAAGATTGTGCCGCTCGGCGGAGCGCTGGGTGCGCGAGTCGAGGGCTTCAACGTCGAAGAACTCGACGACGAACTTGGTATCGAACTGCGCCAGGCGTGGGCCGAGCATCTCGTGCTGTTCTTTCCTGAGGCTCACCTCACGCCAGCGCAACAGCTGCGACTTGCCCGGGTGTTTGGACCGCGGCTCGCAGCCACCACCGAGACCGGCGGCGACTATCGCGGTGCAACCACGCTGGCTGCCGAGGGATTCCCCGAGATTCTGGTGCTCGACACAGCCAAGGGCTTGAAGAAGTCCTCAACCAACGTGTGGCATACCGATGTCACGTTTACAGACACACCGCCGATCGGCTCGCTGTTCTGCATGGACATTCCGGCTGTCAACGGAGGCGACACGTTGTGGAGCAATCAGTACCTGGCCTACGACGGACTCAGCGAACCCATCCGCACGCTGATCGGTGGTCTCACGGCAGTGCACGGACTGCCGCCGATCACCGGCTTCGCAACGCATCCAATGGTCAAGGTGCATCCAGTCACGAATCGCACGGCGCTGTTCGTAAACCGCGGGTGGACCCGAATGGTGAAAGAGCTTGTTGATCCAGAGTCACGGCACTTGCTTGAGATGTTGTTCGAGCGCAGCGAGCGCGCGGACTACCAGATTCGTTGGCAGTGGACTGCAGGTGACGCAGCGCTCTGGGACAACCGGTGCACGATGCACTATGCGGTCGACGATTACGGCAGCCAGCATCGCGCTGCGCGACGCGCCACCATCTACGACAACTGATTTCTCTCGGCAGGTGACACTGCTCGGCGTGTACAAAATGTAAAGTCGAGCCTGCATGTCTGTCCTTGTCCCTCACTCGCTCAGCGACGCGCTCGCCGCGTTAGCTGACAACCCAGACGCTCTTGTTCTTGCGGGCGGCACCGACGCAATGGTTGAGGTGAACTCGGGTCATCGCAAGCCGTCCCATGTGATTGCCATCAATCGAGTGGCAGAGCTTCGTTCGTGGACTTATGACCCCGTTGCAGCAACGGTGCACATCGGCTCTGGAGTTACCTACGCCGAGCTCATGGAGTCGCCAGTCGCCGAACTGTTGCCGGCGCTGGCCGAAGCATCTCGTACCGTTGGATCGCCGCAGATTCGCCACGCTGGAACCCTTGGCGGAAACCTCGGTACGTGTTCGCCAGCAGGCGATGGACTCCCCGTAGTGTCAGCGCTTGACGGCGTCGTACACCTTGCAAGCGCCGCTGGCGAACGGTCGCTCTCGGTGCACGAGTTCATGGTTGGCGTGAAGCGCACAGCGCGCCAACCGGGCGAACTCATTACCGGCGTCACTTTGCCGGTGATCACCGGATGGCAGGGCTACAGCAAGGTCGGTGTGCGCAACGCAATGGTGATCGCGCTTGCAAGCACGTGCTTAGCCACAGACATCGAAGGGCGAAATGTGCGACTCGCGCTCGGCTCTGTTGGTCCCACCATTCTTCGCTGTGCCGAGGCCGAAGCATTCGCAGCCACAGCGGTGAGCTTCGAAGCTCGAAGCGTGTCGGTTGCCGATGCGCGCCGCTTTGGCGAACTCGCCGCGGCTGCGAGTCGTCCGATTGACGACCATCGCGCCACCGCCGAATATCGGCGTCACGCCATCGGCGTGCTTGCATCTCGATTGCTACGAAGGGCGTTTCCCAATGAGTGAGTCGGTGGCTCTCAACGAGCAATACGAGCTTCATGTCAACGGCGAGGTGCGCCCCGTGCGCGATTCGTGGCTCGGCGAGAGTCTGCTCTACGTGCTTCGCGAACGGCTCGGGTTGCTCGGCAGCAAAGGGGCATGCGAGCAAGGTGAGTGTGGCTCGTGCAGCGTGCTCGTCGATGACGAGTTGGTGTGCAGTTGCCTCGTGCTGGCGGCCAGCGCGGTTGACCAGAGCATCGTCACCATCGAAGGCGTAGCGCCCATCGGTTCGCCAAGCGATGTGCAGCAAGCGTTTGTCGACGCTGGCGCTGTGCAGTGCGGTTTCTGCACTCCAGGGTTGATCATGGCCACGCACGCGTTGCTCGAACGCACAGCCGATCCAACTGAGTTCGAGATTCGCGAAGAATTGTCCGGCAACGTGTGTCGGTGTACTGGATACGGGCGCATCATCGAAGCAGTGCAACGTGTTGCTGTCTCTCGCCGTGACTCGGGGCAAGCATGAGTTCCGTCACTGGCGAGCGCATCATCTCTGGCCGCATCGGCGACAGCATTTCCCGTCCCGACGGCACGCCAAAGGTTCAAGGCAGCTACGCCTTCTCCAGCGACTTGTCAGCAGAGAATTGCCTCTGGGGCGCCACGCTTCGTTCGCCGCACCCTTCGGCGCGCATCGTGAGTATCGACGTCTCGGGCGCATATCGAATCGCCGGTGTCGAAGCGGTCATCACCGCAGCCGATGTACCTGGTTCGCCCACCTATGGGCTCATCAGCAGCGACCAGCCCGTGTTCGCCTCCGATGTAGTCCGCTATGTCGGCGAACCGATCGCGGCGGTTGCGGCTGATCATCCCGAGACATGTCGCCGGGCACTTGCCGCCATCGTGGTGGTGTACGAAGTGCTCGAACCGCTTGTCGATCCTGAGCGCGCCATTGATGGCAGCCACCCCGATATTCATCCTGACGGAAACGTCATTCGTAGGCAGCGCATTGTGTGCGGCGACCCCGACATCGTGGGCGATGTGGTGGTTGAAGGCGACTACGAAATCGGCATGCAAGACCAGGCGTTCCTGGGTCTTGAGGCGGCCATGGCGTTGCCTGATGACGATGGCGGGGGAGTCTCGCTCTACGTCGCCACGCAGTGGTTGCACGAAGATCAAAAGCAGATCGCTGCATGTCTCGGAGTTCCGCTGAGCAAAGTGCGGCTCACTCTTGGTGGAGTTGGCGGCGCCTTTGGCGCTCGCGAAGACATCAGTCTGCAAGTGCACACGTGTCTGCTCGCGCTACGCACTGGCCGACCAGTTCGCATTCACTACTCGCGTGAAGAAAGCTTTCTGGGACACGTACACCGCCACCCGGTTCGCATCTGGATGCGTCACCATGCAACCCGCGACGGACGGCTCGTCAAGGTCGAGGCGCGCATGGTTTTCGACGGAGGCGCTTATGCGTCCACTTCGTCGGCGGTGCTCATCAACGGAGTCACTCACGCACAAGGTCCATATCGATGCGACAACGCTGTCGTCGACGGCTACGCAGTGCGCACGAACAACCTGCCGTGCGGAGCAATGCGCGGCTTCGGCGTTGTTCAGGCCTGCTTTGCTCACGAAGGCCAGATGGACAAGCTCGCGGCAGCGTGCGGCATCGACCCGGTCGAGATTCGTTTACTCAACGCCATGGTCACCGGCGACAAACTCATCACCGGCCAGATCATCGAGAACGTTGCTCCGGTAGCGCGTTGCATTCGCGAGACCGCTGCATTGCCATTGCCCGACGAACCTGTCGGCGGTCACGATCACGACCCGATGCGGTTGCCTGGCGGTGCTGGGCGCACTGCCGACTCAAGTCACATCGTGCGCGGCATCGGCTTCGCTGTAGCGATCAAGAACTTGATGTATAGCGAAACCTTCGACGACTACTCCACGGCGCGTTGTCGTCTCTCCGACGGTGTGGTCACCTTGAAGTTCGCCACGAGCGAGGTCGGTCAAGGCTTCATCACGATTGCGGGTCAGATTGCGCGCAGCGTGCTCGGCTTCGACAACGTTGTTATCGACTCGATCGATACCGATGTTGGCTCGGCCGGGTCAACGTCTGCGTCGCGTCAGACATGGATGAGCGGTGGCGCCGTGAACGCGGCGTGCATCAACGTTCGAGATCAACTGTTTGCTGCTGTTGCCGCTCTGCATGGTGTCGATCCGTCCTCGCTTACCGTCGATGGTGGCGACATCGTCGATGCCGCTGGCGTGTTTCGTATCTCGGCGCTTGAGGCGGCTTCCGGTCTGTCGTTCGACGAGACGGTCGAGTATCACCACAAGCCCACCGAAGACCTCGACGAAAACGGTCAGGGCAACTGCCACACAGCGTTCGCATTTGTGGCGCACCGCGCCGTGGTCGATGTCGATCCCGAGTTAGGCCTCGTGAAGGTCATTCAGATTGCGACTGCCCAAGACGTGGGCCGTGCTCTCAATCCGCTCAGCGTCATTGGTCAGATCGAAGGCGGTATCGCCCAAGGACTCGGGCTGGCGGTGATGGAAGAGATCATCATGACCAACGGTCGCGTGCGCAACCCAAGCTTTACCGATTACTTGCTGCCCACATTTCTCGACATGCCGTCGGTAATCGCATCGCTCATTGAGGAGCCCGATCCGATCGCGCCTCTCGGTGCCAAAGGCGTGGGCGAGCCACCGACGATCTCAAGTACGCCAGCGATTGTTGCAGCCATTCGTGATGCGATCGGCAAACCCCTGAACCGCGTCCCGGTGCGACCTACTGACATCATTGGCCTCAGCGCGTTTCCCAGCATCTGACTCCAGTAGTGCCCATGCGTTAGGTTGGTCATCGACTCAATCAGAGACAAAACGACAGGGGAACATCGGTGCTTTCTGACCGCGAAGTGATGACTTGGGAGATGTTCGGGCAGGCGTCACGTGACCTCGCGCAAATGGTGGCCGACGATGGTTACGAGCCAGACATGATCCTGTCGATTGCGCGCGGTGGCCTGCTTATTGGTGGTGCACTTGGATATGCGCTGTCAGTAAAGAACGTGTACACGATGAACGTCGAGTTCTACACCGGCGTCGATGAGCGTCTCGAGGTGCCTCGCATTCTTCCGCCGGCCCCCGATTTCGTCGACATGTCGCATGCTCGCATTCTGATCGCCGACGATGTCGCCGACACCGGCCACACGTTGCGCAGCGTCCAAGAGTTCTGCGACGGCAAGGTCGCCGAAGTCCGCAGCGCCGTGCTCTACGAAAAGGCTCACTCAGTGGTGCAGTGCGAATACGTGTGGAAGCGCACAGACCAGTGGATCAACTTCCCCTGGAGCGACAAGGATCCAGTTGCCAAGCGCGACTGGGCCGTGCGCGACGCCTGAGTCACGACCACCGCCACTCACGACCACCGCCGCCGCCGCCACCACCACCACTTTGCTTCATCAAACGGTTTGTTGAAGACAATTGGTTGAGGGTCGACCTGTTGTCTTCAACAAAGCGAGCAGTGCGGCGAGAGCGGCGGCTATCAGTGGTGTTGCAGTACGACCATCGCGGCGTTGCGCCCGCTGGCACCCCACACACCAGCGCCGGGGAACGTGGCTGCGCCAGTGAGGTAGAGCCCGGTGACCGGTGTTTCGTAGCGCGTGAGCTCTGGGTTCTTGTTGCGGATCGCTGACAGCGGACCTCCAGCAAAGCTGGTGGCGTGGCCCGAAGGGAGATGGAACTCGCGCTCGTAGGTGGCTGGAGTCATCGCTCGCCAATCGGTGATCGAGTCAGTGAACCCTTCGTGTACCACGGTTGAGTATTGATGCAGCCAACGAGCAGGCTCGTCACGACTGGTCCAACCGCCCGTGAAGTCATACGGCGTGTAGATGGCCTCGAGGCTGAACACATGCTTGCCTGGCGGCGCCATGGTTGGGTCGAGCAGTGACGGTACGTTGACCAAGAGGCCCGGCCGTTGCAGAATCTCGCCTCGGCCCATGAGTTCGTAGCCTCGGTGCATTTCGGCTAGGGATGGGGCGATGGCTGCCGTGCACGCCGCTGGATCGATACCTAGCGAATCGAAGACGCGTGCGTCGAGGTTGCGGTACTGCGGCACCGACGTGGCAACAGCGTCGATCTTGCTTTCGTAACCCTGGCTGTGGGGCATTGCTCGCCACCGAGCGATGAGGTCGTCGGCTTGCGTTGGAGCACCCGTGAGCCACTCAACGAATGTTCGTTGTGGGTCGCACGCAGACACCACCACCGACGATCGAATATGCGAACCATCGCTGAGGGTGACACCGGTGACCCCGGTGTTGTCGCAGGTGATAGTAGATACCGCGCTAGAGAGTCGCAGTTGGCCGCCGTGCGAAAGAAACACCGACAGAATCGATTCAGGTACCGCACCGCTACCGCCGACGGGTCGACCCACAGTGGCGACGTGGCGAAGCGCATAGGTGAGCGCACCCAGACCAGATCCTGCGAACTCTGGCGAGATGCCCCACACCATTGGTCCGACTAGTAGGCCAGGGGAGCGGAGTGCCTCGGTAGAAAAAAAGCTGCGCATGATGTCGGCAGCGCTCATGCGACTCCAGCGCAGCATGGTGGCCACGCCGCGCATTCGGTGGTCGAGTGCCTTGCGGGCGAGTCCCGATAACGACGGGGGATCGTTGGCGGCATCGAACAGCAACTTCACGGCGGGTATCGCCGCCTTGAGGTAGCGACGGTAGCCCTCGACCTCTCCCGGATGCAGCACCTGCAAGGCATCGAGCGTGCGGTCGATGTCGTGGAAAATCGGCCACGGCGCCGAGCCGTCCCATGCGATGTTGAGCTGAGATGGCTCGAGATCGAGATAGCGCAACCCGTGATCAGCTAGGCCGAGTTCGCTCATCACCGGAGTGGTCCGAAACGTGAGGTGATCGCAGTTGCAGATGTTGACTGTGGCGTCGGCGAAGCGCTCGCTGGCAGCGGTGCCACCCACAGCAGAGCGTGCCTCGACCAGCAGCGTAGACATGCCAGCCTTGGCCAAATAGGCAGCGGTCACAAGTCCGTTGTGGCCGGCGCCAACAACGATTGCATCTACATCAGTCACTGGCACGCATCCATTCTTGCTGCACGGCTAGCGTAAGCACGTGACTCAGCCTCCGAACGTTCGAATCCATCATCTCGCAGACCTCAGTGGTCCCGATATCGAGCGTCGTCTCACCGAGAACTCAATGTTGGTGCAGCCCCTCGGCGCAGTTGAGCAACATGGTCCTCACCTTCCGCTGAATACCGATCTCATTGTGGCCAACGCAGTTGCCGAGGCTGCTGTATCGCGTGTCGGCGAAGAGCTCGATGTGTGGGTGCTGCCAGCGTTGGCGTACACCAAGTCGAATGAGCACGCATGGTCTCCCGGCACCATCTGGTTGTCGGCCACCACATTGTTGGCGGTTCTTGACGACATCGGGCGTTGCATCGCGAAGACACCGGCAAAGCGCCTTGTGTTCCTCAACGGCCACGGCGGCAACAGCAGCTTGCTCAGCGCCGCCAACCGTGAACTACGCCTGAAGTATGGCTTGATGACATTCCTTGCGCACCCGGGCATGCCAGCCGACCAGGGCGGAACCTCGGCCGAAGGAGAGCACGGTATGGGCGTTCATGGCGGCGCCGACGAGACCAGCATCATGCTGCATCTAGCACCGCACCTGTGCACCATGACGAAGGCTGAGCGCCGTATCCCCGAGGCTCTTGCGACCAACTCCTATGTGAAGTTTGGCGGCAAGGTGAGCTTTGGTTGGCTCTCGAACGATTTTTTCGAGGATGGATACATCGGCGATCCAACGACTGCCACGGCCGAGCGCGGTAAAGAGTTGTTCGATGGTTCCGTCACGGCATTCTGCGAAGCGTTGCGCGAAATCAGCACCTTCAACTTTGGTAAGTGACGATGACTCCGTCGCAGTCCGTGTCTGACCTTCGTATCGACAATGCGCGCTTGTTGCAGCGCATTGCCGATCTTGGCGACATCGGCGCGGTACATGGGCCCAACGGCGAGCACGGAAGCGCCCGACTTGCGTTGACTGACGAAGATCGTCTCGGTCGTGATTTGGTGGTGTCGTGGATGCGAGATCTTGGTCTCAGCGTCGCGATCGATGCCATCGGAAATGTCATCGCCACACACGCTGGCACCGACCCAACAGCAGCCCCAGTCATGATGGGTTCGCACATCGACACTGTTCGCACGGGAGGTCGATTCGACGGAAACCTCGGAGTGCTTGGCGGGCTCGAAGTTATCGAGACGCTCCAGCAGCACGGCGTACGCACTCGACATCCGATTCAAGTTGCGTTCTTCACCGACGAAGAGGGTGCCCGGTTTGCGCCCGACATGTTGGGGAGCCTTGTCTACGTTGGCGGCATGTCGGTGGAAGAAGCACTCGACGCTCGAGCGGCCGACGACAATGCTCGTCTCGGCGATGAACTGAACCGCATCGGCTATGCGGGTCCCACTCCGTGTCCCACGGCTGACATCCCTCACGCGTTCGTTGAGTTACACATCGAGCAAGGGCCGGTGCTCGAAGAGCAAGGAGTCACGATCGGCGTGGTCACCGGGGTGCAGGGCATCTCGTGGACCGAACTCGTGATCACCGGCCGCTCGGCGCATGCGGGCACCACGCCGATGCGGCTTCGTAAGGATCCGCTTGTTCCGGCAGCCGCAATCGCAGTCGAAGCACGGCGCTTGGCGGCCGAGATGGGCGGAGCGCAGGTGGCCACAATCGGACGCTTCGATGTCTTCCCCGATCTGGTCAACGTCATTGCGCAACGCGTCACCCTCACACTCGATGTGCGCAACACCGACGACACCCTGCTGCGCAACGCCGAGGCGCACATGATCGAGTTCGCGCAGGCCGCAGTTCACGCTGAGGGTTGCACACTGCAGACGCGTTCGTTGGCGCGTTTCGAACCGGTTGCTTTTGACGACTCGATGATCGACACCGTCGAGCGAATTGCTCAGGGCCAAGGCCACAGCACGTTGCGGCTTCCGTCGGGGGCCGGTCACGATGCGCAGATGTTGGCCCGGGTATGTCCAACCTCAATGATCTTCGTGCCATCAGTTGATGGCCTCTCGCACAACATTGCCGAGTTCACTGAGGCGGCCGACATCGCCGCCGGAGCCAACGTGCTGCTGCAGATGGTGCTCGAACTCGCCGAACCCGTCTAGCCGACCACTCGGCCACTCGGCCACTCGTCCGCCGGCGCGTTCCCGTCAATCTGCGTCAATCTGCGTCAATCCCGTCAATCCAGATTTTGTTGAAGACAACTGGTCAAGGGTCGACCAAA
>JBAXER010000027.1:0-33691 GCA_037140375.1 Actinomycetota bacterium
AGTTCTACAAAATCAGAGTTCTACAGAGGTGAGGTCGTCACCGAGCACGATGTTGCCTGCGAAGTGAGCAGCGGCAAGCGCACGCCATTCGTCTTCGGCGCCAGGGGCGATGGCGGGCACGTAGTGGGTGAGCACCAACGTGGTGACACCGGCGCGGGTTGCCGTCTGGGCGGCCTGCTCGACCGTGCTGTGGTAGTCGAGAATGTCTTGGAAGCGCTGGCTTGGCACAAGCTTGACAAGGTCATCGCGGATCACGGTTTGCACGTAGGCATCGGCGCCGAGGCATAGCTCGTGCAGACCGTCGCACGGGATGCCGTCGCCGCCGAGCACCACTGAGTGAGTGCCGTCGTCGAGGCGGAACGCAACCGTTGGCTCAACTGGGCGATGGTCGGTAGCGCCAACCTTCACCGACACAGCGCCGATGGTGAACTCATCGCCAGGAACAACCTCGACCACTTCGATCTGTGGGCCGCTGGTGAGATCGTTGTGATGATCGAGGCGGTACTGAATGTCGGGCGCGAGCGCTGCCAACGTGGCGGTGACGATCTCGGCGGTGCGTGGTGGGCCGTAAATGCGCAAGGTCTGCTGCATGGGACTCATCACCCAATGCATGGTGATGACATCGTTGAGGTCGGTGAGATGATCACTGTGCAAGTGCGTGATGAGCAGCGCGCTGAGCATGCCGGGCATTGCACCAGCACCCATCATGCGTTGCAAGACTCCTCGACCGCAGTCGATGAGAACGGTGGCGCCAGCAGCGCGAACCAATGTTGCTGGTCCTCCGCGGCGAGGATCGGGAATTGGGTTGCCTGTACCGAGCAAGGTGATCTGCATGACGGGCACCCTATCAATTGACACTGTGGGTGACAAGAGTTGTGCGGCACTGGCTCAGATAGTTCTGTCTATAGTCGAAACCAACAAACAAAAGTCAAACGAATGAACAAGGAATTCTCGACTCATGGCTGATCTGATCAATCTCGCTGAATGGCAGCGCCGCGCTTCCATCGTTACCCCACGCGCCCAGTGCTTCATCGACGGCAAGTTCGTCGATGCCGCATCCGGCAAGACCTTCGATGACATCAGCCCGCGTGATGGCCATCTCATTGCCAAAGTGGCCGAGGGCGATGTCGAAGACATCAACCGTGCAGTCGCTGCGGCACGCCGCTCGTTCGAGGCCGGAGTCTGGAGCCGCATGGCTCCGTTCGAACGCAAGAAAGTCATGCTGCGCTTCGTCGATCTCATTCGCGAACACACGCTCGAGCTCGCACTGCTCGAGACGCTCGACGTCGGTAAGCCCATCAGCGACTCGATCAACGTCGACATCGCCTCATGCGCAAACAACCTGCAGTGGTTTGCCGAGTGCATCGACAAGACCTACGGCGAGCTCGCCCCCGTGCCATACGAGTCGTTGGCCATGATCAGCCGCGAGCCAATGGGCGTTGTTGGTGCAGTCGTGCCATGGAACTACCCCGCCATCATCACCAGCTGGAAGATCGGCGCCGGCCTCGCTGCCGGTAACAGCATGGTGCTCAAGCCCGCTGAGCAGTCACCGCTGTCGGCGCTGCTGCTTGCCGAACTCGCCAGCCAAGCCGGACTCCCCGACGGCGTGCTCAACGTGGTCCCGGGCTTTGGCCCCACGGCTGGCGCGGCGCTGGGTTTACACATGGATGTCGACAAGTTGGCCTTCACCGGTTCGGGCGAGGTGGGTCGCTACTTCATGCGCTACGCCGCCGAGAGCAACGCCAAGTCGGTGTCGCTCGAGCTGGGCGGCAAGTCGCCTCAGGTCGTGCTGGCCGATGTTGGCGACCTTGAGGCCGCTGCATCAGCCGTGGCATGGGGCGTGTTCTACAACGCCGGCCAGACTTGCCATGCAGGCACTCGCCTCATCGTCGATCATCGCATCCAAGACGACCTACTCGACGCGGTGTGCGAAGTGGCCAAGACACTTTGGCCCAGCGATCCGTATGACCCTGCTGGCACGATGGGCACCTTGGTCGACGAGTCGCAGACTCAGCGCGTGATGGGCTACATCGAAGCCGGCCGCAACGAAGGCGCCGAGGTTCGTATCGGCGGCGAGCGGCTCAATGTCACCGATGGCGGCTGCTACATCGCGCCAACGGTGTTCTCGGGTGTGAACAATTCGATGACCATCGCTCGCGAAGAGATCTTCGGACCAGTGCTCGTATCTATTCCGGTCGATGGTGTCGACGAAGCCGTTCGGGTGGCCAACGACAGCCCATTCGGTTTGGCCGCATCCATCTGGAGCCGCGATATCTCCACAGCGCACAAGGCGGCCAAAGCCCTGCGCGCTGGCACGGTGTGGATCAACACGTTCGACATGGGCTCAATCACCACACCGTTCGGTGGGTTCAAGCAGAGCGGCACCGGACGCGATCGGTCGATGCACAGCCTTGACGGCTACACCCACCTCAAGACCACCTGGCTACAGATGTAATGGGTTGCAGATGTAATCAGCTCGTTGCAGTGGCATCGGCCGGAGTAACTACCAAATTCGCCACCATGCCGCGCGAAACATGCGAGGTCTTGTCGACCGGATTGATGATGTCGCAATACAACTCGTAGGTGCCGGGCGCGAGCACGCCCACATCAAGGATGAAGTCTTTTTCACCGGGCTGGATGTCTCGCGAAATCTTCACGCCGCGCACGCCGATGTTGTGCACCACACCACCGATGTTGGTGGCATCGATACGGACTGCGCCGGTGGGCACCGTGAGGTTGCCCTTTATCGCGAACTCAGACAGCGTGAGCTTCACAACCGAACCATCGAACGCAGTTGGCTTTGCCGTTTCAGAACCACCAAGGGCAAACACCAACACCACAACGATGGCGATGAGCGCCACAACGCCGATGGCAATGATGATGCGCAAGCGTTTGCGGCGCTGCTGCTTGAGGTAACGCTCTTCCCGACGTGAATTGGCAGCCACAATGGCTCTCCTTTGCGATTACGGCTGAGGTGTCTCGGCCATCTCAAGATGCAGTTCATTACCGGTGTA
This sequence comes from Actinomycetota bacterium, assembly GCA_037140375.1. Taxonomy (GTDB): domain Bacteria; phylum Actinomycetota; class Acidimicrobiia; order Acidimicrobiales; family Ilumatobacteraceae; genus WLMZ01. The sequence continues at coordinate 3,015 of JBAXER010000027.1, forward strand.
CGGATTCGCCAACGCGACTGCCTCGTTGAGCTCGACACCGAGACCAGGTTCGGTTGGTGGGATCACGTAACCGTCTTGCCATTGAATCGGCTTCACCAAGATGTCGGCGTGGAAGCCGCTCCAGTCCTGGATGCTCTCGAGAATGAGGAAGTTGGGCGAGCACGTGCTGAGCTGAATGTTGGCAGCGCCAACGATGGGCCCGCAGTACAAATGTGGCGCGAGTTGTGCGTAATACGTCTCGGCCAACGCAGCGATCTTCTTGCCTTCGAGCAAGCCGCCGCATCGACCAAGGTTGAGTTGCAAAATTGACGCAGCGCCAGCCTGCAGCACTCGCGCAAACTCGTACTTGGTGGTCAACCGCTCGCCCGTTGAAATTGGGATAGAGGTGCTGCGCGCCACCCGCGCCATCTCGTCGGGGTTCTCGGGCGGTGTGGGTTCTTCGAACCATAGTGGCTCGTATTTCTCGATGCGCTTGGCCAAGCGAATCGCGCCCGAGGCAGTGAACTGGCCGTGCGTTCCGAAGAGCAGATCGGCTTTGGTGCCCACTGCTTCGCGAATGGTGCGCACCATGCGCTCAGAGAGTTCGAGTGCTTCGAGTGTTGGCTGGCGGCCATCGAACACGCTGTAGCGGCCAGCAGGATCGAACTTCACACCGGTGAAGCCGCGCTCAACCTCGAGCACCGCTTTCTCGGCGGCCGCATCGGGATCGGTGTACACCGGATGATCGGCGTACGCGTCGACATCGTTTGGTGGGTAGAGGTAGGTGTAGGTCCGCAGCTTTTCGTGCACCTGACCACCGAGCAGTTCGTACACCGGCTTGTTGGTCTCTTTGCCAACAATGTCCCAGCACGCCATCTCGAGTCCGCTCAGGATGCCGCCCAAGGTGATGTCGGGACGCAACGCGTAGCCACGGCCATAGACCTGACGCCACAGTGTCTCGATCTTGAACGGGTCGGCGCCGATGAAGTGCCGCTCGGCGACATCTTCGATCATGCGCGCCACCAAATGCGGCGAGAACGTAGCCACATACACCTCACCGACGCCGGTGATTCCGCTGTCGGTGGTGAGCTTCAAGAAGATGAAGTAACGACCACCGAAACGAGGTGGTGGGTTACCAACAACGAATGTTTTGACGTCGACAATTTTCATGGCGCGGCCTGCATTGCTCTATCAGAACACAATCACGTTGCGCAGCGCGTCGCCGCGCTTCACGGACTCCATTGCTTCGTTGATATCGGCGAGCGCATAACGACCCGAGATCAGCTCGTCGAGCTTGAGGCGACCCTGCTTATAGAGGTTCACCAGATTCGGGATGTCGATGCTGATGCGCGACCCGCCCATCTTCGAACCGAGGATGCGTTGGCTGTATGCGGCCATCGTGCCTGGATCGATTTCGGACATCACACCGTTGGCCGGCATGCCCACGAGCACCACTGCTCCGGCCTTGGCCAACAACGCGTACGACGCATCGAACGCAGCCTTCGCGCCAACGGTGACGAACACGTAGTCGGCACCACGGCCGTCAGTGAGTTCGCGAACGCGCGCCACGACATCGTCCGTGAGTGGGTTCAGTGTGTGAGTGGCGCCGAACTCGAGCGCCGCTTGCAGCTTGCTCTCGGCGAGGTCGATCGCAACGATGGTCTGCGCGCCGCTGAGCAATGCGCCCTGCACGCTGTTGAGGCCCACGCCGCCGCAACCGAACACCACTACGTGACTGCCTGGCTGCACGCCGGCAGTGTTGGTGACCGCACCGAACCCGGTAATGACGCCGCACGCCAGTAACGACGCAACATCGAGACCGAGGTCGGCTGGCACCACAACGAGTTGCGATTCTTCGACCACTACCTGCTCGGCAAATGCTGCGGTGCGCAGACCATGCACAATCGAGGCACCGCTGGAATCGGTGAGCGGGCTGGTGGCATCGAGCGGGAACGTGGCATCGCAGGTGACGGGCATGCCCATCGTGCAACCGTGACAGTGACCGCACGAACGGATGAGCGTGACCACAACCGCGTCGCCCACCTTCACCGAATGAACGCCGGGACCAACCTCGGCAACAATGCCAGCACCCTCGTGGCCGTAGACCGCTGGGAGTTGGCCACCCCAACCGCCTTCGGCGTAGGTGATGTCGCTGTGGCAGATAGCCGTAGCGACCATGCGCACCTTCACTTCGCCCGGACCGGGATCTGCAAGATGCAGTTCTTCGATCACCAATGGTGCGCCAAACTCACGACACACTGCAGCCTTCATTGCAACACCTCCGGAAATCCGTCGGCACGCAAATCGGTGCCGAGCGCGTCTTCTAACAACTTCACAACTTGCGTCGACCAAGCCTGCCCACCGTACTGAGCACGCGAACGAATGAAGATCTGTTCGACGAGGCCAGCCAACTCGAGGGGCACGCCAAACTGGCGGCCGAACTGGGTGGCAAATCCGAGGTCTTTGCAGGCGAGATCCATCGTGAAGCCGATGTTGTAGCTGCCGTTCAGGATCACCTGGCCCTCGGTCTCGTGCACAAAGCTATTGCCCGAGCTTTCTTTGATTGCCTCAAACGACTTCGCCAGATCGAGGCCGCCGCGCTTGGCAAGCATCAGCGCTTCGCCAACCGCAACAAGGTTGATGAACGCCAGCATGTTGGTGATCACCTTGATGACCGAGGCGCTGCCCAGCGGACCCATGTACAGAATCGGCTGGCCAACAGCACTGAGCAGATCGCGGTGAGATTCGAAGATGGCTTCGTCGCCGCCCACGAGCACCGTGATGTCGCCCTCGGCTGCTTTGTGAACACCGCCGGTAACAGGACACTCGAGCATGTGCACGCCAACCGACCAAGCGATCGCCGCAAGACGAATCGTCTCTTCACGGTCTTGAGTGCTCATGTCGATAATGGTTCCGCCTGGGCGCATGCCGGCGAGAACGCCCTTCGGCCCGGTGATCACCATGCTGACCGCCGAAGGCGAGGGCAGACACGTGAACACCACATCGGAGACCTTGGCAACATCTTCTGCCGAGTCGGCCCACGTTGCTCCGGCGGCCACGAGACCATCGGCCGCGCTGCGGTTGAGGTCGCTGACGGTGACGTGATGTCCATGACGCACCAAGCTTGAAGCGAGGTACATCCCAAGGTGTCCCAGACCGACAAACCCAACCTGTTTTGCTTCGCTCACGCAGGTCTCCTTCGACCAAATAATCCCACTGAATGACTCGACCGAGCCCGATCGAATAGCGGCACAACCGTACCACTCACCCACTTTGCGGAGCCGAAACAAGCGGCCGAACAACGGTTTCGGCACGGCGTCAGCACCGGTTCGGACATACGCTGCAGCCATGACGCGTCTTGTGTATTCAGAAGCAGAACTGATGAGCGATCATCCATTCGCCCAGCAACATGTGGTGGCCGGCAGTCGTATGCACGGCGGGATGATGCACGACGGCACCTATCAGCCGCCACGAGCCTTACTGCGCGAGCCAGCGCTGCAGGCATGGACCGACGCACTGCGCGCCCGCGGCGGCGACCTGCTCGACGCCGACTCATCGCTGCTCGACGGCGAAAAGGTCCCTGGCGTCGAACAGAGCCGGGTGCTGCTTCGTAATGGCCTCGGCGAAACCTTCTGGAACGGCCTCACCATCACCGGCAAGATCGAGGCCAAGGGTCGCCTGCTCGCCGAGATGGTGTTCCCCGAGCTGGGCCCATTCATTGTCGAAGATGTCTCCGAGATGGCAATCGGCCACCTCAACAAGGGCCTCCTCAAGGCCCACGGCCTCGACGAAGGCGGCCTCCCCGACGAAGGCATCGGCGGCCACGACGTGATGTGGTTCGTGGCCCGCGATCTCGCTCTTGGCGCCAACGCCTATCCCGACGTTGAGCCACCCGAAAACATTTCGCGTCCCGATTCCGCTGTGCGGCGGATGCCCGAAGTCTCGGCTGCGGTCGAGGGCTTCATCTCGTTCTTGATGAACCTGCTGGTCATCGAGTTCCGCGCCGAGATCGGCTTCGCCGCAACGCAAGCCGTGTTGCGCACCCCCGATCTGTTTGCCGATCGTCGTGCCGATGCTGAAGAAGCTGCCGAGATCATCGGCCGCATTCGCACCGACGAAGAGATCCACGTGAGCTCGCTTCGCTTGTACTTGGGCGAGCTCGCGTCGGTCACATTCAAGACTCTCGATGGCGGCACCGTGGCCGGCCGTGACCTCATCGATCGTTTCTGGGGCGGGCTCGTGCACTGGGCAACGGTTGAGCAGCCACCGTTGGCATCGCAGATGCAGCGCGAGCTCATCGAATCACGCATCATGGCCGCCCCCAACGGCGCCCAGATCCTTGCCGAGTTCCGCAGCGCCGGCTCCGACTGAGCACCCTCGCTCCGACCGAGCCCCTCGCTCCGACCGGCGCCAACCCACCCAGCTAACGTCGCCGCCATGTCTGGATTAGCGATTGTCACGGGTGGAGCACGCGGTATTGGGGCAGCGATTGCAGCAGCGCTGCTTGCCGACGGCGAGATCGACGAGGTCGCTGCGTTCGACCTCGACATCGCCGGTGCGCAGGAACCGGCTGGTGTCACGCTTCATCAGTGCGATGTCACCAATGTCGAGCAGGTACGCGACGTGGTCGCATCGCTGGGCCGGCACGCAACGGTCTTGGTCAACAACGCCGGTGGCGGCAAGCACCGCCCAGAGCGCACCGACAACAAGCCCGGCGACCCGTTTGGTCCGGTCGATTTGTTTCGCGAATCAGTCGACCTCAACCTCACCAGCGCGCACATCGTGACGAGCGTGGTTGGTCCCAACATGGCCAGCGGTTCGGCCATCTGCAATACGGCCTCGATCGCGGGCCTGATGCCCAATGCTTTGATGGCCTACGGTGCCGCCAAGGCTGGGCTCATCCACTGGACCAAGTGCATGGCCCTCTCGCTCGCACCGCGGGGCATCCGCGTGAACGCTGTGGCGCCTGGCTTCATCTACACCCGCCTGTGGGAGCAGACGCTGCCTCGCAAGTACTTCGATCAGATGGTGGGCGTGGCCGTGCCAATGTCGAGCGAACAAACGCCCGAGCAGATTGCCGACAGCGTGGCATTTTTGTGTTCGGCGCGTGCAGCGCAAATCACGGGCCAGGTGCTCGCCATCGACGGCGGCTCACTGCTGGGCCAGGTTCGCTGAGAACCGGCTAGCCCAACAGTTGCATCATTGATTCGACCAGCGCTTCGGCCGCAAGGTCGCGTGACAAACCCTGATCGCGACGCAACAGATCGATCGATTCGAATGAGCACAATACGTCGAGCACTGCAGCAATCGATGCGGCGCGCGATGGCTCCATCGCATCGAGTTCGGCGGCAAACAACTTGTTCACCTGCACCCGCAGGAAGCCCCGCGACCGACTGATCTCGGCGCTCACAATTGGCTGCAATGGCGCGAGTGCTCGAGACAATCGAGCGACCGGCCCAATTTCTTCAAACAACGCGAGTCGGTGTGTCACCAACGTGTTGACTCGATCGGCGAGCGGAGTGTCGCTCGGGATCGTGAGCGCAAACATGGCGACAACGGCACCTTCTTGACGGCTGATCGCTGTGCGCGCCAGCTCGTCTTTGTCGGCAAAGTAGCGAAACACGGAACGATGCGAGACGCCGGAGCGATCGGCCACATCGGCCACGCCGGGCCGCGGATTGCCCTCCCGGACCAGCTCGAGAAAGGCGTCAACAACGGCGATCTTGTTGCGATCACGGCGAGCGTGACGTCCGTCTTGAAGATCGAGTGCCTCGGTGACCACGCCGCCAGCCTAGACATTCGGGGCGATCTATTGGCAAATGACTGCCGATTGTTGCGGCTCCCGGAGGGCCGTTCCATCAATTGACACCCTAAGTGTCAGTACGTAGGGTTACGCCCATGGAACAACCACGACGCGTTGCGTTAATCGCTGCAGCCGGTTTCTACGTCGGCCCACACCTCGCCCGAATTCTCGCCGCACGCGGCCACGACCTCGTGCTCGGCGATCCCGATGCAGGCCTTGTCGAAGAACTTGTCGCTGGCGGCACCAATGTCGAAGCCGTCAGTGGCACCCGAGATCTGGTCAAGCGCGAGTCATCACAACGACTCGTTGATGCTGCGATGAACCGGTTCGGCCGAATCGATTCGGCCACCGCCTTCTCGGGCCTCATCGTCACCGGTCGATTTATGAACTCGAAGGTTGAAGATCTCGAAACCGTGATGCAGGGTTGCATGGTCGCTCCGTATCACTTCATGCAAACAGTGCTTGCGCCAATGATCGAGCAGGGCGAGGGCCAGGTGTTGGTGATCACCAGCGCTAGCGGCGCCCGGGCCACACCAGAAGCACCGTTATATTCGGCCGCACGCGCCGGCGCCAACCACCTCGTTCACAACGTGGCTCACGAAGTGGCGCGGCACAACGTGCAGGTCAACGCCATTGGCACGAACTACATGGACTTCCCCGAGTTTCGTCGTGCCTCTGGTGCCGACGATCCAGCGATCATGGCCAAGATCGAGCGCAAAGTGCCGCTCGGTCGCTTGGGCACGATGGAAGAATTCGCCAACTTCTGCACACCATGGGTCGACGGCACCAGCCGCTTCACCACGGGTCAGTTCGTCTCATACGCCGGCGGCTGGGCCTGAGTAACCTCTCGCCCAAACGCCTGATTCGCCAAACGCACTATTCACTCGCCAAAACCGGAGCACACCATGCCTGAAATGACTCTCGATTCACTGCAACGCCGTATGCGCGCGATGCATTCGCTGTATTACCAGGCCACCGAATCAATGGACCTCGAGCACGTAAACCACTTCGAGCGCGAAGGTGTGTTGCCCATCGCGTTCAGCTTGTTTCACTACACCAACATGCAAGATGCATCGTTCATGATGCTCACCGGCATTGCACCCGTGTGGAACGACGAATGGCAAAGCCGCGTGCAGATGACCATCAACGATCACGGCAAGCACAAGACCGTCGACGAAATGATTCATCAGCGCATCGGCGACTTCGAAGCCTTCAAGGAATACATGCGCACCGTGTTCGATCGCACCGAGGCCTACCTCGCCCAGCTTGATCCTGCCGATCTCAGTCGTGTTGTTGTTCAGCGCCCGTTTCCACCGCAGGTGGCCAGCACCTATAGCGCCCGTGTCGCAGCCGACGTCGGTATCACGGTGCTCGACGGTTTCGAATGCTGGTTGTACCAACACGGCCTTCGCCACATGGGTGAAATCGAACTCGCCCGTGGCCTTGTGGGCCTTGGCGGAATGACCAGCTAGTAGCCGAGCGCGCTCGTTACGAACGAGCGCGAGTTTTGCGAAGCAACGGATCTGCCAACGCCAGCGAGCGGTCGGCGAGGCGCATCACCCGACCAGACGCGCCAGGCGTCTGGCCATCGATGAGGTTGCCCATCACGGCCAACGTGATATCGGCCGTGGTCTGCGTGCCCACCGCGATGCGCAGACCGGTACGCAGAATCCACGGATGACCAATCAGGAAACTGAACCGGCGCCCGGTGCGCAAAAAGGCATCGAACCGTTCGCCGACCTGTTTGTCATATGCCTGTGGTGCAGTCGCCACGTCGGCGAGGAAAAGGTCTACTGCAAGCGTGCCGCTCTCGAGTCCGTAGTCGATGCCTTCGCCGTTCATCGGATTTACGAAGCCGGCTGAGTCGCCGACGGCTACCCAACCCGGACCATGACGGCGCACGCAACTCATCGGCAGGCGCCACGCTCGCGGCTTCTCGATGTACTCGCCAAGGCCCCATGGTTCGCGAACAATCGCGGCGTACTGATCGAGCAAGGTATTGAGGTTGAGTTTCTTGAAACCCTGCATTGTGCTGAGCGCACCGACGCCGATGTTGACCGTGCCGTCGCCCGCGGGAAACATCCAGCCATACCCGGGTACCGGGGTTCCGTGCTCGTCGCGTAGCGACAAGCACGCCTCAAGATGGCGCTCGGCATGACGTGGGGTGGTGGCATAGGCGCGGATGGCGAGGCCAAATGGTTCGTCGGGATCGCGCTTGGCCCCGAGCATCTTGGCCGCAGCGCCCTGCGCGCCGGTAGCGAGGATTGTGAATGGCGCGGTGAACGTTTCGGAGCCACCGCTGGCACTCACGACACTGACGCCAACAACGCGGTCACCATCGAGCACAGGCAACGCTTCGCAATCGAAGCGCACCTCGGCGCCAGCGGCAATAGCGGCGTCGATCAAAAACGTGTCGAAGCGCCGACGCGGCCATACGGCGCCATGGTTTGGAAAGCGATCGGTGGTGGGCCACAAAAGTTCGCGTGTGGTCTTACCAGCGATCATCCGCAAGCCATCGATGCGGTGGGCACCGGCAATCGACAAGTCGAGATCGTTCAGCGCCGCAACGGCTCGCGGCGTGAGTCCGTCGCCGCACACCTTGTCGCGACCATGAGGGCCCTTCTCGAACAGCATCACCCGAACACCAGCACGGGCGGCGCGTAGCGCAGCCGCAGCACCTGCTGGGCCTCCGCCGATGACGAGCAAGTCACGTTGATTCACCCAACAAGCCTGCCAGAGTCACGCCGCGTTCGCTCCAACTTGCGCGACCTCAAATCGAGATGATTCGCGACATCCCAGCGTCACGCATGATCTGCGCATAGCCGGTCATCGCCTCAAGGTTGGGCTCGCTGATGACTCTGCCATTGTGTCGAACACCGTGACACCGAAAGCCAATGAGCTTCAAGCGCATCAGCGGATCGATGTCGTGGAGCCACGCACCTGTGCGAGCAAGTGCATCAGGTGAATCGTTGACACCGGGCAGTAACAGCAAACGCACCTCGGCAAGCTTGCCCATCGAGTACAACAGCTTGATGCTTGCCAGCACCTCTTCGTTTGAGTGGCCGGTCATCGCCAAATGCGTGTCGGGATCAAGTGCTTTGAGGTCGACCATCACCCCATCAACAACCGGTTCAAGATCGAGCCACACGCTCTGCGGCGCTGCTCCATTCGAATCGATAAATCGGGTGAGTCGGTTCAGCTTGTGGTCCGACTTCATTGCCTCGAACAATTCGCCCACAAATACAGGCTGCTGGGTGGCTTCGCCGCCAGAGAGCGTGATGCCCGAAAGAAACGGCGCGGGTCCACGAATCTGATCGAGCACCTGAGGCACGCTCATGTGACGCGCCTTGGGAGTGGAGTCGTGTGGACACCAGCCAACGCAACTGTCACTGCCAACGCATGCAGCGGGGTCCCACAGCACATCCCCAGCCGCGGTGAGGCTCAGCGCGCCCGACTCGCAGACTCCAACACATTCGCCACAGTTGTTACACACATTGATCGTGTACGGGTTATGGCAGGCAATGCAGTCAAAATTGCACCCTTGGAGGAACACCACGCAGCGGTTACCCGGACCATCGACCGAGGAGAACCGCACGATGTCGCAGACCAGCGCAGTGGCACTCATACCGGCGCTCCAAACAGCGCGACGGGTGCGGCGGCGCGCTCGTGACTCACCATCCGCTTCGGCCGACGCCACGTGACATGCGACGCTGCCTCGGTAGCAGCGCCAAGCAGTGTGCTTGAATGCCGCACGCCATCGGCAATGTGTTCAAGATCGCTCTTGCGTACGAGATAGCCCGTGATGCGAATGAAGTCGTTTGAGTCGAGGTTGAACGTGAAGTCGCGCATGCCCTCTCGGAACGCTCCGCGGATGATGTCGACCACTGATTCGGGGTTTGCGCGGGCCGTGTTATCGAGATGAAACACATCGCTCACGCCCGACTCAAACAGATAGTGGTGCGGAGCCACGGCCCTGATGTGCTCGTACACGCTGGGCTCTGAACCAACCGCAATGCGGGTGCCCGCCGTTACTCCGATATCGCTGTCGATGCCTGACTGCGAGTGCAAGAACGCTCGGCCAGCATTAGCTTCGCAATGCGGCAGCGGACGGTTGGCCACTAACGCCGCCACTTCGCCCGTGATGCGATACGACAGTTCGTTCGCGATCTGGTCGTTGCCATAGGTGCCACCGAGTCCTTGCATCAGCATCAGCTGATCAACCGCTTCGGCCAGCCCAAACACGCCGAACATCGCCGAGAACTTGTTGAGGGCAATCAGACCTTCATCGATCAGCCAGAGGTGATCGTAGAAGTGCGCATCCTCAACGAGATGACGAACGCGAGCCTCGATCAGTTCGCTCGCCAACTCGACGTACTGCACCAAAGCGACGTCGAAGAACGCTTGCACATCGCCCGTATGGTTGCGCACGAGTTCGGCCAAGTTGAGCCGCACCAAGGTGTGCGCACCGCCGCCAATTGGCAGCGAGTTGTAGCAACTCACGACGCCGTAGCGATCACCTAAATCACTGACCATCATTTCGTGATTCACAAAGTGTGGGTGCCCACTTTCGAACACCGTGCGCACTGCATCAAGCAGCAGATCATCGGGAGTGCGCTTGCGATCAACCTTCAGCGTCACGTTGGGAACGACCTGCTTCAATTCGCGTTCGAGTTGCAAGACAGCTCGGGCCATCACCGAGTCATCGGGCCCAATGTTTACGTGCACAAACGCGTCGGGCAGGATTCGATCGAGGGCACGCCAAAACGGACGCAAGGCGCTCACAACTTCGCCAACTGCCATGCCCACCGTGAATGGCGCGAGCACGTTGTCGAGATCACCGAGATACACCGGGTACCCGGTGATCGATGGCACCTGGGTGTACATCGCCATCAAGAACCACAGCGCTTCATTGAGATTGGTAGGGGCATCAAGCTCGAGGTAGTGCGAACCCTGCTGAATGGCGAGCTGATAGTCGGGCAAGAGGTAGCGAGCGCGATACGGAGCATGACCCTCGAACATGTCGCAGATGATGCGCTTGTTCAGCGCCGCGGCGCAGGCGTCGCTCACTGCAGGTGCATCAAGTGCTTCCTCAGCGAGGTTGGCCAGACGAGCCACGCGCTGGTGGTACGTGAGGGTGTGATCACCAATCAGCGAACGGCCCACCGACCGCAATTCGTGCATCTCCATAACAACCCGCTCCTTGCGGCTCACCGCGCTTTCATACTTCCGCCTGATTCAGTGTGCTCTGAGGCCGTAGGAGCTGAAAGGGTCAAAGGTCCCGAGATGGTTGTCTCTCATGCCCCTTCGGTGAGCGGCGCTTGAGCGGCTCAGACCAGATGGTGGTGGCGATGATCACCACGAACAGCACCACCCAACCCGATGCAGGGAAGGGCTCAGCTTGCAACAACGTTGCCAGCGGATGCAGATACACGCTGCCCACGGTGGCCAAGGCAATGACCCCGAAGGCACCCGCCAACTGCACTGTGGGGCGAAGACCAACGCTCCAAAACGGAGCGTGGGGTGCGCGCTCAACCACCAGTAACAGTGCCTGGCTCGCTAACAACGCTGCGAAGCCGAACCCGCGTGCCTGCTCGGTGGACCAGCCTCGAGCGAGCGCCCCGAGGTACAACCCCAGAATGCCGCCGGCAAGGGCAATACCTACGGCGTAGGGCCGCCACAACGCAGCAAAGCCAAGTCCGCTGCTCGCTGGCCGAGGCGCTCGAGTCATCACGTCGTCCTCGGCGGCATCGGCTTGAAAGACCAACGACACCACTGGATGAAGCAACAACTCAAGCAAGATCAAATGCACGGGGAGCAACAAGAGCGGTCGCCCAAGCAACGGAACGATCAGTGCCGTGAGTAATAGCGGCGCATGAAACGCAATCAGGTAGCCAAAGGCATGCGCCAAGTTGTCGTAGATGCGCCGACCGTTGCGTACTGCGTGCACGATGGTGGCGAAGTTGTCGTCGAGCAACACGATGGTCGCCGCTTCACGTGCAACCTCCGTGCCGCGCTTACCCATCGCCACGCCGATGTCAGCGGCCCTCAACGCCGGAGCATCGTTGGTGCCATCACCGGTCATCGCAACCACTTCACCCTGAGCGCGCAGCTCGACGACCAGACGATGTTTGTGTTCGGGTCGAGTACGTGCAAACACGTTTGCAGTTGCGGCTAAAGCCGTGAACTCAGCGTCGGTGGCGGCGTCAAGTTGGTCGCCGGTGGCGATGAGATCGCCGTCGATTCCGTCGTGAGGAAGTCGCAGACCCTCGGCCACGGCATGCGCTGTAGCCGGATGATCGCCCGTGATCATGATCACTCGAATGCCAGCGGTTCGGCACTGCTCAAGCGCCTCGGCAACGCCTTCTCGAACGGGATCACTGAACGCAATCAGGCCCACATATGTCAGCCCCGACTCGTCACCCACACGGTTACCGCTCGGCCCATCGCTGTCGCCCGCAGAGACGGCAATCACACGCATGCCTTGTTCAGCAAAGGTGTCGTGTGACTGCTGAGCGACGCGCAGCATTTCACGGGTCGCCGCACCGTCGGACGTCGCCGCAACGTGGCGCATGACCCCTTCGATTGATCCTTTCGCCACCACGCGATGCGTGCCATCGGCTAACCGCCACACGTGGGTGATGTATTTGTCAACCGGGTCAAATGGCCAGTCGGCCACAAGCGCGGCCCGATGCACAGACGACATAGAGATTCCTGCATGCTCGGCGTAGTCCACAATCGCCCGATCGAGCGGGTCATACGGGTCGGGCTCACACGCGAGCACCGCGTTTGTGAGAAACGTTGCGAGCTCATTTCCGTGCGTGGTCACCACAGCGCCGGTGACCACCGCTGCCACAGCAAGATGGCCTTGAGTGAGGGTCCCTGTCTTGTCGGTGCAGATCACCGTTGTCGAGCCAAGGGTCTCGACCCCAGGGAGGCGACGAACCAACGCATCGCCGCGAGCAAGCTCCCACGCACCGAGCGCGAGATAGAGCGCGTAGACCATTGAGAACTCTTCGGGTATCGCTGCGATCGCCAGGCTGACTCCAGCGATCACGGCTTGCCCAACGCCGCGGCCTCGCAACAACTCGGCGGCCATCACCGCAGCGCAAACCACCGCGGCCACAATCGCCAGCACCCGCACCAAGCGACCCAATGCACGCTGCAGCGGAGTGGCCGGCGAACGCACGCCAGCAACCAACGTGCCGATCTGCCCGTAGCGGGTACGGGCTCCGGTGGCAGTCACTCTGGCCAACGAGCGCCCGGCCAACACCGTTGTGCCAGCCCACGCGCGATCGTCATGATCATCACCGTCAATCGACTTCACGGCCGGCAGCGACTCACCGGTCAACGTGGATTCGTCGACCAAGAACTGGGTGAGATCAATGAGTTGCACATCGGCAGCGATGATGTCGCCTTCGTGCAGCAGCATCACATCGCCGACCACGATCTCTTCGGTCAGCACCGACACAAGCTCGCCATCGCGAATCACCGACGCCGTCGGGGCAATCAACTGCCGCAACTTCTCAAGCGTTCGCTCGGACCTCGCCTCAAGCACCCAGCCAACACCGGCGATAGGGATCAGCGCGACAAGCACCACGATGGCATCGGTGGCCTCACCGATGAACAAATAGGTCGGCGCCGCCACAAGCAGCAACGCCACCATCGGATCCGCGAATGGGCCAAGCCAACGTTTCCACCAACTGCGACGGGCGGCGGCAACCAAGCGATTGGGGCCATCGGCGATGAGTCGCTGCTGCGCCTCAGCTGTGCTGAGTGCGCCAACCCCAATCGGAATATGAAATGCGACGTCGTTCATGTAGTGAGCGAGCGCAACGATCTTCGTGTGCCCAACAAAAGAGTAACGATGGGCCTCACCAGCGACTAGGGCCGTTGGACCCTATTCACCGAACCAGTCGCGCAGGCGGCGCAGGCCTTCGTCGATGGTCACCGTTGGCACCCAACCGAGATCGTCGCGGGCAGGTCGAGGATCGAACCAATGCGCCGTGCCCAGCTGCTCGGCGAGAAACCGAGTGAGCGGCGGTTCGGTGCTTGCCCGACGTACGTTCCAGAGTCGCTCGATAACACCGCCGGCTGCCATTGCCAACGGAAGCGGCACCGATCGCGGAGTGGCCTCAATACCCGCGGCTCGACAAATGCCCATTACGAGCTCGCGAATCGGTCGGGGTTCACCGTTAGCAATCACATACGCGCGGCCGTTGCAGGCTGCGCCGGGAACCGCCGCGTCGAGCGCGGCAACCAGCGCGCTCGAGGCGCAATCGATATAGGTGGTGTCGATCAGCGCGGCTCCGTTACCAACGAGAGCCAAGCGACCTGATCGGGCTCTGTCGACAATGCGGCCAACGAGTTGTGTATCGCCGGGACCCCATACGAGGTGAGGGCGGATGGTCACAACGGCCAAGGCGTCGCTCGCCGCAGCGCGAGCAAGGTTCTCGCCCAACGCCTTTGACTCGGCGTACCATGCGCCCGACCGGCCGGTGAAGGGTGCGTCGGCCCCTGCTCCAACAATCGAGTGGCCCGAGTGCGCCACCGACGGCGTAGACACGTGCACCAAACGGCTCACGTTCGCCGCTGCTGCTGCCGCCACAACCGACGCCGTACCGTCGACGTTGATGCTGCGGAACTGCTCCCACGAACCAACAACTCCTACCTTCGCGGCGGCGTGAATGATGGCATCGCAACCACGCGCTGCATCGGCCACCAAGGCTTCGTCGCGCACATCGCCGAGCACCTGATCTGTATCGACCGGGGCTTCGTGACGCTGCAAACACACAACCTCGTCGCCGCGAGCCAGCAACGTTTCAACGGTTCGGCGCGCAAGCAAACTGCTGGCACCGGTGACCAGAACTTTCACCAGGGACACCGGGCACGATGACCCGCCAGGATCTCGCTGGCCCATGCAGCCACAGCGGCGCGATCGATCTTGGTGTTATGGCGAATATCTACGGGCAAGGTGTGCACGGTGATCACAGCAGCAACGGCATGGGGCACAGCTGCGCGAACCCGTTCGACCAGCACCTCATCGGCGAGTCCGATGGGGCGCTGCGCATCTTGCACAACAACCACAAGTTGCTGGCAGCCAGCAGGCCCAACGCCAACGGCCGCCACCTTGGCGATGCCATCGAGTGCTTCGACCGCAACCTCAACGGGCACAGGGGTAATCGCATTGCCATCGGCATGAATGACATGAACGCTGCGGCCCTCGATCCACAACCGACCCTGCGCATCGATATGGCCCACATCGCCCGAGCGATGCCACACGCGACCATCGCTGGTTCGCGGACGAGCTTCATGCTCGGTGCGCCACAGTTGGTTGTATCCGTCAGACACCCACGGGGCGCGCACTACGACTTCGCCCGTAGTGCCAGCCGGGAGCGGCTCGAGTGCTCGGTTGGCATCGAGACCGAGCGGCGCGATCAGCACCGAAACTCCGGGCACCGGCTGGCCCACGCACACACCGTTGCCCGCGCCAGCAGCATCGATTGCGGTGAGATCAATGTCGGCCACGGGCAAGCATTCGGTCATGCCGTACGGGGTGTGCAACTCGGCGTTGGGACACAACGCAGCCGTGGCCCGCAGCGTTGCGATGGGAACCGGGGCACCGGCCGAAAGCACCAAGCGCAACGTTGAGAAAACTGCGTGGCGGCCGTTGGCCGTGTGGTTTACATTCAGGAGCGCAGCGGGTGAAGCAAAGACGATGGTCGCGCCGACAGATGTGACGGCGGCGGCCAACGCGTCGGCAGTCAAAGTTCCCGGCGCAGCAACATCGACATTGGGGATCGTTGAGGTAATGCCGAACGCCGGGCCATACAACGCGAACGGCGCAAAGGCCGCAACCAAACGGTCGGTTTCGGTAATGCCGTACAACGTGGCCAACACGTCTCGTTGCGCAGCCATTTGCCCATGGCGATAACGCACACCTTTCGCTGGACCCGTAGCGCCCGAGGTGTACAAAATTGCGGCGGGGTCACCAGCCTTTGGAGCCGGCGGCAACAGTGAGCCCAACGCCGCGAGTTTGCTCAGCGCGCTCACCGACAACAGCTCGGCACCAGGGGCCCAACGCATGGCGCGGGCGGCGGCCAACGCCTTCGGTGCGCCAATCACCAACGAGACATCGGCGGCTCGCACTGCAGCACCAAGACCGCGCAGACCCAGACCACGATCGGCGATCACCGTGACCGCTCCAGCGCGCCAACATCCGTATGCCGTAGACAACAGGTCGACACCGGGTTGCACCAACACGGCAACACGATCGCCGGGCTTCACACCACGCGCTGCCAAAGCACCAGCGACGCCCATGACTCGATCGTGAAACGCTGCGAACGATGTGGTGGTGCCGGTGACGCCATCGACAAATGCCGCCGATGTGTCGGTGCGTTTGGCCTCAATCGCGGCCCAGATCGGCGGTGTCTCTGCATGCTCGATTGGCTCGGCCTGCGCAGCGGGTGCCGTATGAATCACACGCTCGCTCAACCACCCGTCGATCAACGAAGCCACGTCGGTTTCTTCGACCACCAGATGTCCCAAACCGGGGAACCGATGCTTGTCTGCGTGCGGCACCCGAGCAGCCAGATCGAGCGCAAAGTCATCGTTGAACACTGGATCACGCGCACCCCACGCCAACAGCGTGGGCACACTGAGACTACGCAGATCTTGCGCCACTCGATCGATTGCGGCGGCCGACGGATGCGCGGCACTAAACGGGACATCGCCGACGAATTCTGCAATGGCGTAGCGATCTGCAGCACGCCGATACGGCGCCCGATAGCCATCTCGGGCGGTGCGCCCAATGCGTTTGCCCGACAACATCAACGTGCCATCAACAAAGATGCGCGTGCGCCGACCGACGAAATCGGTGAGCGGTCCAGAGGCAGCGAGCCGAATGAGCGCCGGCGCCTTACGACCCGCAGGCACCGCAACTCCGGTGTTACACAACACCACGCCAGCCAGCCAACATGCATCAGTGCGGGCAGCGTCGTCGAGCGCCCATCCGAGCGAAATCGGGCCGCCCCAATCGTGAGCAACTGTGACCACCGGGCCGCTCAGATCGAGCGCCGACAAGACATCGCCAAGGTCAGTGACCCGTTGCGCGAACGGCCGCTGCTCGGTGCGCTGCGAGAAGCCCATGCCGAGCTGATCGACAGCAATCACTCGATAACGATCGCCGAGACGTTCGAGCAGACTGCGCCAATAGAACGACCACGTGGGGTTGCCGTGCACGCAAACGATGGTGGCAATCGGGGCCGCGGGTGATCGTTCGAGTACGTGCCACGTGTGCGTGGATCCATCGAACGACGGCGCCTCAACAAGGCGCGACCACATCGGGTCGACTCCCCACCGCCGAAACTGCGCGGCTGTTGGACGCCGCGGTGCCGAATCAGAACGAGGGCTCCGACTCACCATACGATTTCGGTGAAGCTCGTGTTCAGGCCGGACCCAATGCCCATGCAGAGCAAGCGCTCGCCGGCGACGAGCGATGGTGCCTCGCCAGCAAGGGTGATCGGAATCGCGGCGGGACCAACGTTGCCGTATTTCGGATAGGTGAGCGGCACTCGCGCTGGGTCGATGCTCAGTTTCTCGCACAGCATGCGGGTGTGCACCGAGCTCACCTGATGCACGATGTAACGATCCATACCGTTGGCCCAGTCGTGGGTCTCGCGCGCTTCGGCCCAGCAGGCAACGCCAAGCTCAAGACCAGCTTCGAGCAAGCGTCGAGTGTCGGTGGTCATTCTTTCGAGATCGCCGATACACAACTTGTTGTGTTGCGTACCCGCGCGCACAACGCCGCCGACCACCCGATGCGCATCGGGATGCGTGTTCATGTTGCCCATCAGCATGGCTGCAGCGCCCGACCCGAGCGTGAGTGAGGCGAACTCGTCAAACACATCGACAGCGGTGGCGTTCTCTTGCTGCAACCGCTTGATTGTTGCCAACTGTGTTTGGCGGCTGCCCTCGCCATCGACGATGAGCGCGTACTTGATCTGACCCGCGTCGATAGCCGTAGCGGCGAGATGCATCGCGCTCACAAAGCCAAGGCACGCGTTGGCGAGATCGAAGTTGGTGCACGACGTTGGTAAACCAAGCTCATAATGCACGGCGCACGCAACCGACGGCTCAAGGTGATGCTTCGACACCGAGGTACTGATCAACATCCCGATCTCGGCTGGATCAATACCCGACGCATCGATGGCGCGACGACCGGCGAGTGCGGCTGCCTGATCGAAGGTGACGCCATCGGGCCACCACCGACGTTCTTTGATTCCCGCAAGTTCGGCCAGCAGCCCGGCACGCAATCCACAGCGATCGTAGGTAGACGAGAGTTGCTCATCGATCCAGTCGGAGGTGATGACCTCGGGGGCCTCGACCGCCTCGACCGTAATCACCCCTACGTGTTGATGGCTATAACTCGCATTCCCGCTCAACGTGGGTGCTCCGATCTAAAAAACATATGACACCAGCATGGTGCGCCGGAAGCAGATTCACGCGTTCCGAACAACTTCGGCGTCCAACGTCACAACGTCGTAGCCTTGGTGAATGGCATCTATGAAGGCGCTGGTACGTCGTCCCGCTCCAAGACTAACCGAGGGCATCTCCACTCATAGAGGTCGCCTGTCGATTCTCGCTTCTGGACTGCACAGCTGATGAGCACTGTCCTGATCGACATCGCCGACGGCATTGCCACCGTCACCCTCAATCGTCCCGATGCGCGCAACGCGCTCAACCCCGAGCTTGCCGCTGCGTTTCCCGCCGCCATCACGCAGTGCGACAACGACGACAACGTGCATGCCATCATCCTCACCGGAGCCGATCCGGCGTTTTGTGCTGGCTTCGATCTGCGCGAGCTCTCCACCCGCGAACGCGGCAGCGAACCCAATCCGCCGCCGCCATATCGCGCTGCCATTCCACCGCATCGCAAGCCAGTAATTGGTGCCATCAACGGCGCTGCAGTAACGGGCGGATTCGAAATCGCACTCGCTTGCGATTTCCTCATCGCTTCCGATCGTGCCCGCTTCGCCGATACCCACGCCCGCGTTGGCTTGCTTCCTGGTTGGGGACTCACCGTCATGCTGCCCGAGGCCATCGGTATTCGGCGCGCCAAGCAACTCAGTTTGTCGGGCGCTTTTCTTGATGCCGAAACGGCCCTCGAGTGGGGCCTGGTCAACGAGGTCGTGCCGCACCAACATTTGCTGCATCGAGCCCACGAGATCGCTGCGCTCATTGCCGCCAATCCCGCACATTCGGTGCAGGCCGTGATGGCGCTCTACGACGAAGTGGCCGAGCTTGCCCCACCCGAAGCGTGGACCCTCGAGAACGAACGCGCCCGACGTTGGATCGCCAACCGGTTCGACAAAGCCAGCTTGGCCGAGCGCCGCGAAGGCATCGTCGAGACCGGGCGTCGCCTCGCATCGGCCGGGCCATCAACCGAGCCCGTCAGCGAACCCGACGGGCCCTACAGCGCCAGCGATCAGGACCAATAATCATGCGGGTCTATGCCGGCATGTCCGACCGCGTATCGCTACGCGACACCATCGCCTATGCCCAACGCGTCGAAGCCCTTGGTTACGACGGCCTGCACGTGCCCGAAACCGTGCACGATGGCCTCGCCGTGTCGTTACTCGCGCTCGAGCACACCACACACCTCACGGTGCGCACCAGCGTTGTGTTGGCGTTCCCGCGCAGCCCGATGCTCACTGCTTGCGCTGCTTGGGACCTTGCCGCGTTCTCAGGCGGACGCTTTCAACTCGGCCTCGGAACGCAGATCAAACAGAACATCGAAGGGCGCTATTCGGTGCCGTGGACCGAGCCGGTCACACGCATGCGCGACTATCTCGAGTCGCTGCGAGCAATCTGGCAAACCTTTCAACACAACACGCCGCTCAACTACACGAGCACGAACTACACGTTCAACCGGTTGCAGCCGTTCTTTAATCCAGGTCCACTCGATGTCACGTTGCCCACGCTGTGGCTCGGCGGTGTGAACGATCGCATGCTGGCTCTGGCCGGCTCACACGCCGACGGCATCGTGACCCACCCAACCAACTCGAACCCGCGCTACCTGCGCGAGATCTGCCTGCCTGCCCTTGCACAAGGTGCTGCAAGCACAGGTCGCTTGCCCACCAGCATCGAGCTCGTCAGTGGCAGCCAATACATCACCGGTCCAACGGCTGCCGATGTGCAACGCAACCGCGAACACCATCGCCGTCTGCTCGCCTTTTTGTACTCCACCCCGGCGTACCGACGCACGCTCACGTTGCACGGCTGGGAAGACCTTGGCGAGCGCCTGCAGACCATCACTCGCACGCAGCAGTGGGACACACTGCACCAACACGTCACCGACGAAGTGCTCGACGCGTTAGTGCCCCAAGGAACCTGGGATCAGCTGCCCGAACTGATCTCGCAGTGGTTCGCCGAACTGGCCGACGGCGTGATCTTGCCGCTGCCCGAAGACCCTGCCAACGATGCCCGCTTTGCCGAAGTGATTGCGGCTGTGCAAGCTGTGCCAACCACCCGAAGCTGAACGCGTTACGCCACGCAGTGCGTGATCAACGTGCCGATGCCTTCGATGGTCGACTCGATGACATCGCCGGGCTTCAAGAAGTTGCCGGTTGCTGCGCCCACGCCCGCTGGCGTGCCCGTGAAAATGATGTCGCCGGGAGCCAAGGTCATCAGCGCCGAGAGGTACTCGATCAGCACGGGCACATCGAAGATCAGGCTGGTGGTGCGATCGTCCTGGCGACGCTCGCCGCTGATATCGCACACCATCGCGAGGTCATCGGGATTCGCGAACAAATCGGTAGATACAACAACGGGTCCGATTGGGCCGTAACCATCGCGTGACTTGGCGAGGTCGAAGTGCGGCGGCTTCGCAGCAAACTGCAGCACGCGATCAGAGATGTCTTGGCCAATCGTGAGGCCGGAAACGTGGGCCCATGCATCGGCGGCTGCGATATTGCGACCACCCGCACCGATCACCACGACCAACTCAATTTCGTAGTCGGCAGTGGAGCTCTGCAGTTCGATCGTTGCGTCGGGCCCAACGATGCAGCTGGGGAACTTGGTGAAAACCAGCGGCACCGCAGGCGGTTCCATGCCTGACTCGGCCACATGGGTGCTGTAGTTCAGACCAACAGCAAAACAGTTGCGTGGTGCCGGCACCGGGGACAGCAGTTGGGCGCTCGCAAGGTCGCCATCGGCCGTTGCGTTGGCAAGGCCGGCGTCGGCGGCGTGCAACGCGGCAGGGTCAGCCAATGCCTGCATCGGATCGGCCGAAACCGCGCCACCCGTGAGCTTGTGAAGATCGAACCACTTGTCGTTGCTGTCAACGAGGGCGCTGCGCCCAGCGACGTTGGCAAACCGAAATGACATGGTGACTCCTTGAGACTGAATGGATCGTTAGAGCGAGCAGATATAGCCGACCCGAGGATTCGAGTGACCATCGAGGAGTTCGCGATACACACTGTCCACCGCTTGGTGACCAACAACGTATTGAAACTCCACCCACTTACTAGCCCACGCGTAGAAGTGTTCCCAAGACGAACTCACACGTTGATCAAGTTCGGCACTGCCCCATTCGGCTGTTCGCTTGGCGATCTGGTTCGGAGCAAAGAAGAAGGTGGGCGTGGGACCGGGCAATGTGGCCGACGGCCGCGACGACTCGTCCCAGTGCGTGTTGCCCACAATCATGCTGTGCGTCAAATTGTCGCCGTAGTGCTCGTGCACAGCAGTGGTCACCCGAGCATCGCCAGCGATGTCTACGTAGACCGCAGTATCGGTGGGAAGTGCCTGCAGATTGTCGTAGGTGAACACGCCTGAATAGCACCCAAGGCTCTCGACGAATTCGCGATTGTCTGGCGATGTGAGACCAATGACCTTGTCACCGCGAGCGTGCAACAGATAGGCAGTGATCAACGCTGTCTTACTTGAGGCACTTGAGATCACCACCGACTCGGCACCGAACCCGCCCGCCTCGGAAATGACATCGTCGATCAGATACGACGTGAAGAACAGCGGCCACAAGAGCATGTGGTGCTCCTCGCGGCTCGGTAGGTGCAACGAGCTCTCCGACACATAGGCGTAGCGGTTATAGGTGCTGGCCATACCTTGGCGATGCGGGGCGATATCGGTGAAACCTTGCTCATTGACCTGGCTAGGCGAAACAACGAAGACGGTAGACATCGGCATGAATCCGTACACCCGCGTGCCAGAACGTATGTCGGGATGACGAGACTCGGCGACATCGGCAAACCCCCACACCGGTATTCGCCCCCACGCCTCGCCGGCAGCAGGAAAGAAGTTCCAGTACTGCATGACATCGCCAAACGCCGCATAGGTGATGTTGTTCGAGGTGAGCGCAAATGAATCGACCACGAGGCGTATTTCGCCATCATTCAGCGGGACCGAGTCAACCCTGTCGAAACGTGTGCAGCGCAGATCGTTTTTATCTACTTCGAAATTCACGCGAGCCTCCCCGAGACAGCTTGTTCGAAAGTGATGTTGACTAGGCGATTCGATGCATGGTGTTGAAATCGCGGTGCGCTAATGGCTCCGAGTACTCGGCCATTGCCAGCATCGTGGTCTCGTCGTAACTCCAAGTGTCGTTGTCGTGCAGGGTGATTGTCACCACATAGCTCAACGAGCTAGCACGCTCGGCGAGATAACGATTTTCGCCGATGGTGTAGTTGGCACCACCAAGTTCGGCACGCATTTCAAACGACTTCGCGTCAGCAGTGGTCGAGCCGCCGGCCAGAACCGTGATGCCACGTGGCACCGCAAACCCACGCAAGATCTCGCCGGTAGCGGCATCCCAGAGCCAGTAGCCAACCTCGGTATGAAACGGGTTCTCTTCGTTGTCACGCCACATGGCTGTCTTGTAATCGAGGCCATACAAGCTCTGCTTGCCGTTCTCGACCGGACCAAAGGGTTTCATGGTGACCTTCTCAAGGTACGGCGTGGTGTGCACCGCTCCCCGAGCGTGAGCGTGCGACACATCGACGCCACCCTCGCCTTGCCATTCTCCAATTAAGCCCGCAAGGGGGCCCCATTCGTTGTTCATCAATCAATTCCTTGCCACGGCGAAGGGCACTATCTGTGCGGATTGTAAATGATACAAACGACTTATGAAATGTACCTCGGTACACCTACGCCTTGAGGCACGCCAGCAGGCATGCGACCGCGCCCACCTTTGTCGATGAGCACATCAGTAAGCGTGCGATCGGCGTGTTGCGACCGCCACACCAGCATCGCCTGCGCATGCCCGAGCACCACGGCTGGATCAACAATTTGGGTGCGACCGGTGGGGTCATTGGCGAGATCGAGGCACAACCACGACCCATCGCCGAACTGAACATACGAAGCCGATGAGTCGCGACGAACGGTGAGGTGTTGGCGCTCGAGCCGACGATCCCACGGCCATTCATTGGGCTGTTCGGTGATGTACAGATCGCGCCAATCAAACTCCCAATGAGCCGCATCGCGCCACCATGGCGGCGCTTCGCCGCGCAGGAACGGGGTCAGCGGCAAACCATCGCACTGGGCCGGCACCGCAGCACCGATGGCATCACAGATGGTGGGGAACACATCGATGTTCTCGGTGAACTCATCGACCACCGTTCCGTGAGCCTGAGATTGCTGCGGATCGCGCACGATTCCAAGGATGTGGTAGCTCTGCTCGAAGTAGCCCACCTTTTGAATCAACCCGTGATCGCCGAGCTGTTCGCCGTGGTCGGCTGTCACGATGATCAGCGTGTCGTCCCACATGTCGCGCTCGCGAAGCTCGGCCCACAGACGACCGAGTTGATGATCGACCTCGCTGATCATGCCGTAGTACTGGGCCCGCAATGCGCGCATCTTGGCTTCGTCGGTAGGAGCCGCCGTAGCGCCGAACTGCATCGCAAAATCGTGCAACGGGTGACGCGACTCGGCTGACTCGATGGGCATGGTCACATCGGCAGGGTCGTACATCGTTGCGAAGTGGCCGGCCGCCGCGTAAGGCGGATGTGGGCGCAAGTAGCTGAGGTGCGCGAACCATGGCTGGCTCTGCTGGCCAATCCATTCGATGGCGTTGTTGGTGAGGAACGCCGAAACACTGTGCTCGGCCGGCCGCTCGGGCTCGCGAGCCAACTCTGGGTACGCCGTGCCGAGATCGGTGTAGCCAAGATCACGCAGCCACTGCAGCCACGGCTCGTGATCGTCGGGAAGGTGAAGCACTGCGTCGAAGCCAGGCAGCACGCCGGTGTAGTGCTGCAGCCGGGGATCATCAGGACCGGTGACTTCGCGCGGGTCAACGCTTTGATCGGTGTAACCAAACAGCGCGGGCTCGTATCCGTGGCGACGCGCCGCAAGGGCCACGTTGTCAAACCGCGCGTCGAGCGGGGTGCCGTTAGCGACCACGCGGTTGTTCATCTGATACATGCCGGTGTACAAGCTGGCCCGACCCGGGCCGCACGGCGCCGCTTGGCTGTAGTGCCGATTCAGACGCACGCCATTGCGAGCGAGCTCGTCGAGATTGGGCGTGCGGACCAACGGGTGGCCAGCCGCCGACAGACAGTCGCCACGAAACTGGTCGAGGGTGATCAGCAGCACGTTCATTGGCGGTGAACTTAGTTCGCACTACCGAGACGCACCGCAACGCACCACTAGGTTTGTGCCCGAACAGATGCACGAGGAGACGCCCATGGCCGGCCAAGTACGAATTGATATCGACGGCACGATCGCGACCATCACCAACGACAATCCCGATAAGCACAATGCGTTCGACGACGACATGGATGCTCAACTGTTTGAGATTCTCGCGTCGCTCAGTCCGGCCGTGCGAGCCATCATCTGGCGAGGCGAGGGTAAGTCGTTCTCGTCGGGTCGCGACGTTGCCTCCATCGGCACCAACGTCAGCGAGTTGTCGCATCACGAACTCATGCGTCGCGGCCACCGCGGCATTCAGCAACTCTGGAACATCGACGCTCCCGTCATCGTTGCCTGCAAGGGCTGGGTGATGGGCGGGTCGTTTCAGCGAGCGCTCTTGTGCGACATCCGTGTTGCCGCCGAAGGCACTCGGTTCCGTCTGCCCGAGACCACCTACGGAGTCATCCCCGATACAGGCGGCGTCGCCGTGTTGCATCAGATGTGCGGCGCAGGCGTGGTCAGCGACATGGTGCTCACCGGTCGGGTGATGACCGCCGACGAAGCGCTCTCACACGGCATCGTGAGCCGTGTGGTTCCCGAAGCCGCGCTCGATGCAACCGTTCGTGAGATGGCCGAGCAAATCGCGGCCGCCCCGGCAGTGACCATCAAGCTCGCTCGTACGGTGTTGCGTCACCTCTCGCAACCAGCAGTGCGCGCCTCGATGGACGACGAAATGATCTACCAAACGTTCCTCAACCGATCCGACGACTTCGCCGAATTCCGCGCAGCACGCGCCGAATCACGACCCGCCAACTACACAGGGAGCTGAGATGTACCAGGGACTTCCTGAGCCACCACCAATTGGCGCGTCGGCATTGCCCGACGGCACCTACGACGGCGCCACGGTGTTCATCACCGGGGCTGGCACCGGATTGGGCAAAGCCATCGCCACCGAGTTCGCTCGGCTCGGCGCAGCAATCGTGATCGCATCTCGCAAGCCCGAGCATCTCGAGGCCGGCGCCGAGGCGATCGCTGCAGTAGGGGCACGGTGTCTCACGGTGGCATGCGATATCCGCGAGCCCGACCAGATTGCTGCGGCGTTCGACACGGCGCAGAGCGCGGGGCTCACGCCGTCGATTCTCATCAACAACGCGGCCGCCAACTTTCCAGTGCCCGCCGAAGACATGTCACCAAACGCTTGGCGTACGGTTGTCGACATCACGCTGAACGGCACCTATTTCTGCGCCCGCGAGTTCGCCCGCCGCCACCTCGATGCGGGCACGCCGGGCTCCATCGTGAACATCGGCGCAACCTACGCATGGACCGGCGGGCCGGGCTTCGCGCACTCGTCGGCCGCCAAGGCAGGCGTGAAAAATCTCACCGAAACGTTGGCTGTCGAATGGGGCCCCTACGGCATTCAGGTCAACGGACTCGTGCCCGGGCTGATGCCCCACGAAGACATGACCGCCGATATCCAAAGCAACCTCGCACGCACCAACGACAAAGACGCCTGCCAACCCGCCATGCGTGTGGGTCGTCCGCGCGAGTTGGCTTGGGCCGCCACATTTTTGGCGTCGCCCTACGCACGATTCATCTCAGGCCACACCCTGGTTGTCGATGGCGCGAACTGGCAACGTCGAGCACTCACGATGCCCGAGGTCGTTCCGGTGCGTGAACAAATGGGTCGTCCACCCTTCACGCTGTAGGCGACGTTCGTCCCGATCACATCAACCGACGCGCAGTACGGTCACGTTCATGCGCGTAGATGTGATGGCTTTCCCTCGACCACTGGCCGAGACCAGCGCGGTCGCCCGCGATATTGCCGACGCCGGCTTCAACGGTGTGCTGTTCACCGAAGGTGGCCGCACGGCGTTCTTGTCGGCAGGTGTCACCGCGGTGGCTGCGCCGTCGCTCGAGGTGTCTACCGGAGTCGCCGTTGCGTTCCCGCGGAGCCCAATGGTCACCGCGCAGATTGCGTGGGAGTTGCAAGAAGCCACCAGCGGTCACTTCCGCCTCGGGCTCGGCACCCAGGTGCGCACTCACGCCGTGCGCCGATTTTCGGCACCGTTCGATCCGCCCGGTCCACGGTTGCGCGATTACGTGCGCGCCGTGAAGGCATCGTTCGCTGCGTTTCAGGGCGAGCCACTGGCCCACGCGGGTCCGTACTACGAGCTCAGCTTCATGACCCGCCAATGGTCGCCCGGCCCCATTGCTTTTCCAGCGCCCTATGTCGATATCGCCGCGGTCAATCCGTGGATGCTGCGCATGGCGGGCGAAGTCGCCGACGGCGTACACATTCACCCCATTGGCGAACCCGGTTACCTGCGCCGCACGGTGCAACCCAATCTCGCTGCGGGCGCCCTGGCCGCAGGCCGCGACGTGAACGACATCGCCACCATCGTTCCGGTGATGTGCGTGGTGGGCGACACCGAAGCCGAGCGCGCCCACGACCGTGAGCACATGCGCAACATGCTTGCGTTCTATGGCAGCACACCCAACTACGCGTTCGTGTGGGACGACGCTGGGTTCGAAGGCACCACGGCACGTATCCGCGAGAAGCAAAAGGCTGGCGACATGGCTGGCATGGCTGCGCAGATCACCGACGAACACATGGCCGTGTTCACCACCGAATCCACATGGGACGGCCTCGCCGATGCGCTGCGCGCGAAGTACTCGGGCTTGGCTTCGCGACTGGTGTTCTACAACGCCATTCAAGAACGCGAAAACTCACCCGAGCGATTCCGCCGCTACGGCGAGGTTGCACGCCAGCTCTCTGCCGAGCACAGCCAGTAACGAGTCACCTCGCACGCAGGCCCGCGGGGTAGCCTGCCAGCGTGGCTGGCGATCTCGTATATGCGTTTCGAGTGATGCGGTTGCCTCTGCTCGACGCGGGCGGGTCTGCAATCGGTCGTATCGAAGACATCGTGATTGTTCCGTCGCGCGCCGGCACTGCTCCACGCGTGGTCGGATACGTGGCAACCAGTCAGCGTCGCCGCATCTTTGTCAACGCTTCGCGGTTCAGCACCATCGACGGCGAAGGCGCGCGTTTGCGTAGTTGGGATGTCGATCTACACCCGTTCAAGCCCAAGCCCGGCGAGCTGCTGGTGGGCAAAGACGTGCTCGACAAGAAGATCGGCGACGAAACGGTCAGCGACATCGCCATGCGCAGCACCACCGACGGCCGCACCACCTACTGGGAGCTTGCCAAGGTGCGCTTGTCGCGCCGCAGCGCCTTGCGCCGCCGACCCAGCGTGCGCCTGGTCGATTGGACCGAAGTGCCAACCCTGTTCGGCACCGGCGCCCCCATGGCTGCCGAAGCCGCGAGCATGCGCGACATGCACCCCAGCGATGTGGCCATCATCGTGCGCACCTTGCCGATGGGCCAGCGCAAGCAACTCGCCGAAGCAATGGACGACGATCGTCTCGCCGACCTGCTCGAAGAACTTCCCGAGGCCGAGCAGTTGCGCATCATCGAAGGCCTCGACCTCGATCGACTCGTCAGCGTGCTCGACGAAATGGAATACGACGACCTTGCCGACCTGCTGGCCGAAATGCCCGGCGAGCAACGCACGCGCATTCTCGACGCGATGGACGAAGACGACGCGGCCGTGATGCGCCAACTGTTGTCGTACGAAGAAGGCACCGCCGGTGGCTTGATGACTCCCGAGATCATCATCCTCGGCCCAACAGCCACGGTGGCCGAGGCGCTCGCCCAGATTCGCGATCCCGATTGGTTGGTCAGCATCGCCGCACAGGTGTTTGTGGTTCGGCCTCCATATCGTCCGCCAACGGGCACCTATCTCGGTGTCGTGCACTTTCAGCGCCTGTTGCGCGAGCCGCCAGGCACCGAGCTTGGGCAATGCCTCGAGCAAGAGCCCACCATCACTCCCGACATCCCCGACCATGAGGTCGCCGAAAAGTTGGCCAGCTACAACATGCTCGCTGTGGGTGTCTGCGATGGCGCAGGCCACCTGCTGGGCGCCATCACCGTCGACGACGTGCTCGACCGCACGCTGCCTACCGGTTGGCGTCAGCGCCGCCGCAGTAACTCGCCCGCGCTCACCGGCGCTGGGGGTGTCGTCAGCGAGGGTCGCCCCAAATGACCCGTCGTAGCGATCTCAGTTCACCACGCCAAGGCCGCCGCTTCGGTCTGCACTATGACCCCGAAGCATTCGGTCAGTTCAGCGAGACCATTGCGCGCACCTTGGGCACCGCCCGTTTCTTGGTGTGGCAAAGCGGAACCATCATCTTGTGGTTCGCGTTCAACTGGCTGGCGCCATCAGGCGCCAAGTTCGACAATCCGACTCAGGGCTGGGTGCGACTCACGATGGTGCTGTCGTTGCAGGCCGCGTATGCGGCGCCGCTCATTTTGCTCGCCCAAAATCGCCAAGAGCAGCGCGACCGCACCGAGCTCGATCTCGATCGCAAGGTCACCGAACGCACCCAAGCCGATACCGAGTTCTTGGCCCGCGAAATTTCGAGTGTTCGTCTGGCGCTCGCCAACGTTGTCACCACCGAAGATCTCACCGATCACCTCGAGCGACTCACCGATGCGGTCGAGCGGATGGCGTTACGCCTCGATCTGTTCGAGGCTCAGGCCTCACACACCGTTGCGCTCGATCAACCCCGCGCCGACTAACGACACTCGGCACACACGCCGAGCAAATCGAGGCGATGGTGACGCAGCTCGAAACCGTGCAGCGTTGCCAAGCCACTGAGCGACTCGTCAAGCGCCGACTCAACGGCATCAGGTATCTGTACGTCGCGCACCGTGCCGCACACCTCGCAGATCAAGTGGTGATGATGGCCGGCAAGGTCTTCGGCCAACTCGAAGCGAGCCCATTCGTCGTGGGTGACAACTTTGGCCGTAACGCCAACCTGCTCGAGCACAGCCAGATTGCGATACACCGAGCTTTGCGACAATTCGGTGTGCAGCTCCAAGATGTGGGGAATCGTTACTGGATGATCGGCCCGGGCGAGGATGTCTACCAACCGACGCCGCAACGTTGTGTATCTCTGATCGCCTGCAGCCAAGCGGGTTGCAGCGATCTGGTGCACATCGAGACTCATCGCGCCACGCCGGTGAACTCATAGATGCGCACGCCATCGGCTTGCACCGCTGCCACGAACGCAGCCGTTGGCAGTGCCTCGTCGCCCATCACCACAACGCCTCGTTGCGGTGAATCGAGAAGCACCCAACGTGTCATCACGGCGGCAACGACCGAGGCAGCAAATCCGCTGCGCACCGCGACGCCCGCGATGATGGTTTCGCGTGCGCCGTTGGCCAGCGCACCGCGAACCTCAACTCGCAAGCCGCCAAGACCACCTTCGGCGTGGGGTGGTCGCAGCATTGGCAGCCGGGCGGTAAAGCGGTCGCGGCGAGTAGCCGACATGCGCGCGCTCAACCGGCCCGCCGTAGCGAACACTCGGTGAAGCAAGAGCGGGTCCGGCATTTCGGCGCGGTAACAGTCGTATGAGTTCACCGGTTCGGGGAACCAGCACAATTCGCGGCCAGCTCCGGCAGGGCGATGCACCCACTCACCGTCGTGATAACCAAGCGATGTCCCGCCAAGTGCGCGATGGTGCTGGCGTGCACACGCCGGACCGCTGGTGCCATGCATGGCCACATGCACTTCGTCGACCACGTGGAGTTGCCCAGCCAGATGACGTGCCAACAATCCCGACAGACCAGGCGCCATTGCGGCGCCGACCACCAAGGTTGCATCGTTCACACGAGCGCGATGATCGAGTTCAAGCAGCGCACGCACATCTTCGAGATCGTCGCTGACCGACACAACCGACACTCCGTTTGCCAGCAGCCTCGCCGCGAGTTCGGCATGCGGCGCCGGATGTGCGAGCACCACCACATCGGCCGCCATCGCATCGTTGAGATCGAGCACTACTGCCGAAGCGGCTCGGGCAACGCGGGCAGCCACGAGGGGAGATTCATCGACCACGCCAACTCGAAACGACGAGTCGATCGACAACAACTCGGCAATGCGTGCTCCGGTGACGCCGACGCCCACCACCGCCACAATCGGGGATGACACAGGGGACGACTCGGTCACGCGGCTGTGATCATTTCGGATCAACGGGTAGCTCGCGCCAACCACCTTGTTGCGGTGGCACCCCGCCTTTGCCGCGCAAACGCAGCACGCCAGCCACAATGCCGGCCGCGGACAAGGCCAAGATGGCTCGACGAATCATTTTCACCGTGGGGCTACACAGAATCGAACTGTGGACCTCATCCTTATCAGGG
>JBAXER010000028.1:0-33396 GCA_037140375.1 Actinomycetota bacterium
GAGTATTTGCTTCCCAAGCAAATGACGCGGGTCCGATTCCCGTCACCCGCTCCACTTCAGATACCGGCCGCCTCACCCGAAGTCAGCGATGACCGAAGAGGTCAACTACCGTCGGGGCTCATGAGCATCGACGAACAGCGCACACCAAAGCCCGCCACCGAAACCACGCGGGCCCGCAATGCCGCCGTGCATTCGCATCTCAACCTCGCCGACCGGGCCGACTTTGAGCGTGCCTCACAGGGACTCCTTGCCCAACTTGAACCGCCAGTGATCAGCGGCCCCTTCGGCAATGCGCTGTGGGACATGGGTACGTACGAGTTCCTCAACGAAGATGCGCCAGCCGAGGCCAACCCCAGCTTGTGGCGCCAAGCGCAGATCAACTGCCTGCACGGCCTGTTCGAAGTGACCGACGGCATCTACCAAGTTCGTGGTTACGACATCTCGAACATCACGTTCGTACGCACCAACACCGGTTGGATCGTGATTGATCCGCTCACCATGGCCGAAACCGCTGCCGCAGCTCGCAGCTTGGTCGACTCTCACTTTGGCGTTCGACCCATCGTCGCCGTCATCTACACCCACAGCCACGCCGACCACTACGGCGGCGTCCGCGGCATCATCACCGACGACGACGTAAACAGTGGCAACGTTCGTCTCATCGCCCCAGCCGGTTTCCTTGAGGCAGCCATCAGCGAGAACGTCACCGCAGGGCCAGCCATGACCCGCCGCGCGATGTACATGTATGGCTCACTGCTGCCGGTTGGTCCACGGGGCCACATCGACGCTGGCCTTGGCAAGGGCATCCCCCTTGGCTCTGGAGGCCTCATCGCTCCTACCGAGTCGATTGAACTCACCGGCACCGAGTTACTCATCGACGGCATTCGCATCGAGTTTCAACTCACGCCCGGCACCGAAGCGCCGGCCGAAATGAACTTCTACTTCCCCGACTTTCGCGCCGTGTGTATGGCCGAAAACTGCGTGGCCACGTTGCACAACCTCTACACCCCACGCGGTGCCGAGATTCGCGATGCGCTCGGCTGGAGCCGCTACATCAATGAAGCGCTCGAGACCTTCCTCGATCGCAGCGACGTTGCGTTTGCCAGCCACCATTGGCCGCGCTGGGGCAGCGCCGACATCGAGGCGTGGCTTGGTGGCCAGCGCGATCTGTACCGATACCTGCACGACGAAACGCTGCGCTTGGCGAACCACGGCCATACCGCGCTGGAGATCGCCGAAGAGATCTCGCTGCCTGCGGCCATCGGCGACGAGTTCTTCAACCGCGACTACTACGGCACGGTGAGCCACAACGTGAAGGCCGTGTATCAGCGCTACCTCGGATGGTTCGACGCCAATCCGGCAACGCTGCATCCACTCATCCCTGTCGATGCTGCCAAGAAGTTCGTGCAATACATGGGTGGCGCTGCCGAAGTGTTGGCGAAGGCTCGGGTCGATTTCGAGGCGGGCGAATTCCGTTGGGTGGCGCAGGTGGTGAACAACGTGGTGTTCGCTGACCCCACCAACCAAGAGGCCCGGCTGTTGCAGGCTGATGCGCTCGAGCAGTTGGGCTATCAAAGCGAGTCAGCGCCGTGGCGCGACTTCTATCTCACCGGCGCACAAGAACTGCGTAACGGTTCACCATCGGTGCCCGGCTTTCGCGGGGCAACTCGTGTCGACGTGATGCGCGCAATGACCCCTCGCATGGTGCTCGACAACTGCGGCGTGAAGCTGAACGCGCCAGCGGCATCAGATCTGCGCTTTGTGTTCGACATTCATTTCACCGACCACAACGTGCACTTCAATGTCACCGTCGCCAACGGAGTTCTGCACTACGGCAACCGCGGTCTTGGCACCGCCGGCACGCAGATCAACACCACGGTCGAGGCCATGGTGATGGTGACCACCCATGTGAGCACCATCGAGGCCGAAACCGAAACCGGCGATCTCTCGATCACGGGCGACACAGCACGCTTTGGTGAATTCATCGCCCTGCTGGATCAGTTCGACCTCTTCTTCCCGATCATCGAGCCCTAGAGCCCCAGGTAGTTGGGTTAGGGCGCGAGCCACGACCAGATCAGGTCTTGCAGTCGGTCGATGCCGATGCCCTTCGATGCGCTGACCCACACGATGTCGCCGGGCTCAAGGTTGCAGCCCTCGGAGAGCTCAATACGCCGCTTGGGCTTCTTGCTCGACTTCACTTTGTCGCTCTTGGTGGCGATGACCTGATGCGGAATCTCGTTGCTGCGGAGCCAGTCGAGCATCTGCACGTCGAGTTTGGTTGGCCCAATTTCGCCATCGACAAGCACCATCACCATCTCCAAACAATCGCGGTGCAGTAGGTAGCCCTCGATCATTTGGCCCCAATCTTGCTTCACGCGATTGGGAACCTTGGCGTAGCCGTAGCCAGGAAGGTCGACAACCGTAACGCCGGGCTCGACTTCGAAGATGTTGATCAGTTGCGTGCGGCCCGGGGTCTTACTGGTGTGAGCAAGGCGGGTGCGATTGGCGAACGCATTAATGAGCGACGACTTACCGACGTTGGATCGGCCAACTACTGCGACCTCGCGATCGGACTCTGGAAGATCGTCGACGCGCGTGGCCGACTTCAAGAACCGCAGCGGAATCGGAGGCATCGAGCCAGCGTACGCTGCGGGTGAATCACTTACTTGGACAACAGCGATCCGATGGCCCACAGGGCGGCAACGCCACCGAGCAGAGTCATCATCAAACTGCGTCCAACTGGTGCTCGAGTGAGTTCGCCAGGTTTGGGTCTGGCCGGCGGCTTGAGCAGCGCGAGCAAATTGCCCACGAACAACGCACCGCCCATTGCGAGCACCAACCAGGCCAGAAGATCGTCACCCAACAGCATGTCCCCCATCATGGCGAGCCGAAGGTGGCTTCAGTCAACGGGACGGGCACCAAAGGTGCGAAACTTTCGACAACTTAATCCAGAGGAGTTCTGATGGGCTTTCACCACGTAGCGCTCGCCACCCGCGACACCGCCGCAACTCACGATTTCTACACCAACGTGATGGGCTTTTCGTTGGTGAAGGTAGTCGCCTCGCCAACGCCTGGCGGGCACGACGGATGGAGCAAGCACTTCTTTTATTCCACCGCTGGCGAAGGCACCACGCCCAGTGGCGACGCAGGCATGATCGCGTTCTGGGAGATTCACGACGAACAGATCGGCGACAAATTTCCAGTCGACATCAACACCCATGCTGGCCTGCCGTGGTGGGTGAACCACATTGCGTTCGATGCACCAACTCTCGAAGACTTGTATCGCCATCGCGATCGCTGGCGCAAGCACGGCCACCATGTGCTCGAGATCGATCACGACTTCTGCAGAAGCATTTACATCCGTGACCCTGACGAAAATATGGTCGAGTTCAGCCACACCACACGGCCGTTCACCGAGGCCGAGATTGCCCTCTCGAACGAGATGTTGTTGCAGGCCAAACCCGATTTCAATGGCCACGCCAACGCCACCGTGCACGCCCCACTCTGAGGTCAAAAGTTTTCTCAAAATATTTGTCAGGAAGTTCTCAAGTTTCCCACGCAACGGCCGATGAATAGAGGGGACAAGCACCGCGCATCAACTGGCGGAGCACTCATTGACGGGGTGAATCGATGACTGACGACGAAGGACAGCGCCGAGCAAAGGTCTTCTTGAAGCAACTGCTCGGCACCACGCCCGAAGATCTTTGTTGGGACGAAACCCATCATCTGCAGGGCCACATGTGCGTGGATGGCAGCGACCTCGTGGTCATTGCACCACGCGATGAACGCCACGAGCCAGTGGTGCTCACCGCTCAAGACTGGGACGAGATTCGCCACGCTCCTGGCGAAAAGGCCGCCGATCTCGTGCGCAGATGCGCAATCCGCGACCACGTCGAACTCGATGCAGCGGTTGTTCGGTCTCAGCGCGGCGCCACATCGAACTGATCACCCAACTAAGACAACACGAGTCAGCAGCGCTAGAACGTTGCTGATGAACGCCGAGCAAAACGACGCCTCTGCGAACTTTGCCCACGCGGTGGCTGCCCTTGTGGGTCAACCCGTTGGATCGGGCAAGGCCTCGGTGGCACCCGACCCCGTCAACCAGCCGATGATTCGACATTGGGCGGCTGCATTCGAAGACGCAAACCCGGTGTACACCGACCCGGAGTTCGCCGCTGGCACTCGGTTCGGCGGCATTGTTGCCCCGCCGCTCATGCTGCAAACGTGGACCATGGCCACGCCGATGATCACCGGCATTGCCGACCGTGGCGGCGCACCCATTCCATCCGAAGGCACCAGCCCAATGACGGTGTTCGACGAAGCCGGATTCGTGGGAACCCTGGCCTCGAACTCCGAGTTCGAGATCATGCGATACCTGCGCATTGGCGAGACCATCGCTGCCACCACGGTCATCGAGTCGGTCTCCGAGCAAAAGAAGACCCGCATCGGACTCGGACATTTCGTTACGTGGGTCACCACCTATGTCGACAACAGCGGCGAAACCGTTGGCATTCAACGATTCCGCATCCTCAAGTTCAAGCCCGAAGGAGTGCCGTCATGACTATGCGCCCTGCGCCGTCAATGACCCCCGATACGCAGTTCTTCTGGGATGACCTCGTGTTGGCCCAGTTCCAGCCGGCGGCACAGCAATGAACACGCCGAACACCCTCGACTTCAATCAGGTAAAGGTTGGCGACGAACTGCCCCCACTGTTCATTGATGTCACCGCAACCGTGGTGGTGGCCGGTGCCATCGCCACACGTGATTTCATGCCCGTGCACCACGATCGCAACTACGCCAACAAGCAGGGCGCTCCCGAGATCTTCATGAACATCCTCTCGGACACTGCCTACTGCAGTCGGTTCCTCACCGATTGGGCAGGCCCCGACGCGATGGTGCGCAAACTGTCGATTCGCCTTGGTGTGCCGGCCTTCGCCGGGTCCACGCTCACCTACACCGGCACCGTCACCGCCATGTCGCAGATTGCCACCGAAGGCATCATTGAGATCTCGTTGCGAGCCACCAACGACCTTGGTGATCACGTGAGCGGTGTTGCCGTGATTGGTCTGCCCGTAAATGTCGCGTCGACATGAGTTCGTGGATGAAGAACCGAACTACAACAGGCGTGCCAACCAGTGGCCCGATTCTCGAACGACCCTGAACTGGGCGCTCAGCCGCCGATGCGCTGGTACGTGTTCTGCAGTTCGTCCTGAACCACGTAGGCAATGCCGTTGGTGGTTGGAACGTCGAGTTTGGCGTCGAGCACTTTGCTCTCAAAGGTCCAACCGGTTGGCAACTTCAGGACCGAACCAAGGTTCTCGAGTTTGTCGATGGTTTGGGTCGGATCGATGATCTGCGCATACGACTGCATGGCGTAGGTGTGGCCGGCATCGTCGGTCACTTCATACACCCGTGTGCCCGCCTCGAACGAGAAGACCGTCTCGCGAGGAATCTCGCGAATCGTGTACGGGGTCTGCACTGGCATCGTTGGCCCGAAGTTGATCGAGGTGCCCTTGAACATCTCGAGCACACCGTATGTGGTGGTGTCGGCCGTCTTCACGAGGTCGGTGGTGACCCTGTCGATGGTCCAATAGCGGGGACCGTTCTTGATGGCCGCGATGCCACCTTGCGCGGCGGCTGCCTCTGGAGCCTTGATGGCGTCCCAATCGGCCTGCGGGCATTCACTGAAACCCATCGTGTTCCATACGTCGAGCACAAAATCGGCGTCAACCTTTTTGAGCACCGCGATCTCGCAGTAACGCACATTGCGAATGCCATTGGGGTACAACGCATCGGCCTTTGAGACCTCGGTGACGGGTGTGGTCTCGGGGGTTGACGCTGGCGCCGCCGAGTCGGCTGGCGCGGTGGGCTCGGTGGTCTCGGTGGTCTTGGCGCTCGAACCACACGCAACAACGATCAGGCTCAATGCTGCAACAGCGGCGAGACGGCGAACCGTTGACGTGGGCGCTGTGGCAGAGGTGGGCGCTGTGGCAGAAATCTTTTGTCTGTTCATATGACAAAAGACACTACGGGCTACCGGCGGCGACTCACGAGTTGAAGCGACGCGAGGTCAGCGTCGGCGTTGTCGATCAGGGGAGATAAACGACGAAAACTTTGCGCAGCGTTTCGTGCACGGTCCAAGTTCCGCACCAACCAAGTTCGAACACGGCGCTGGAACCAGCCGACAACTCGACACCCTCTTCGCCATCGCGCTGCACGGTCATACGACCCGAAAGCACGTGGATGAACTCACCGCGACCAGTGAACTCCCAGCGCGAAGCGCCGGGTTCGCACTCCCAAGTGCCCGACACGATGCTCTCGTCAGGGCTGGTGTAGAACACCTCGCTGCGGGTCATGATGTCGCCCGAGAGTGGCTGAGCCGAAGGCTGAGCGAGCAGCTCTTCGGCAAGGTCGGCAGCAGCAATCTCGCTGGCGCGAAAGTTAATAGTCACGGTGGATCCTTTGTTGCACGGTAGGCGGCG
This sequence comes from Actinomycetota bacterium, assembly GCA_037140375.1. Classification (GTDB taxonomy): domain Bacteria; phylum Actinomycetota; class Acidimicrobiia; order Acidimicrobiales; family Ilumatobacteraceae; genus WLMZ01. The sequence continues at coordinate 6,480 of JBAXER010000028.1, forward strand.
AGCCTACCGCTACACGCCAGAGCGGGCGGCGTTGTCGAATCGGGTGTATGCGCCCAAGAACGCCAAGCGGCGGGTGCCGATGGGTCCCGAACGATGCTTGGCCACAATCACTTCGGCCGAACCCTTGTCGGGTGACTCGTTGTTGTACACCTCGTCTCGGTACAAGAACATCACGACGTCGGCGTCCTGCTCGAGGCTTCCGCTCTCTCGCAGGTCGGCGAGCATAGGTCGCTTGTCGGTGCGGCTCTCGAGATTTCGGCTGAGCTGGCTCAGCGCCACGATGGGCACCTGTAGTTCGCGAGCCAAGATCTTGAGTCCACGGCTGATTTCGCTCACCTCAAGCTGGCGGTTCTCTGAGCCACTGCCCGACATCAGCTGCAGGTAGTCGATCACAATCAGGCCGAGACCATCACGGGCCTTGAGGCGGCGAGCCTTGGCACGAATCTCCATCACGGTGACGCGAGGGTTGTCGTCGAGGTACAACGGAACTTCAAGGCGGCCCACGGCGCGACCGAGCTTGGTCCAATCGGCTTCGGTGAGCTTGCCGTTGCGCAGCTTGGTGCTATCGACTCTGGCCTCGCTGCTCAAAATACGCTGGGTGAGCTCGGTGTGGCCCATTTCGAGCGAGAACACCAACACCGGCACCTTCGAGTTTTGTGCAGCATGCACCGCAAGGCCCAGGCCGAACGCCGTCTTACCCATGGCGGGACGAGCACCCACGATGTTGAGCGTGCTTGGCTGCAGACCCGACAACAGTTCGTCGAGATCGTTGTAGCCAGTGGCCAAACCAGTGATGGTGTTGCCGCGCTCGAAGGTCTCCTGCAGCTTGTCCATCGCCAGCGGCATCAGATCGCCCAAAGGCTGCACCGAATCGGTGACGCGATCTTCGGCGACCTCGAACACCTTGGTCTCGGCTTCGTCGAGCGCGCGAGCGACATCGTCGGGCTCGTTGTAGGCCAGCTCAGCAATCTCTGAGGCAACTCGAATAAGGCGACGCAACACTGCCGTGTCTTGCACGATCTTGGCATAGCGCGACGAGTTCGAAATTGCTGGCGTTGCGTTTTGCAGCTCGAGGAGCAGCTCGGCGCCGCCAATTTCGTCGAGGAGGCCGGCGCGGCGCAATTCGTTGGCAACCGTGACGGCATCAACAGGCTGGCCCGTTGCATTGAGCCCACGAATCGCGTCGTACACGTATTGGTGTGCGGGCTTATAGAAGTCGTTGACCGACAAGCCCATTTCGGCCACCGTGCCGACAGCGTCTTTCGACAACAACAGCGCGCCCAGCAGGGACTCTTCGGCGTTGAGGTTGTGAGGGGGCACTCGACCTTCGCCACGAACCTGGCGTATTGGTCGAGCACGATCACGAGAAGTTTCAGCCAAGGACATTCCTTCACCCTTTCGCGCGTTGCCTGTGTATCGCTAGAGGCACAACGCTGTGATCTTGCTGTGGGATAGCTGTGGACAACACGACCCCGCTGTGGACAGCGGGGTCGTGAGCATTCTCTTCAAACTGTGCGTCGGGTCAATGACCCAATGTGTGCTGCGGTTACAGCAGTGTCGTTACGCCTTCACCACTTCGATGGTGAATGGGAACTCGACATCGTGGTGCAACTTGGCAGTCACGCTGTACTCGCCGAGAACCTTGATGGAGTCCGGCAGGTGCAGCTTGCGACGATCGAGCTCAATGTGTGCCTGGGCCTGAACGGCTGCGGCAACATCGGCAGCGGTGACTGAGCCGAACAAACGGCCTTCGGCACCGGCCTTCGCGGTGATCTTGATGACCTGAGCCACAAGCGCCTTGGCGATGGTCTGAGCGCTGTCACGATCGGCAGCGTCACGCAGGTCGCGGGCACGGCGCATTGCGCCAGCCTGAGACATTGCACCATCTGATGCAACGAGTGCGAGACCCTTTGGCAACAGATAGTTGCGGGCGTGGCCGTCGGAGACATCGATGATGTCGCCGCGCTTGCCGAGGCCCTTGTTGTCGGCGCGAAGAATAACTTTCATCTCAGGCCTCCGTCTCGGTGGTGTCGTCGTTGTCGGTGTCATCGCCGTCGATCTCGGCAGCGATTTCTTCGGTTGCACCCTCGGTTGAGGCTGCTGCGTCACGGCGTGGGCCGCGATCGCCGCCATCACGTGATGGGCGACCTGGACGAGTGTTCGATACCCGCTTGGTGTATGGCAACAAGGCCATCTCACGTGAGTTCTTGATCGCGTTAGCGATATCGCGCTGCTGCTGCACGGTGTTACCCGAGACGCGGCGGTTGCGAATCTTGGAGCGATCGCTCACGAAGCGAGAAAGAAGATTGACGTCTTTGTAATCGACGTACTCGATCTTGTCGGTGACAAGAACGCTGGTCTTCTTCTTGAACTTCTTCGGATTGGTGTCTTTTGGCGCTCGCGCCTTGTTCTTTTTGCTGGTCATGTCTTATCCAATTTTCTCGAAATACTCAGAACGGTTCTTCATCGCCGTACACGGGATCGGGGGAATTGCGGTTGCCGCCGGCATTGCCGCCACCTTGAAAACCGCCGCCTTGTCCGCCGCCTTCGCTGCGAGCCACCTTCTCAACTTGAGCGGTGGCCCAACGCAGGCTTGGTCCAATTTCGTCAGCGACAATCTCAACAACACTGCGCTTTTCGCCCTGTTGTGTTTCGTATGAACGCTGTTCGAGGCGACCAGTAACAATGACGCGCATGCCCTTGGTGAGCGACGCCGCAGCGTTCTCGCCGAGCGTGCCCCACGCCGTGACGTTGAAGAACGAAGTCTGTTCGACCCATTCGTTGTTCTTCTGGTAACGGCGGTTGACTGCGACGCCAAAACTGGCAACACCTTGGCCGCCCGCGGTGAACCGAAGTTCTGGATCGCGGGTCAAGGTGCCGGTAACGGTGACTGTGCTATCTGCCATGGTTTTCCCCTAACGGGTACGGCGGCCGGATCAGGCCGCGGAGCCAACCATGCCGCGGCGCTCGGCCTCGGCATCTGGAAGGCGGAGGAGCTTGTGGCGGACGACGTCGTCCGCGAGACGGAGCTGGCGCTCGAAATCATCGAGTGCCCCACCTGGTGCCAACAGATTGAAGACAGCGTAGTAGCCGTTTTCTTTCTTGTTGATTGGGTAGGCGAACTGGCGCCGGCCCCACCAATCGGGCTTGCCGTGAACGGAACCGCCTGCTTTGGTGACACTGTCGGAAACCGACTTCACCCAAGCCTGCGCGGCCGTATCGTCGAGATCACCGCTGAGGATGATCATGAATTCGTAAGCACGCATCATGCGTGTGGAACCTCCCTTCGGACCCGAACGCGCCTTGAGCGTGCGGGGCCCCGCAATGGGGCAGGGTGAATATGACCACGTGAGTGTAGCGGCGTTCTGACCAGCATTTTCACAGAGTGACAGATCGGTGTTACAGAGATAATTTCCGTCACAGCACCATCGTGAGCAGGGGTTTCGTCGTTGCTCAGCGGCTTTGCCGGCCGAGCTATGACACAATCGACTTCCGACATGGCCGAACTCGACACCGCCGAACTCAATCAGTACCTGTTCACGAGCTATGGCCTCACCGGCCAGTTCGCGCCGTTGCCCGGCGAAATCGATGCCAATTTCGCAGTGACCACCGATGCTGAACAGCGGTTCCTGCTACGGGTACACGCCCGCGGTGCCGCACGCGACGAAATCGAACTCCAAGCCGCCGTTCTGCAGTTTTTGCAGAGCATCGACCCAACTCTGCCCGTGCAGCGAATCATGCCGAGTACATCGGGCGAGCTCCTGCCCGTGGTCGTCGCCGCCGACGGCTCACCATCTGAATTGCGTCTCACCACGTGGCTCGAGGGCGATGTCTGGGCCCACTCGATCTCGCCACAACGCACCCAGCGCGCCGCATCGGCTGCTTCGCTCGGCCGGCTCCTCGCCAAACTCGACAAAGCGCTAGAACTGTTCGATCATCCAGCGGCCGATCGAGAGCATCGCTGGGATCTGGCTCGGTCTGAAGACCACCTCAAACTCGTTTCGCTGATTGACGACCCAGACAAGCGCGAGCTCGTGACGGCCGTGTTGCGTCGATTCGTCGAAGAGGTGGCCCCACGCTTGGCCGATCAACCCCGTCAACCCATCCACGGTGATGCCAACGACTACAACGTGCTCCTTGGCTCCGATGGCACGGTCAGCGGGCTCATCGATTTCGGTGACATTGTGCGCAGTTGGCGCGTCAACGAAATCGCCGTGGCGTGTGCGTACGCGATGATCGGCGCACCCGACGCCATCGGTGCCGTGGTGCCGTTGGTGAGCGCCTATCACGACGAAAATCCGCTCGACGAGGTTGAGGTCAACTCACTGTTCGACCTGATCCTCACCCGTTACGCGGCCAGCATGTGCATGGCCGCCGCGCAGATTCGTGACAATCCCACCAACACGTATCTGCTGATCAGCCAAAACGATGTCTGGGAGCGCTTACAGCACCTCACTGCGCAGAACCGCAAGATCGCGATCATGCGGTTACGCGCTGCGTGCCGCTTTGAGGCCGTTCCGGCCCGGCCACACATCGACCGATGGCTGCAACGCAATAGTCACCGCTGCGGTCCCGTGTTTCGTCGCGATCTGTCTGGCACCAATCTGCGCGTGCTCGACCTCACCGAGCCCGACGAGCGCATTGCTACCGCGCTCCTCAACTCGCTGAGCAACGATCCTGCCTCGGCCCATCTCGTCGCAGTTGGTCGATACGGCGAAGAGCGCTCGATGTATCGCACCCCCGAATTCGAAACCGACGATCCCACCGAGCGCCGCACCATCCATGTGGGCATCGACCTGTTCGCACCGGCAGGCGAAGAAGTGCTCGCCCCGCTTGACGCTGTTGTGGTTGGCGTAGGTGTCGAGACGGTTCCGCTCGGCTTCGGCGGCATCGTTGTGCTGCAACACGAAACCGACGATGGCGTTGCCTTCTTCACGCTCTACGGCCACCTCTCACCCTCGAGTTTCGCGACCCTCTCCGTCGGCGATCGCATCACCAAAGGCGACGTGATCGCTCGGTTGGGTCGTGCGGACGAGAACGGTGGCTGGCAACCGCACCTTCACTTTCAGTTGATGAGCGATCTGTGCGGTTGGGCTACCACCGAGATCATCGGCGTGGTTGCCCGCAGTCAGTGGGACACATGGGCAAGCGTGTTCATGAATCCGAACCATGTGCTCGGACTTGCGGCCGATTGCAGCGTCGTAGTCGAACGAGACGCGGCATGGTTGCAGCGCGAGCGTCAACACGTGATCGGCCGCTCGCTGAGCCTGTCGTATGAAGCGCCGCTCAAGATCGTTCGCGGCGAGGGCGCGCACCTCATCGCCCACGACGGCACCAGCTATCTCGACATGGTCAACAACGTGTGCCACGTGGGGCACTGCCACCCTCGGGTCCTTGCGGCGGGTCAGCGCCAGATGGCCCAACTCAACACCAACACTCGCTACCTGCACGACAACCTCATCGAGTACTCGCGGCGGCTCACGGCCACGTTGCCCGCCGAACTCTCCGTTGTGTTCATGGTGAACTCTGGCAGCGAAGCCAACGACCTCGCGCTGCGACTTGCGCGCGCCTACACCGGACATCGCAATGTGGTCACGGTGGATCACGTGTACCACGGCAACGTCACCTCAATCGTTGAGGTGAGTCCGTACAAGTTCAACGGACCCGGCGGGCAGGGTCCACCCGAGCATGTGGCGGTTGCCGAACTACCCGATCTGTATCGAGGCCGATTGCGCTACGGCCAAGCTGATGCGGGCGCTGGCTACGCAACCAGCGTGGCTTCTGCGGTGACCCACATGCTGGCCGCCGGCCAAGCCCCCGCCGCATTTTTCAGCGAGGGCATACTGTGCACCGGCGGCATGTTGACCCTTCCCGACGACTATCTGCACCACGCCTACGCGCACGTACGCGCAGCGGGTGGAGTGTGCATCGCCGACGAAGTGCAGATTGGTTTTGGTCGCGTTGGTTCACACATGTGGGCGTTCGAAACGCAAGGCGTCGTGCCCGACATCGTGACCATGGGCAAGCCCATTGGCAATGGGCATCCGATGGCGGCCGTTGTCACCACTCCCGAGATTGCCGCAGCGTTCGCGAACGGCATGGAGTACTTCAGCACCTTTGGCGGCAATCCCGTCTCGGCCGCCATTGGCCTTGCCGTGCTCGATGTGATTCGCGACGAGAGGCTCATGCACAACGCCGAGCTCGTGGGCAATCGAATGATGCAGGGCTTGCGCGATCTCGCTGCCACTCACCGAATCATCGGCGACGTGCGCGGGCTCGGGCTGTTCATCGGCGTCGAGTTGGTTCGCGACCGCAGCACCCTCGAACCGGCCGACCACGAAGTTGGCGCAATCGTCGAAGAAATGAAGCGACGCCAGGTCTTGCTCAGCAGCGAGGGGCCGCATCACAACGTGCTCAAGATCAAGCCGCCGATGGTGTTCTCAAACGCCAACTGCGACGAGTTCCTTGAGAAGTTTGATGCAGTGCTCAGCGAGTATCGCTGAGCTACGCGGCTTGAGCCGACGCCACCACAATGGCGCGACCCGCAATGACATGACCCGCGTTGGTAGCAGCAACCATCGATTCGCCGGCAATCAACGCCGTGAGAAAGCCGGCAGCGAATGCATCTCCGGCGCCAGTGGTATCACGAACATTGTCGATGTGCGGTGTAGGTACGGCAATGCTTTCATGACCGACCTCGGTGACCATCGATGCGCCAGATCCATGCTTGACAACAGTGACCCGCCCGGCGAAGCGCAGCGGATCGACTGCGTCACCAAGACACGCTGCCTCGAGTTCGTTGCAGAGCAACACGTCGGGACATAGCACCGCGAGCATCTCAACAACTCGGTCGACACCGTGAGCGATGATCACTGCTGCCGACGACGCATCGATCGACACCAAGATTCCTCGTTCATGCGCCCACTGAATAAGCGTTGACGCTGTCTGTGCGAGCGCCCCATCGATGAGTGAATACAACGGCACGTGTAGCGCGCTCAGCCCATCGAGCCAGGCCGGATCAGGATCAGCGAGATCGCCGCAGCTACCGCGATCGCTGAGCATCGTGCGCTCGCCGTGTTGATCAACCAACACGACCACGGTGCCGGTGCGGCCCCCGCGCGGACAGACAACGTCGACACCATCACCACGTAACGCGTCGATCAGCACGCCCCCGTGAGCATCGCTGCCTACTTGACCAATGAAGCGCGCTGCGAACCCGGCCCGGGCCGCGCTTGCGGCAACATTCGCTGCGCTTCCACCGCGTCGGCGAACGACCAGCGCATCGGTGTCAGAGGCAATGTTGATGGGCCCGCCGAGACGCACCACGATGTCCTCGACAAGATCTCCCAACGTTCCGAGCATGTCCGAGACGGTACTTCGTGATCGAAGCCCACGGTGTGGCACAGTCTGCCCGTGAACCTACAAACCTGGATCGCATCTGATCACGCCACCATCGCCACTCGATTCGAAGCTGCAATCGCCGCTCACGTACCCATCGAGATGTGGAACCAAACTCCACCAGGCGGCGGCTCGTGTATCGCCGGGCTGTTGTTTCATATGACCCTGCACGAAGATCTTGCAATCAACACCGCCGTGCGTAATGAGGCACCGATCATCGACCAGCACCGCCAGTTGCTCGGCATCGATCATCTTGCAAAGTCCACTGGACTCTCCGAGACCGAGGACCCACGCTTGATCGAGGCCCTCAATGTTGACCAACTTCGACTCTATGTAGAAGCTGTCACGACTGCTACCGCGCAATGGCTCAGCACGCTCGACACCAACATCCTCGACACGGTGCCCGACGCGAGTTCACGTCTCGAACACACTGGCGGCATTGCTGTTGAAGGGCTCGAGTGGCTGCACTCGATGTGGGCCGGCAAACCAACCACGTGGTTCGTGCAGTGGGAAGCAATTGGCCACCGTCACGGACATCTCGGCGAGATGGTTGGTATTCGCGGCCGACTGGGTCGCAGCCCGTTCTGATCGGCTGATCGGCTGATCGGCTGACCGGTTGCGCAGATCTCAGGTCAGCGCAGCGGCCGGTGGCGTTGGCTTGCCACCAAGTGGCAACACCCGTAGCAGGTGGTGCCAGCGACAGTTCACGCAGGCCTCAACCACATACGCGTCGAGGTCGTCGGTGCGACCCTCGAACTGCGCAAGATCGGCCTTGGTCGTGACACAACGCCCGTGCGCCGGAAGGCGCGGGCCGAACACGTAGGTGACGAGTACCAGCTTCACGACCTCGCAGATCGGGCATGTAACGCTGGATGGCGCACCAACGTTCTTGGCTGCTCGGATCAGCTCGGGATGCGCATCGCACAGCTGATCGCGCGCTAGGCGGCCACGGCGATATTCGTTGATGAGGGCGCGTCGCTCGAGGCGATGGTCAACCACAGCACGGGCGACAGACCCGTGCCCGTTGCGGTTTCCACCTTTGCGAAGTGCATCAGCCGAGAAGGACATAGTCGCATCAGGTTACCGAACCGCGTCGACACTCATCCGCGTCTCGGCCCTGCGAACGAACAACACTTACAGAGTGACCACAGTCGTACGTTATGGACCATCGGTAGCCGACGAGAGCGAACTGCGCTTGTGCGGCGACGTCAGCGGTAAGCGAGTGATCGAGTTAGGCATCGGCGCGCCAAGCAACGCCGTAGCCCTCGCCGGTGCTGGGGCTCGAGCCATTGCGGTCGATCCCTCGTCCGACCGCATCGCACTGCTGCGCAAGCAAGCCGAGCAGGCCGAAGTAACGGTGCAGTGCCACCAAAGCGAAGTGGCCGATCTTGGCTTCGCGACAAGCGGCTCGATCGATTTGGTTGTTGCGTCGCACACGCTGCAAGAAGTGGACGACCTGGCTCGACTGCTCCGCCAGATTCACCGTGTGCTGCGGCCCGAGGCTGCCTTTGTCATGGCGGGTCCTCACCCGATCGCTGCGATGCTCGGCAACATCGACGGACAACAGGTTGTGCAGCGCACATACGGCGGCGGCCAGACCAGGTCGATCAGCGATGTGTTCATGGCCATGCAGCGCACAAACTTTCGCATTGATGTGATTCACGAACTGCAGCCACTCAATGCCCGCAACGCGCGCACGCCTGCGGTGTTGGTAATACGCGCTCGCAAACTCGGCGTCTAGCGGCTACTCGCCGCGAGCCACCCACCATGCTCGTAGGCGAGCACGAACTTCTTCGTCGCCCAAGAGTCCCTCTTCGAGGCGAAGGTCGAGCAAGAAGCTCATTGCTTTGCCAACGGTAGGGCTCGGCGGCAGCTCAAGGAACTCCATCACCTGCTTGCCGTCCATCTCTGGTCGAATTGCCTTGAGTTCTTCGTGCGCCGCGAGCTGCACAATGCGCGCCTCAAGATCGTCCATTCGCCTGCTGAGCATCAGCGCTTTCTTCTCGTTGCGCGTGGTGCAATCGCAACGGGTGAGCACGTTGAGTTCGTTCAGCAATGGGCCGGCATCGTGCACGTATCGGCGCACAGCCGAGTCGGTCCATCCGGCTTCGTAGCCGTGAAAACGAAGGTGCAGCGCAACCAATTCGGTGATCGCTTCGACATCGTCGGTGCTGTAGCGCAAAGCCTGCAAGCGCTGGCGAGCCATACGCGCGCCAACTACTTCGTGGTGATGAAAGGTGACGCCCTTGCCCTTGAGAAACCCGCGGGTCTTGGGTTTGCCAACATCGTGCAACAGCGCAGCAATGCGAGTTCGTCTGAAGTCGTACTCACCGGGAAAGTCGCGGGTCACGTTCTCGACAACTGCCAACGTATGCGTGAGCACATCTTTGTGACGGTGAATCGGATCTTGTTCGAGTCGCATGGCCGGCAATTCGGGAAGGAACTCGCCAGCGACTCCGTTGTCGACGAGAAACATGAGTCCCTCTGACGGATGATCGACCACCATGAGCTTGTCGAGTTCGTCGCGAATACGTTCGGCCGAAACAATGGACAACCGGCTGTGCATCGACCGCACTGCCTCGACAAGCTCGGGCACTGGTTGCAGGTGATAGCCAGCGATAAATCGCGCTGCACGAAGCATGCGCAACGGATCGTCGCTAAAGCTGACCTCGGGTGCGAGTGGCGTGCGAAGTGTCTTTGTTGCGAGATCGACAGCTCCACCAAATGGATCAACCAGCGTTGGCGAATCGCTGGTGAGCTCCAGCGCCATGGCGTTCACCGTGAAGTCGCGACGCGAGAGATCGGCATCGATCTGCCCAGCAAAGGTGACCTCGGGCTTGCGTGAATCGTCGGCATATACCTCGGCGCGATGCGTGGTGATCTCGTAGATGCGGTCACCCTTCTTGGCCCCGATGGTGCCGAACTTCTCGCCCTGGGTCCAGATCGCGTCGGCCCAACCAGACAGACACGCCTTAATCTCCGAGGGCAACGCATCGGTAGTGGCGTCGTAGTCGCGTTCGTCGCCCAGCTTGTCGATGAGCAGGTCACGCACCGTGCCACCCACGAGATACAGGCGCTTGCCCGCAGCCCGAAAGCGATCGGTGAGCGGCTGCAGTTCGCTCAATACAGGTGCAAATCGTTCAGGGATCATCGTCAAACCGCAATCTCGGCCCAGATGTCGACGCATCCGGCCACATTGTGAGCGCCAGGACCACCGCTCGTTGGTGCCTCGGGTTGTACATCGCGGCCTGCAAGAGCCCCGAGCACCGACGCCGTACACAACGTGAGCGCATTGAGGTCGTAACCGCCTTCGAGCATTACCAACCGGCGACCAGCAGGCACCAACCTGAGCGCACGTTGGGTGAGCAACGCGAAGTCGCCAGAAGACAACCCAAGATCGGTGATGGGATCGTCGCGATGGCCATCGAAACCAGCGGAGATGATGAGCCACGTGGGCGCAAATGCTGCGACGCGCGGCGCGACCAGTTCGTCGAATGCGCGCACGTAATGCTCGCCGGTGGAATCTGGGGGCATCGGAATGTTCATCGTGTAGCCGTAGCCATCGCCAACGCCCACATCTCGAGCAGCGCCGGTGCCGGGGTAGAGCGGCCACTGATGAAACGAAACAAACAGCACCCGCGGATCGCCGATGAACACCGCTTCAGTGCCATTGCCATGGTGCGCGTCGTAATCGAGGATCATGACTCGTTCGCCCTGATCGGCGAGGGCCATTGCGGCCACCGCCACATTTGAGATGAGGCAGAAACCCATCGACTCGTTGCGGGTCGCATGATGGCCAGGCGGTCGCACTGCGCAAAAGGCGGCGTCGGCCTCGCCGCGCTGCATTGCCGCAATCGCCGTGAGTCCAGCCCCAGCGGCAAGCAATGCTGCATCCCAAGAGCCCGAACTCACCGACGTGTCGGGGTCGAGTCGACCGCCACCCGATTCGCTCACCAACTTCAAGTGCGCCAAGTACGCCGCCGGATGGACGCGCTCAACGATCTCTAGTGAGGCGGCGATGGGCTCCAACAAGGTGAGCGCGTCGGCCACTTCTGCGAGCTGGCTTCCGGCAATCACAGCATTCAATCGCTCGGGGCGCTCTGGGTGATTTCGGCCGGCAATGTGCTCGAGATACTTCGGATGGGTAGAGAACAGCACTGCCACGGCTCCACGATAGAACGATCACCTTCAGTTCGGGCGCTACCGTCGCATCTGTGAGTTCACGTTCACAAGCCGGAAACAGCCGCGGGGTCGAGTGGCCGCTGATACTTCACAGCGGCGCCGGCCGTGCTCGCGTGCGCCCATGGCACCACGATCCATCGGTGGCGCAACTCACCTTCACCGACCACGGGTTCGTACCCACCAGCACGGGTTTGCGGATATGGCTCAGCGAGCTCAAAGCGCGGGGATTCTCGTCGGTTCGCTCCGGTGCGGTCACCGACTCAAGCGCCGACACGATGCAACGGCAGGGATTCGATATTGCCCAGCGGCTGCACCTGCTCGATCTGTCACTCGTGGGCTGGCGCGCGCCTCAAGGCAACGACCTGCGCACCGCATTGCTGCGAGTGCGCGATCGGCCAGCAGCAGCCGAACTCGACCGCGCAGCGTTTGGTGACGTGTGGGCGCTCGATGCCACCGGTATTCACGAAACATGCAAGGCCACTCCGGCGTCGCGCTCGCGCTACATCGACGGCTCAGTGTTCGGCTTCACCGGAGCGATTGGCTACGCCATCACAGGCCGCGCCGACTACACGGGCTATCTGCAGCGCCTCGCGATTCGTCCCGAGTTCCAAGCTCGAGGTGCGGGCTGGGCCCTCACACGCGATTCACTGATGTGGATGCAACGACGACGCCTCACCCGCGCCATGGTGAACACCCACACCGACAACAATGTCGCGCTCGGGTTGTACCAACGCTTTGGGTTCCGGTTGTTGCCACAGGGCCTCGTGGTGCTCACCCGCAAACTGGACGACATGTGAACAACACGCCAAACAACTCTCGGGATTGTGTGTCGTGATCCGCCCCGTCGCGCATCGGCTCGTCGGAGCCCTTATTGCAGGCGCAGCCGCGGTGGCGCTCTTGGTTGTCGTGCCGTCATCTGCCCCGGCGCCGGCGCTCGCAGCCCCCACCCCACTCGGCATCACATTGGTACGCCAAGAGTTGGCGCTTACCCCCGACGGCGACCTCGTGCTCAGCGTGCGGCTTGATCAAGCGTTGCCCGTCGGAGCAACGTTTGTGGTCACGTCGTACCGACCGCTGAAGACCCGCGCCGACCTCGCCGACGCAATCGCAGGCAAGCTGCCGCGCTCAGTCGACACCGTTGATCTACCACTCGAAGCGATCTCCTTCGTCGACGATGTCATCACGTTCACTATCCCCACCGAAACATCGAGGCGCACGAGCCGAGCATTGCAATTCAGCCAACAGGGTCTGTTTCCCGTGGTGCTCGACATTCAAGGCGATTCCGGCGTCGCCGGCGAACTCACCACCTTCGTCGATCGCCTGCCCAAAGAAGGCGACGAGCCCAGAGGTTCACTCAGCGTCGCACTTGCCGTGTCGCTTACTGCGCCGCCAGCGATTCCCGGCTCGGACCCCGCACTCTTGCCTACGACTGCGCAAGAACTTGCCGACCTCAACGCATTCCCAGCAGCGGTTCCGCTGACCGTGGCGCTTTCACCCGAGATCCTCAATCGCATTGATCCACCCGCGCTCGACAGCCTGCGCAAGACGCTCAACGCCAACTACGGCATCTCGCAGCCACGCATACCACTTGACCCATCGGCCGCCGCTGCAGCCAACAAGGGAACGCTCTTCACGCAATTGCTGCGCGAGGGCGAAAACGCTGTCTCAGCTCTTGGCGAGGTGCCACGCAGCGACCGTTCAATCTGGTGGTCATGGGGTCAGCTCACTACGCCGGGAGCGTCACTTGTACGAGACCTCGGCGCCCGACTTCTGGTGTTGTCTCCCAGCGAGTATGCAAACGCCAAAGGATCACTCGGCCCAACCACCGACACGACCCAGTTATTGATGACCACACTTCCCGATGCAACCTCGGTGCCCACACTGGTGCTCGACGCAGCGTTCGCTGACCACCTCGCCACCACCTCGCCACCAACCGAACTCCACGCGATTTACGCAGCTGCCGACCTTGTCGCTACTCGCGATCAACTCGCTGCGGCGTCCGCGCCGATTACCGGCCACACGATGGTCATCGGACTCAGTGGGGGCGGCGTGCCCAATCCTGCGTTCGTGTCGCGCATTCAATCAATGACTGCCGCCACCGGAGCAACACAGTTCGTCACCCTCAATGGGGTCGAACGAAACACAACCACGCTGCTGGTCGATGGTCTGCCGGTCGAAATTGCGTTGCCCACGACCACTCCGCTCGACATCGCTGCCCGACTCGAGTCGCTCGATCAACTCAACGCGCATGCGTTCATGGTCTCGGGCATGCTCGTGAACACTCGCGACCGCCCAGCGCGTTGGCAAGCCACCATCGCCGTGCTGGCTTCATCTGCGCTCACCGACGAAGCCGTCGCCAACGCAACCACCACGCTCAACAATGAGCTGGCCTCAATTGCGGGTGCCGTCAGCCCCCGACCCATCTATGCCTTCACGCTCAGCGGACGTCGAACCACGATTCGGCTTCGAATCGAGAACATCAGCGACGAACCACTACGGGTCATGGTGCGGCTCACCGCAAACAAGCTCACCTTCCCTCAGGGCGACCAAGTGGTCACCATTGAGGCAAAGAGCATCACCGATGTTGCAGTGCCGGTTGTGGCCCGCACCAACGGCAGCTTCCCCGTATCACTTGATGTGCTCAGTCCCGATGGCGGATTGGCGCTGATCAACACGCTCTACCTGAAGGCACGCGTGAGCGCGCTCACCGGTGTCGCCCAGTTGCTCACTGGTGGCGGACTGCTCATGCTGCTCGCCTGGTGGTGGCGAAACGTCCGCCGTGGCCGTCGCTCAAAACACAATGCGGCCGGCCGATCGAACCACCCGGTTGTTCGACCAAACGGTGGCCTCGCTTCAAACGAACCAAGTTCGACTAACATTTCGCACTCGTGACCGTTCGAATCATTACTGACAGTGCATGTGATCTTCCGCAATCAGTAGCCGACGAACTCGGTATCGAGATTGTGCCCTTGTCGATTCGATTCGGAGACGAAGAATTCATCGATCGGCGTGACCTCACCACCGAGCAATTCTGGGCAAAATCTGCAGCCTCGGCGCAGCTCCCCGAAACGGCCGCACCATCACCCGGACAGTTCGAGCAGGCATATCGCTCTGCAATGGCCTCCGGCGCAACCGGCATCGTGGTCATCTCGCTGAGTGCCGGTTTGTCAGCCACGATGCAAAGCGCCGAACTCGCTGCTCGCGCCGTTGCTGGTGAAACCGCCATCTCCGTTGTCGACAGCAGGTCGGCAACGCTTGGCCTTGGCAGCATCGTGGCCGCCTGCGCGCGCGCCGCAAACGACGGGGCCTCATTCGACGATGTCACCGCAATGGCTCGCGACCTCGCTCAGCGCACCAAGGTGTGGGGCGCTCTCGACACACTCGACAACCTCAAAAAGGGCGGCCGCATCGGTGGTGCCAAAGCGCTGCTCGCATCGGTGCTCTCCATCAAGCCCATCATCGAAGTTCGCGATGGCAAGGTTGAAGAGGGCGGCAAGCAGCGCACTCGGAGCAAGGCGTTGGCGTTCCTGGTCGAGAAGCTGCAGAGCTCCGGACCCATCGAAAATCTCCACGTGATGCACGCCCACTGCAGCGACGTTGATCAATTCGTCGAAATGCTCCGACCGCACTATTCCGGAGCCATTGTGGTGGGCGACATTGGGCCCGTTGTTGGCACCCATGCCGGCCAGGGCACAATCGGTATTGCCTTTCAAGTTCGCGCATAAGCGCGATTGACAGCTTCGGGCTGCGCCACACGACTAGCGTCGGTGAGCGCAACATGCCCACTGATACCAGCCCCCTGCCGCCTCAGGCGCTACTCGCCCAGCGTTATCGCTTGGAGCGAAGGATCGCGCAAGGAGGCATGGCCGAAGTATGGCTGGCCACCGATACGTCGCTGTCTCGGCAGGTCGCTGTCAAGATTCTCAAGTCAGGTCTCGCCACCGATCCAGTGGTTGCCGAACGCTTTCGACGCGAGGCCATCACCGTTGCTCGACTGAGCCATCCCAACATTGTCGCCGTGCACGACAGCATCGACTACAACGGTCGTCAGGCCGTGGTCATGCAGCTCGTCAATGGCAAGAGCCTGCGCCAGCTACTCGATGAGCAAAAACGGTTGAGCCCCGAGCTCACCATGCACATCGGTAGTTGCGTCGCCGCAGCACTCGATGCGGCTCATTCTGCTGGCCTCGTTCACCGCGATGTGAAGCCTGGCAACATCATGATCACACCCGATGGTCGCGTGTTGCTCACCGACTTTGGTATCGCCAAGGGCCTCGGCACCACCGACGATCTCACCAGCGAAAACGTGATGATGGGCACCGCGAAGTACCTGTCACCAGAGCAGGTTCGCGGCAAGAAACTCGATGGCCGCGCCGACCTCTACGCGCTTGGCCTCGTGCTCTACGAATGCCTCGCCGGTCGGGTGCCGTTCCTCGGCGAGAGCGACGCCGACACCGCTCTGGCGCGTCTACAACGCGACCCCACCGATCTGTCGCAACTGCGTCCCACGTTGCCCTATGGGCTTGCCGATCTCATTCATCAACTGCTCGCCCGTAACCCTGACGACAGGCCAGACACGGGTGGTGCGCTCAAGCTGAGCATTACCCGAATCGCCAGCGGCATCGACGACCCCACTACATCGGCCACTCCGCCGAAGGGCACCACGATCAACGGCCAAACACCTGCGGGCACTCTTCGCGACAACACTCCGAACCGAGCCGCTGCGCCCATCATCCTTGCCGAATCACGCGCAACAAACGATCGTTCCGCAGCGCCAACGCCTCGCCAAGGCGCGCAACGTCCCATCAATGCTCCACCACCCGGCGGCGACCGCACCCCCACTGCCGGCAGCCCGCGTGGCGTGCCAGCAAAGAACTTCCAGCAAAAGAGCACGCCCACAATTGTGGTGATGCTCTTGTTACTCGTGGCCGTTGTTGTCGCCGCGCTGATGTGGCCGAATTCGGCGAACAGCACCAAGACGCCCGTGTTTGTAGCGCCCACTGCACCGACCACCGCAACCGTGGCGGCGCCAGTGGTGTCGGCGGCCGCAACGATTGCCTCCATCCAGACCTTCGACCCCGACGATCGCACCGACGCAAGCGAAAACCCCGACCAAGTCGGCCTCGCAATCGACGGCGACCCCAACAGTTCGTGGAGCACCAACTGTTACGCGTCGCAGTACTTCGGCGGGAAGGCCGGCGTCGGCGTCATCGTCGAACTCTCGGCCGCGGCCACCGGAACCCTGTCGGTCACTATGGCCAATGCTCCGTATCAACTACAAGTGTTTGCCAGCAACGCCGAAGCAACGCCACAAACCCTTGAGGGTTGGGGCAAAGCCGTGCAGAAGAAGAGTTACAACACCGTGCCTGGCGTTGCCACAGCAACGATCAGCGCTGCGCCCGCACGACATGTTCTTGTACTGCTCCACGAGGTGGGCCGTGACAGCGCATGCAGCAAAGCCCGACCGTTCCGCGGTTACATCAGCAACATCACCTTCGTTTCAGCGGGTTGAGTTTCACTCGTCGCTTGGCCGCACCGGGTGCGGCATCGTGGCTACCATCAGTGCATTGCCTCAAACTTTGACGACCACGCGCTCGTAGCAGCCGCACAAGGCGGTGATCGATCCAGCCTTGATGTGCTGCTTCGTCGCCACTACGACCGCATATACGCCGTGTGCCGTCGCGTCGTCGGTCACGAAGCCGACGCCGCCGATGCAGCGCAAGAGGCCATGATCGCAATCGTTCGCGGACTCGCAAAGTTCGATGGTCGCAGCAGTTTCGGCACATGGACGTATCGCATCGCGACCAACGCGAGCCTCGATGAGTTACGTCGACGTCAGCGTCGCCCCGTGAACCATCTCGGTCACAAAGACAACGACAACAACCACGTCGAAATCGCTGACCCGCAATCAACAACACGCGTCGACGCAATCGGCGACCACATGCTGATCGACGCTGCCCTTGCGGCACTGCCCGAAGATTTCCGTGTCGCTGTGGTGCTACGCGATGTCGGCGATCTCGACTACGCCGAAATCGCTGAAGTTCTTGGCGTGCCTGTTGGCACCGTAAAAAGCCGCATCGCCCGAGGCCGCGCCGTGCTCGCCGCAAACCTCGGACAAGATTCTCGGAACCAATCCAATCCACCTCAACGTCCAACGACTGCGCCATGACCGACCACTCATTCAACCCTGACACCGAATTGGCCAGTGCGGCCCTCGATGGCGAGATCACCTCGGCCGAACGCGCCCAGGTTGAAGGCTCAGCCGAGTTACGGGCTGTCATGAATTCGTACGGTGCACTGCGTGATCAAATCGCTGCTGTCGCCGTACCAACACGGGCACGCGAGGGCGCCCTCAGCGCAGCCCTCGCTACATTCGACGAGCTCAGCGCTTCCACCGACAACACGGGTGTGGTGGTGCCATTGCACCAACGTCAACAGCGCTTCAAACGACAGCAACGATGGCTCGCAGGTGCTGCAGCCGCTGCAATTGTTGGCGTCGTCGCAGTTGCCAGCACAACGGGTCAGTCAACGAACGACAGCATCAAGCCAGAGTTCAACGCCGCTGGCTCCGTCCAATCGTCGAGCAAGGTGCAGCCGCCCGCGTCCGCCGCACGGCCTTCCGCACTCGACAGCATCAATGGGGCCGCTGTGGTCACGGTGTGGGCCACTGCGGCCAACTTAGCCACCGATGACGAACTGGTCGCCTACATGACCGACCCGAGCAACATTGGTGCGTCGACGTCAGCAAATGACGCCGGGATTGCAGACGTCGCAGATGGTGCGGGCATCAACGCCGACTGCCTCAGTGCTGCCACCGACCCCTATGCGGCCGTGATCTTCAAGGGAGCGCATGGCCTCGCCATCCGCGACGATCAGACCAACTCGGTACGAGTGCTCGAACCGCAGACATGCGCCGTGCTTGCCAGCGTTGCGCTCCCCTAATCAACCTGCTCCTCACCCGTTCACCGATCGACCACGCCGCGCCCTACCGCCGAGCGTTAGTATCGACCCATGCCGGGCAACCCACTGACCGATCCGAACTGGGCATCTAGCCTCGCCGACAACATTGAGCGTGTCGTCGCAACAGTTCGCGACAAGACCACCAAGCCGCTTCTCGTGATGTACCGGGGCGCCGTGTTCGGCGTCATCGGTGTGTGTGGCGGCATTGCCGCTCTCGTGCTCTTCACCGTGTTTCTCACTCGAGGTCTGCAGTCGATCCTCGAGTGGCCACTCACCCATAGCGACGCCGTGTGGGTGTCGTACCTTGGCGCGGGCGCTGTGTTCGGTGTCGCCGGTTTGATCCTGATGCGCAAGCGTCTCGACAGCAGCGAGGCCACCCAATGAGCCACCATCCGGTCGTTGTCATTGGTTCGGGTCCTGCCGGGCTCACCTCAGCTATCTACACGGCGCGCGCCAACCTCACGCCACTGGTCATCGAAGGCGAGTTGAGCAGCACCAGCGATCAGCCCGGCGGCCAACTGATGCTCACCACCGAAGTCGAGAACTTCCCTGGCTTCCCTGAGGGCATCATGGGCCCCGAACTGATGGGTCGCTTTCGCGAGCAGGCCGCACGCTTCGGCGCCGAGTTCATTACGGCCAAGGCCACGGCCATCGACTTCAGCCAGCGCCCGTTCAAAGTGTGGGTCCGCGACGATCTCTACACCGCCGATTCCATCATCGTCTCCACCGGCGCACAGTCGCTGATGATTGGCCTTGAAGCTGAAGAGCGCCTGCTTGGACATGGTTTATCTACCTGCGCCACCTGCGATGGTTTCTTCTTCAGAGGCCAAGAAATCGCCGTGGTTGGCGGCGGTGACAGCGCCATCGAAGAGGCCACCTTCCTCACCAAGTTCGCCTCAAAGGTCACGCTCATCCATCGCCGAGACAGCTTGCGTGCATCAAAGATCATGCAAGATCGGGCGTTCAACAATCCCAAGATCGAAATGCTCTGGAACACCACCGTCACCGATCTCGCAGGCACCGACAAGCTCGAAGGCGCAACGGTTCGCAACGTCCTCACCGGCGAAGAATCCTTCCTCCCAGTCACCGGCCTGTTCGTTGCCATCGGCCATCGTCCGAACACCGATCTGTTTAGCGGCGTCCTCGATATGCAAGACAACGGCTACCTCATCACCAAGCCAGGTTCTACCTACACCAACATCGACGGTGTGTTTGCGTGCGGCGACGTGCAAGACCACACCTATCGTCAGGCCATCACTGCCGCGGGCTCGGGTTGTATGGCGGCTATCGACGCCGAACGCTGGCTCGAAGCCAACGTTCACTGAGCATTATCAAGAGGCTAGGTTCGATACACTACGAATTCCGTTGAAAGGAAGCCCCCATGGCTGAAGGCATCGTTACTCTCACCACCAACACCTTTGACGAGACCATCAATGCGGCCGATGTGCCCGTCGTGGTTGATTTCTGGGCCGAGTGGTGTGGACCATGCAAGCTGATCGCCCCCATCTTGGGAGAGATCGCCAAAGAGCAGGCTGGCAAGATCACCATCGCGAAGCTCAATGTCGACGAAAACCCTGACTTGGCCATGAAGTACAACGTGATGAGCATCCCCACGTTGCTCGTGTTCAACCGTGGTGTCATCGCGAAGCGCCTTGTGGGCGCCAAGGGCAAGGGCCAACTCATGCAGGAGCTCGACGAATTCCTGGCCAGCTCCCTCTGACCCCTGGTCAGCACGACGAGGCCATCCGCGATCTTCAACGCCGCCTCAGTGCTGCCGGGTTCTCCCCCGCGGCCGGTGGCCAGCCGGGCGTGTATTGCGCTATCACCGAGGGGTGCGTGCGCGGCTTCCAACAAGCACGGGGCATACCCATCGATGGCATCTGCGATCACGCCACTTGGGCTGCCCTCGTCGAGGCCTCGTGGCGTCTCGGTGATCGGCTGCTGTTCCTCACCTCTCCCAACCTGCGCGGCGATGATGTCGCCGATCTACAGACTCGTCTCGGCCGCCTCGGATTCGACTGCGGTCGAGTCGACGGCATCCTGGGCCCGCTGACCGCAGCCGCCATCGAAGAGTTCCAAGGCAATTGCGGTCTGCTCGCCGACGGCACGTGCGGCGTCGACACCATTCAGGCCGTCGTCCGAGTCAGCAGTCAAACGGGCGACGGTCCAGGTATTGCCACGGTGCGCGAACGAGAGCGCCTGCGCACCAGTTCCAGCTCGCTCGCCGGTCGGCGCGTGGTGGTTGGCCAATTTGGTGGACTCAGCGCCCTCACTCGAGCGCTAGTACGAGATCTTCGTCGCCGGGGAACCATCGCGATGTCGGTCGACGAAACAGACGCCATCACCCAGGCCACCGCCGCCAACCAGTTCACTGCCGATCTCTACGTGGGTTTCGACACACTGGCCGACGGTCCCACCCGAATTTGCTACTACGCAGTTCCCACGTTCGAGTCTCATGGTGGTCGATCACTCGCCGAACGAATCGCCATTGGCCTCGACTCTTTGTACACAAGCCCGCATGCCGCAACCGGGATGCGGCTACAGGTGCTGCGTGAAACGCGCATGCCAGCGGTGCTGATCTCATTCGGCGACGTTCGCAGGGTGACGGACCACGCAATCAACATCGCCGATCTCGTGCGTGTAGCTATCGAGCAGTGGTTCCAAGACCCACTCTGAGCTGCTACGACGCTCCATTTAGTGCTGTGTCGCCAGTCACAGTTGAGGGTTTATCCACAAGTCTGTGCACACGATGTGTGTAACCCTCACGCGCGAGTTGAACACATAGGTGAGGGCCGCGAATCATGTGATTCGCGCGGATAGTTGTTAGCTGCCCGCTGCGGGCGAACCCTCAACCATGTGCCGATAGATGCGTTCGAGATCTTCGAGATCGGCAAACTCAATCGAGACCTTGCCGCGCTTGGCACCCATCGAGACCGCAACTCTGGTGTCGAGGTGTTCGGCCAACAGATGCTCGAGTTCAAGCAGACCTGGGGGACGAAGTCGGGTGGCCGGCGTGAGGCCGGCTCCATCACTCTGTGTGACATCAGTCACAGCAGACGCTGCGCTCTCAGTGGATCCTGCCTGACGATCGCGGATTGCATCCTCGACGGCACGAACTGACCACGCCTCGGCTACAGCCCGCTTGGCGAGATGCTCCTGGAACGCACGATCAGGGCTACCCAACAGCGCGCGAGCGTGACCGGCCGACAACCGGCCATCGGCCAGCAAGTGCTGAATCGTTGGTGGCAGCGACAACAAGCGAAGCATGTTGGTGATGGTTGAGCGACTCTTGCCGACTCGACTCGACACTTGCTCGTGGGTCAACCCGAAGTCTTCAATCAACTGCTGATAGGCCGCGGCCTCTTCGAGAGGAGTGAGATCTTGGCGATGCAAGTTCTCGACCAATGCCTGCTCGACCGAGCTGAGATCGTCGGTGGTGCGAACAACCGCCGGGATCGTCTGTAAGCCGGCACGACGAGCAGCTCGCCAACGCCGTTCGCCGGCAACGAGTTGATAGGTGCCGTCACCCAAATCGCGAGCCAGCACCGGCTGCAACACACCAATCTCGGCGATCGACGCTGCCAACTCAGCAAGCGACTCCTCATCGAAATGAACGCGTGGCTGATGTGGATTTGGTGAGAGCGACTCAATCGGCACCTCAAGCAGGCGTGCGCGATCTGTGTCGATCGATGGGTCCCCCGCCAAATCTGACGGGATGAGTGCTCCGAGTCCTTTACCGAGTCCCCCGAGGCGTGCCATGAGCGCTCACCTCCCTTGCAACCATGCGGTACGCAACTGCGCCACGCGAACTGGAATCGAACGTAGTAATTGGCTGGCCAAACGACGGTGCCTCGGACAACCGAACCGTTCGTGGAATCACCGTGCGCATCACCTTGTCACCAAAGTGCTCACGAACCTCTTTCACCACTTGATCGGCCAATTTGGTACGGGCGTCATACATCACACACACGATGGTGCTGACAGTCAGTGTGGGATTCAAGTTGCGGCGCACAAGATCGACGTTACGCAACAACTGACCCAGGCCCTCGAGTGCGTAGTACTCGCACTGAATCGGCACCAGCACTTCGGTGGCCGCCGTCAAACCGTTCACGGTGAGTAGGCCCAGCGATGGGGGACAGTCGATGAGGACATAGTCGTAGTCATCCTGAACCGCTTCGATGGCCCGCTTCAACCGATTCTCTCGGCTGAAGGCTGGAACCAGTTCAATCTCGGTTCCGGCCAGATCAAGGCTCGATGGAGCAACGAACAGGTTCTTCACTGCCGCCGGTTCGATGCAGTTCTCGAGCGGCGCCTCATGCATGATCACGTGATACATCGATGTCTCGAGCCCACGATTGTCGATACCTAAGCCGGTGGATGCATTGCCCTGAGGATCGAGGTCGATCACTAAGGTACGAAACCCCAGTTCGGCCAAACAAGCACCGAGGTTGACGGTGGTGGTGGTCTTTCCCACCCCACCTTTTTGATTGGCAACGGCCATGATTCGAGGCAGGGGATACATGGCCATTTCGACCGTATCCACCGGATTCTCGGTGGCTGCTACTTCTCCGTGGTCTGTCACGGACTCCATCTAATTGGTCTCCCCTCGCGTGGCGCCTGGGTTCGGCTGGAAGCCGACACGGCAACGATGCGGTGCCCATGATTGCTGGGACCATTCACCCGACTCGCAACACACCGGACGGCCGGCTCGCGATGTCGTTGATCGAAGACTACCGGCTTGCGACCCTCGGTCAAGGCTTTGTGGGCTGTTTCACGTGAAACATTCTGACTCCTGAATCGCCTGTTTGTTTCACGTGAAACACTCGAGCCGCGCCCATCATCCCTGCTCAGAGAGTCGGGGGAGTTGGAGTGTTGGGTTACAGACGTTCGAATCGCTTCACGTGAGCAAACTGTTGCTCAGAAGCTTTCAGGCCCAGTTTGGAAACTTCGTCAGTCGGCCAGCGCGTGGCCTCGTCAACGAGTGGGGGTTCAGAGATCACGACTACGCCACTGGGCGAAAGGAAGGGGACTGCGCACGAAAGAGTCCAGAGTGGTTCGCCGAAGGCACGGGCTGTCACCACATCAAAGGTGCCATGCAAGTCGGGGTCGCGAGCCAGGTTCACCACATCGCCCGTAAGCACCGAGACACGAGCATCAATTCGCAGCCGAGCAGTGGCAAGTCGAAGCAAATCCATCCGACGCTCACGCCGATCGGTGAGCACAACAAACGTGTTCGTCAAGCGACTTGCGAGTACCAAGCCCGGCAGGCCTCCACCCGATCCAAGATCGAGGAGGCGAGCGCAGTCGCTAGGAATTGCCGCCAGAAACAAATCAGCGTGAGCCACGGCGGCGGGAAGTGAAACTTCACCCAGCGCGCCGCGCTCACGCAACGATTCAAGAACTGCGAGGAGTTCTGTGTCTTCAGTCATTCGCTGGAGCGATGACAATCCGACGGTTCGGATCCTCACCCTCTGAACGGGTGACGACTCCGGCGTACTCGGTGAGCACATCGTGGATGACCTTACGGTCGGCCGACGACATTGGCTCGAGTGCACGCGCCTCGCCCGAAGAAACAACCTGCTCTGCAATCTGAGTGGCGAACCGTGACAGTGCCTCGCGGCGCCGCTCGCGGTAGCCGCCGACATCAACTCGCAAGCGAGTGTCGTGATCGCCCAAGCGACGCTGCGAAGCAACTCGGGTGAGATCTTGCACGGCAGTCAATGTGTTGCCACGAGGGCCCACCATGAGGCCAAGATCGGCGCCACTGACGGTCAACTCAAGATCGTCACCGTCGGTGCGAAGATCGACTGTTCCGTCAAGTCCGAATGCATCGACCAATTCAGTGAGGAACTTCTTGGCTTCTACCCCAACCTGCTCTGCGCTCACGATGGATTCCTCTCGCTGTGGCTTTGCCGCTGGTTCGCGACGCTGCTGTGGTTTATTGCGCTGCCGTGCGGCAGGTTCGCTCTTTGGTGTGCTCACCGTAGCAGTATCGGCGCCGGCCGAAGCCCGTTCGCCCTGCTCGCGGCCCTTGCGACGGTCACGCCGCTCAACTTTTGGCCGCACCGCTGTCGGACGCACGCGGGCTCGAACTCGGGCCTCGCCCTTGACTCGTCCAAACAATCCGGTCTTCGGCTCTTCGAGAATGTCGAACTCGGCATCATCTTCGGCTACTCCGAGCTGGTCAAGTGCCAGCCCCTTTGCTTCTTCGGTTGTCTTACCGGTGGTTTCTACCCACTGCATAGTGTGGTCCAATCAAATAGGTGGCCGCACATGCGACCGCAACTCTGTGCTACTTCTTCGGTGGCTTGGGCCGCGCCGGTGCGCCCGGTCGACCAGATGCCGTTGGACGCTGTGGACGACCCGAACTGGGGGTCGGCTTGTTCTTGGGCGGGGTCACCCGCTTGCTCGTCTGTGGAGCAGGCTTTTTTGCCGCCTCAAGCGCCTCGCGCTTGGCCTGCGCATCACGCTTGGCCTGCGCAAACATGCCGCCGCCTGTGACCGCGGCCGCGCCACCGTTCTTCTTTGCTTCCTCACGGGCCCGCTCGCCGGCGGCTTGCGCCTGGTGACCCAGAGATTCCTCACCACCGTAGAAACGCTTAGTGATATAGACGTTTTGACCAATTCGGAAGATGGCTTGCGTGATGTAGTAGATCACGAGGCCGGTCAAGAAGAAGATCTGAAAGACAGCGAACACCACTGGCAGGTACTGCATCAGCTTTGCCTGGCCGGCCGACATCGTTGGGCTCACCGCTGCGCGGGATGCAACCATCTTTTGCTGAACGAAGTAGAGCACGCCGAGCACCACAACAAGGGCGGCATAGATCATTCCTTTACCGAACGAGCTGCTGATGAAGTGCGCTGGCGACTTCGCTAAGTCGAGGCCGAACGACAACATCTCGTTCTTGCCGCCCTTCGGAACCAAGCTGCGGTAGAGCTCGGAGGTCTTCGAGATGTGATCGGGGTTGAAGACGACCTTGCCAACTGGAATCGAGTTGGTTGTGCAGAACTCAGACGCCTTACAGGCTGCCTCGTCGGCGAAGAATGCCGCTCGACTCAATCCATGCAACACGCGGTACATGATGAAGAAGATGGGCATCTGCAAGAGCAGCGGCAAACACGAGGCCAACGGATTCACCTTGTGCTCTTGGTAGAGCTTCATCATCTCTTCATTGAGCTTTTGGCGATCGTTTTTGTACTCGGCCTGAAGCTTCTTCATTTCGGGCTGCAGGCGCTGCATTTCGAGCATGCCCTTGGTGCTCTTCAGAGTCAGTGGGGTGACCAGCACCATCACGGTGAACGCAACGAGCGCGATAGCGACCGCATAGTTATGCGTCAGCGCATAGAACTGAGATACGAGCCAAGCGGGACCTTCAAACATGGGGCTACATCACTTTCTGAGAAAGAACGTCTGGAACGGGGTCATAACCACTCGGACCAAAGGGGCGGCAACGCAATAAACGACGCAGAGTGAGCCACAAACCGCTGGCTGTGCCATGAAGCTCGAGGGCCTCGACGGCGTAGCACGAACAACTCGGGGTAAACCGGCAGGGCGACAACCGGCCTTGGGCCAGCACCTGGTACCACCGCACCGCGGCAACAAGCCTGCGGTTCACGGGACTCACGGTGCGGGCGGGGCCTGCACAGGAGCAATCTTGGCGATCAGCTGCGTGAGATCGAACGTCAGTTCGCTGAATGACCGACGTGCGGCGGCCGGAACTGCTCCGAACAGAAACAAACCCGGTGGAAGCTGGGGAAGTTGCGTTTGCAGAATCGATCGAAGTCGACGGCGGAGCAAATTGCGCGTCACTGCCGGACCGACGGCGCGGCCTATCGCAAAGGCCACCTGAGGCGGCGTTGCGTGGGGATCGAGTACGAACGTGCACCACAGCACTCCGGCGCGAGCGCGCGAACCGGTTTGAGACAAGCGCTCAAACGAGGACCGCCCGCGAAAGCGCCCGATCAAGCGGACAGACGGTGACGGCCCTTGGCCCGACGAGCCTTCAGAACGGCGCGGCCGCCCTTAGTGCTCATGCGGGCGCGGAAGCCGTGCTTCTTGGCGCGCTGCAGGTTGTTAGGTTGAAAGGTGCGCTTCAACGCAAACCTCCTCGGAAGGCAACACCGAGGTGCTGCAGAAAATCGTAAACCCTGGCACGGGATACCTGCATATAACACAGCAGGTAACGCCAGAACTGCAACAGGCTACGGCCGCGCGGCCAAAGTTGGCAACTAGGTGGCAAAGTACCCGAGATTCGCGACGATTTGGTTTGTCCACACGGTGTGGACAATGATGTGGAAACTATTCGATGAAAAGGACGGAGGTGCAGGTGAGCGACCGTGAGCAGTTGTGGACAGCAGTAGCTCAGATCCTGCGCGC
>JBAXER010000029.1:0-32341 GCA_037140375.1 Actinomycetota bacterium
CAATCCCTTTTGCATGGGCGCGATTTGGGACAACTGCTGTCCCAAACCGCGCCCATGCAGCAAGGTTGAGGGCTGGGAGTGGGTGCGTGAGGGGCGTGAGGGGCGCGCTCGTTGATGGGGGACGGCGCTGCGCTGCCGGACTCGATCAGCCGGCGGCCGGTCGCTGCACGATGAGCTCCAGGTTCTTGAGGCCACGCAAGATGTAGCTGGGCTCGTATTCGAACGTATTGCCGGGCGCAAACTCGACATGTGCGAGCCGTTCGGAGAGTGCTTCGAATCCGATGCGCGCCTCAAGCCTGGACAACGGTGCGCCAATGCAGAAGTGCGCCCCGAAGCCGAATGCAATGTGTTGTGACAGGTTGTCGCGCTCGGGGTTAAACGTTTCGGCCTCGGCGAACGTTCGCTCGTCGCGATTGGCCGCACCGAACATCACCCACAGTCGAGTGCCTTTCTTCAGCGGAACTCCCTCGAGTTCGGTGTCGCGGGTGACCACGCGAAACAGGCCCTGGTTGGGGCTAGCCATGCGCAGCACTTCTTCGATGACCGCTGGAATCAACGCGGGTTCACGCACGATTCGCTGCCACCACTGAGGATGCTCGAGCAACAACTTCATGCCTTCGCTAAACAACTTGGTTGTGGTCTCGTTGCCGGCGACCATTAGCTGTTGCACGATCGAGAACATCTCGGCATCGGTGAGATTGCGGGTGGTTCCGTCGGCGGCTTCGAACGTGGCGCTCACGAGGTCGGTGGTGAAGTCGTCTTGCGGATTGCTGCGTCGGTCGGCGAATTGGGCGATGAAGAACAACTGCGACTCAAGCACTCCGCGCGCTGCTTCGACAACGCGTTCTGGTGTGAGCCGGGTGCCCAGCGAAGCCACTGCATCGTCGGACCAACGCTTGATGTCGGCCTCTCGCTCGGCCGGCACGTTGAGCATGTGTGAGATCACCCGCACGGGCAGCGGAATCGCAAACGCATTCATGAAGTCGACGGCGCCGTGCGTGGGAAAGGCATTGATGAGTTCGTCGGCGAGCTCACGTATTCGCGGTGCAAGTCCCTGAATGCGTCGCACGTTGAAAGCGCCAGCAACGGTCTTGCGATAGCGGGTGTGCGCGGGTGGGTCAAGGGTGAGCATGGTGTCGACACGTGGCACGCCCTGACGTGACAAGGCAACGAGTTCGGCCATCAGTTCGGGCGGGGGAGCGGTGCCTGCGTTCGACGATTTCGATGAGAAGGTTTCGGTGTCTCGCAGAACAACGCGCATCGTCTCTAAGCGAGACACGAAGTACATGCCGGTGGGCTCATGCCGGAACAACGGGCCGTGTTCGCGCAGCGCTGCGTAATGCGGAAACGGGCACTGTTGAATCTCGCGATTCATCGGGTCATACGTGCTGAGATCGATCGTGGCCATGGCTTCCCTTCGCTGTTCGTGATGATAGGTGTCTCGCTCGACCGCATAAGAGTGCGAAGTGTTCGGTACCGTTCGGGCGATGTCTTTGCCGGCCCTTCGTATTCACCCGTTCGGTAGCGAACTGGTGGTGCAAACCCAATCCGATCAAGTGATTGCGGCCGTTCAGCGCGGCCTTGGTCGCTATCCCGAAGGCCTCGCAATCGGCGGGTCGCTGCATCTCGATGTGAGCGTGCACGAAGCTGGTGTCAGCGATCCAGGGTGGCCTGTGGTCGCCGCCGACATCAACGCCGAGCAACTCACGGTGCGCTGCGGCACATCCCACGCTGTCGTGAACTTTGCCTCTGGCATCGGCGAGATCTCGCTGGCCGAATCGTTGTTACCTATCGACGACGCGGTGCGGTTGTTCGTCGAATCAGCGTTCACCTCGATGCACGTTCATCACGAGCGACTCGTGGCGGTGCACAGCGCTCTGGTCTCGCGTAATGGAATTGGTTTGATGTTGCGTGGCCCGTCGGGTGCAGGCAAGAGCACGCTCACCTATTCGTGTTTGCGTCGCGGCATGGGAATCACGAGTGACGATTGGTTGTACGCCGCGGTGCAACAGCCTGCAGGTGTCTTTGCTGGCTACCCGTGGCGGATGCTGATGACCCAAGACGCCGCCGCTCGTTTCGATGAGATTCGTGACATCGAGCCAGTGCCCCACACCTCTGAAGAGGGTTGCAAGATTGCGATCTATCCGCCCGAGTCGCAGCAGGTGGCATTGCAAGAGGTGCACGCCGTTGTGCTGCTCGACCCCGACACCGAGTTCTCGCTCGAGTCGGTCAGTCAGGCCGAAGCGACCGAGCGGTTCTGGGCGGCGTCGCTGCCCACCGAGCGCGAGCACATCTCGGCGCAATGGGCCGACGGATTGTTAGACCGACCCACTTATGTGTTGCGGCGGGGGCTCTCGCCACTGGCCGCGGCCGAAGCTCTCGACGATCTTGCCGCAAGTTTGCGGTAGAGCGTCTCGAAGGCTGCGGCAGTTGCGTCGGCGTCGTGCAGCGACGCCCACTCGTGCGCTCGATGGGCGATTGCGGCGCGTTCGGTGGGGTCGTTCAACAGCCGCAACACGCCTGTAGCAACCGCTTCGGCATCGTGTGCTACTGCAACTGCTGCGGGCTCCGGCAACGACGCGAAATCTGACACGTGTCCCACCCGGGTGCCCACTGTGCACACCCCGCACAACGCAGCTTCGACAACTGCAAGTGGACCGGCATCGTGCCATGACGTGTTGAGGTGAAGTGCGGCTGATTGGTACAACTCGCATAGGTCGTCGGGCTGCACGAAACCAGCGAACCTCACTGCATGCGCAATGTTCAACGACTGGGCGAGCATCAAGTGTTTGCCATGCATCGTGTCCACTCCGGCCAGCGTCAGCGTGGCATCGGGTCGGGCTGCGAGCACGAGCGCGAAGGCGTGCAACGCGAGGTATTGATCTTTCACCGAGTTGAGGCTGGCGACCTGAACAATGTGGGCGCCTGCGACGGGCGCGTCGGCCGGGCGAAACCGCGCTCGATCTGCGCCGAGCGGAATGAGTTCGTCGATGCGTGCGCCTGCTGCAGCGGCGTGCGCTTGCATCCATTCGGTGGCTGCCGTCGTGGCGGTGGGTAGGCGCAACGCTGCGCGAGCCAACAACTTGCCGCCGCGCGTGAGGCCACCGCCGTAGCCAATGCTTGGGATCGTGGCGAGTTCGCCGCCGCACAACGTGACCACCGACGGCACCCGAAAACGACGACCGATCGCAGCGGCAGCGAGGCCAGTAACACCGGCCCACAATCCGTGCACAACGTCGGGCCGGTTTGCTCGACCACCGCGGCCCGCAATGCGAACTGCCGAGCGCAGGGCACGCAACACATCGCTACGGCTGTGATTGCCGATGGGAACGTTGATGACGTCGCAGCCGTACAACGTCCATTCGCCCGGCTCAGGATTGTGGCCAATCGCGATGATGGTGACTGTGTTCCCCACAGCGAGTCGCTGAATGAGATCGTGGATGAAGGGAATCACCCGATCAGATCCGGGTTGATCCACGCCTCCCGGCACCACCAGCACTACGCGCACGACACAGTCTGGCAGAGCGGAGACTCTCGCCCCGTGAGGTGACTAGTGTTCGCCCATCACTCGTGACCTTCGCCGCCGCCAACTTGAGTTACTGCAGGCTGTTCTCGCTCGTCTCGAGGGCGAACCGGCGCGCCTCGAGCCATGGTCGCTCGAGCAGGTGCAACTCACCGGACTCGCCACTGGACTGACAGCACTGGCAGGCGCGCTCGACTTGTTCGCCGACGCTTCGCCCGATGTCGTGGCGTTCGTTGCCGAGCAACGTGAGCAAGTGACTGAGCGTGTGCGCCGGTTCAGCGAGTTGCTGCCCACGGTGATGGCTGTGCTCAAGCAACACGCAGTGCCGGCAGTTGCTGTGAAGGGCGCAGCGCTGCTGCAGGGCGTGTGGGGCATTGAGGGCACGAGGCCCATGGCCGACATCGATCTCATCGTGCCCGCGGCACAGCGATCGCAGGCCGCCGCTGCGCTGATCGCAGGGGGGCTTCGGGCAATCGATTCAACCGACTACGAAGACACGTTTCTTTCGTGGGGCAACGGCGACGTTGGCCGCACCGACGGCGAGTCGGCCGATCACAACGGTCGCGTCGAAGTGCACCCGGGGTGGATCGAGTTTCTGCATGGCTACACAGTGCGCGGGTTCGCTGTTGAGTCGATGCCGTTCGACCATGAGGCGCTCACGGTTCACGTGTTGGGTCACCTCGCCTCAACTGTGGTGCGCGCCGAGGTTCGATCCGTGAACGTGGTCGATGTGTGGTGGTGCGCACGACGTCCCATCGATTGGCAGCGCGCTAGCCAGCTCATGGCGCTCACCGATCCGCGCCTCACCGCACCCGGACTGTGGATGGTGCAGCAATTGATGCCAGGGCTGTTGCCCGACGCCGTGGTGTCCCGCGAGATCGCTCGGCTGCCCCGAGCGGCGCGTCATCTACTCGGCACCGCATCGCCAGCAGATGTACTGCGCGACCCCAACACGCGCACGTCGTTCCGCTGGCGGCAGGCCTTTACGCAGTCGATCCGCGAGCGCATCGCGGTTGTCGACCAGATGGTGTGGCCCGATGGCGCGCGCAGCGTTGCAGCGGCGGCCCGTCGCCTCGGCGGACGACGGTGACGATGCGCGTTGCCATCGTGATGCCCCCAGCAACCAGCGTCGACCCGGAGCAAACGCTCGATGGCTGGCCGTCGGTGGTGCACCAAGCGAAAGCGCTGCGCGAGCACGCCGGCCTCGACGTGATGGTGGCGTGTCGCACCACGCTGGCCCCGGCGGTTGTTCAGCGCGATGGTGTCACGTACATGTTCATGAACACCGACGCCGCCCTTGTTCGTGAGGTTGCGCAGTGGGGCCCCGATGTCGTGCACGTGCATGGGTTCGGATTCACGCGGCTCAACCTTCGACTAGCCAGGGCGCTTCATCGCAAGGCCGCGATTGTGTTGCAACACCATGGCGAGACGCCCGGCCGTCGGCGCACGGTGTTGGCTCATCGCCTAGTGCGTCGCTCGGTGGACGGCTACCTCTTCACCGGCGCAATGTTCGGGCAGGCGCAGTCGTTCATTGATCGCGGCATGATTCGCGAAACCGCTGCGTGCTACGAGGTGCTTGAGGCGGCCAGCACGTTGCCCGGCAACCCCACAGGTTCCTCGGCGGCCGTCCAACTAACGGGCAGCCCCGTTGTGCTGTGGGTCGGCCGACTGATCGAATCGAAGGACCCGCTCACCGCCATCGCTGCGTTTACACATGCGGCTACGAGCGATCTGGGCGATGCGCATCTGCATCTGCTCGCCACGGATCGATCACTCGAACCACAGGTGCGTGCCGCCATTGCTGCGCTTGGAGATCTCAGCGCGCAGGTGCACATTCATGATCCGGTCAGCGCCAGCGAGATGCAGAGTTGGTACCAGGCCGCCGACATCGTGCTGTCTACAAGCTGGCGCGAAGGATCCGGCTACGCGCTGATCGAGGCGATCACCGAAGGGTGCGTACCCGTGGTTACGAGCATCCCTTCGCATCGCGCAATCGTGGGTGAATTGATCGGCACGTTCGCCCCGGGTGATGCGCCTGCGGCAGCACGACTCATCGGTTTCGCCTCACGAACGAGCCGCGAGCTCGTCGCCAAGCACGCCAACCAAACGCTCACGTGGCAGGCGGTCGCTCGCCAGCTTGAGCAGGCCTATAAATCGGCGCTCTACTCACACGGCTAGAGCCGTAGGCGGCTAGTCTCGGCGGCTATGCGTGATGTGTTGCTGGCCCATTCTTACTACCTCAACCTCGACGCGAAGCAGAAGGCAAAGATGCGGCCGTACCCGCCGCTGGCCACGCTGTATGCCGCATCGGTGCTGCGCGACCGGGGCTACGACGTGGCTGTGTTCGACGCCATGCTCGCCGCCGACGAAGCCGATTTTGAGGCTGCACTTGAGCACCATCAGCCTCGCGTGGTTGTGCTGTTCGAAGACAACTTCAACTTCTTGTCGAAGATGTGTTTGGCCCGCATGCGCGAGGCCGCAATCACCATGTTGGGCATGGCGCTGGCGCGGGGCTGCAAGGTAGCGATGTCGGGCGCCGATGTCACCGACCATCCCGAGGTATACCTCGAGGCCGGCGCCGAAGTGTGTCTGCTGGGCGAGGGCGAACACGCCGTGGCCGAGATTGTCGATCGTTGGCTCGGTCGATCAATGGCCGTAGAACAGGTGGCCGGTTCGGCGGTATTGGTTGATGGCGAAATCGCTAGCACTGGCCACCGCTCTATCGAGCGCCACCCCGATGTGTTCGGCTTGCCAGCGCGAGACCTCATCGACATCGGTGCCTACCGCGACGCATGGCTTTCGCATCATGGCGAGTTCTCACTCAACATGGTGTCGACGCGTGGTTGCCCGTATTCGTGTAACTGGTGCGCCAAGCCCATCTGGGGTCAGCGCTACTCGATGCGCAGTCCCGTGGCGGTTGCCGACGAGATGACGCAACTCAAGTTTCAGCATGCGCCCGATCACGTGTGGTTTGCCGACGACATCTTTGGTCTGCGCAGCGATTGGCTCGCCGAGTTCGCCGATCACATCGAATCCACGGGTGGGGCAGTGCCGTTCACCATTCAGTCGCGATGCGACTTGATGAACGACGTTGCCGTCGATGCGTTGGCTCGCTCGAAGTGCAAAGAGGTGTGGCTCGGCGCCGAGAGCGGCAGCCAGCGCGTGCTCGATGCGATGGACAAAGAAATCACTGTCGATGAGATTCGCGGCGCCCGCCGCCGTCTTGGCGAACACGGCGTTCGT
The DNA here is from genome assembly GCA_037140375.1 of Actinomycetota bacterium. Lineage (GTDB taxonomy): Bacteria > Actinomycetota > Acidimicrobiia > Acidimicrobiales > Ilumatobacteraceae > WLMZ01. The sequence continues at coordinate 6,767 of JBAXER010000029.1, forward strand.
GCGTGTTTCTTCATTCAGTTCGGCTACCCGGGCGAGACATGGGAAGACATCTGCACCACCATCGATCTCGTTGCCGAACTCTTGCCCGATGACATCGGCGTCAGCGTGAGCTACCCGTTGCCCGGCACAAAGTTTTACGAGATGGTCAAGTCTGATCTCACCGATCACGCCAACTGGCAAGACTCCGGCGACCTCGCAATGATCTTCGCGGGCACGTACTCCACCGGCTTTTATCGCGCCCTGCATCACTGCCTGCACGACGACCTCGACCTTCGCCGTCGCGAGGCTGGGCTCAGTCGAGCGCCGCACCCACAGCTCAGCGAACTTGGGTTGGAAGAACACCGCGAGCGGGTCGCTACTGCGTGGGCTGCGCTGCGCGAGCGTGAGCCCAGCGAACGCAATCCGAACCCAACTCGCTTGCGTATTCCAGTGGTTGCCGAGGCGGCCTCAATCACCGCAGCGCCCGTCGAAGTCACGCTGAACGGCAACCACGCATGACTCCTCCGATCTCCGATCAGTTGGCCGAAACGGCTGCCGCTTTCGACAGCGTGGCGCCAACCTACGACGGCCCGCAAGGCAATAACCCGCTCATCCAACGCATGCGCGACATCGTGTGGCAGCGGATCGAAGGTTTCCTGAAGGGCCCTTCAACGCTCATCGATATTGGTTGTGGCACCGGCATCGACGCGCAACATTTCGCGCAGCTCGGCCACCATGTGTTCGCTACCGATTGGTCACCCGAGATGGTCGAGCGCGCAGGCGCTCGCGCCAACTGCGAGCCAGGCCAGATCACGGCGCTACGTGTTGGCGCTCAAGAGTTCGATCGGCTTGCGTCTGAGTTCAAGCTCGGCCCTGACACGATCGATATCTCGTACTCAAACTTTGGCCCGCTCAACTGTGTGCCCGACCTCGGGCACACTGCGGCATCGCTTGCTGCTATCACCCGTCCGGGTGGCTACGCAGTGTTCACCGTGATTGGTCGATACTGCCCGTGGGAAGTGGCCCACTACGTTCGCAAGCGCCGGTTCACCCGAGCCAAGGTGCGTTTCGAGCGTGAGTCCACGCCCGTCGGCATGAATGGCCACACCATCTGGACTCGCTACTTCACGCCTCGTGAGTTCGCTCGTGAGTGGATCGGCGACGCCGATCAGTGGCAGGTCGAGTACTACGAATCGCTATCACTGTTTGTGCCGCCGCCGTATCTCGACAAGGTGGGCGAGAAGTTTCCCAAAGTGTTCGAGCGATTGGTGTCGCTCGATGCTTCCACCGCGAGGTGGCCGCTCTTTCGCGACATGGGCGATCACTTCATGCTCGTGATGCGTCGCCGCTGAGTTTGCAGCGGGATGCCGTATCCGCGTTGGCCTTACGCCCCGAAGCGGAGGTCGAGCTTGTTGCCAGCGGCTGCGAGCGATTCGGCGGTGACCACAAATGGGTCACGAGAGCCAATGACAACCTGGTATTCGCCGAGCACTGGTGGGTCGCTGATCTCGAGCGAATGAACGCACGAAGTGCCCTCGGCGCGGCCGGTGCCAAGGCGCCCAGAGGCCACTTTGCTGCCGCCCTTATCGAGCACGGTGATGGCCCCGCCGTCGCGGAACTCGGGGAAGTTCTCGGCCGTTGCACACGGATCGCCAGCGGCAGACGCCACGGTGATGGTGAGCGTTCCCTGGAGATGGCGCCGAGCGGTGCCCGAAGTTGAAACGTAGAAGATCACGCCGCCAGCCACCAGCACGGCGAGAGCGACGCCAATCGCCGCCCTCGCCTTCGTGCTCTGTGTGCTGAACTTGCCCGAAGGGGCCGCCGAATCGACGGGGCTCGGTGTCTGCGTTGCTGCGTCCGGCATGGCGGCTCAGTTCCTGACTACGACGGTGGCTGTAGCGCTGCCGCCACGGGAAGCCACCACGTTAATCGCAGTGTTCACCGGGATCGATGGATTGATGACCTGCAAGATCCACGCACCAGTTGCATCGACTGCCACCGTGCCAACCAAGGTTCCCGAGCCGACCACGTTGCCGGTGCGAATGGTGACGATGTTGGCACCGGGGAAGCTTGCCGTGCCGGCGGCACGCCATTCGGCTTTGCTAATGCGGTACTGAGGCGTCGCAGCGGTGATCGTGACGGAGCCTGGTAGAGCAGTGACTGTGACCGTGGCCGTGGACGTGAGCGCCTGATTGGTGACCGTAACTCTGAAGGTAAGCGTCTGGAACAGTGCTGGCATGGTGAACGATGGGCGAGCCGTCGTTGCGCCGGTGAGTACAACCGTTGGGCCGGTGAGCTGCGTCCAAGCGAAGCTCGCAGCGTTGGTTGAGGCCGAAGCGTTCAGGGTGACCAAGCTCGATTGAGCGGCGCTCACTGGCGTGGTGACCACGGCGGTTGGGGTCGCTGCTGCTGCCACCGTAAAGGCCTTGCCAGCTCCGGTGCCGTTTGGCGAGATGATGGTCACGGTGCCGGTCGTTGCGCCAACGGGCACGGTTGCCGTGATCGTGGTGCTGTTCACCACCGTGGCCGGTGTCGTTGTTCCATTGAAGCTCACCTGGGTGGCGCCCAGGAATCCGGTGCCGGTGATGGTGACCACGGTGCCGACCGACGAACTCGTTGGGTTGATCGACGTGATTGCCGCAGGGGCCGGAGGTGGCGGAGGTGGCACGGTAACGGTGAGTTGCGTGGCGGCAACAACAGTTCCATTTGGCGTGATCACGCTGACGTTGACCGGTCCGGCGGTGGCCGCAAGCGGAATGTTGGTGGTGATCTGTGTGCCGGCTGGGTTGACGCTGGCGGCTGCTGAAATTCCGCCGAACGAGACCGCTGTTGCACCGGCGAAGTTGGTGCCGTTGATCGTGACAACGCTGCCGGTATCCCCGGTGGCTGGAGTGAAGCCGGTGATGGTCGGGGCCAACGGGTTGGTGATAACCGTGAACTGCGCAACCGACGTGAGGTTGCCGCTGGGCAAGGTGACAACGATTGAGCCTGCGCCAACGGTTGCGCCAATTGGCACCAACACGTCGAGGCGGGTGGCGCTAATCACACTGAACATCGCTGCTGTGCCGTTGACCGTTACTGCAGTAGCGGTGTCGAGGCCGAGGCCGCCGACATGCACCATCGTGCCGACCTGACCCGATGACGGATCAAATCCCAGCAACGTCGGGCTTGGCTCGGTAAGTGATGGCGTGGGGGTGATGCCTTGCGATACCGCTGCTGCGGTTGGCAAGGCGAGCACTGATGCGTCGCCAGCGAACGCCGTGGCGGTGTCGTTGGGGATGTAACTCAGGATGCGGTCTTGGGCGTTCGAGAGCTGAGCGCTGGTGAACATTGGGTCGTTGTAGCGGTTGCTTGGCACGGCGCCACCGGGGGCGATTGCGCCAGCAGCCTGGGTGCGAGGATCGAGCTCGGAGTATGGGAACGGGATGAGTGGCTGAGGTGTTGATTCGCAGACTCCGCCCGTTGCCTGGCAGCCGCCGGGGCTAAGGCGACGGTCGAGGTTCCACGGGATTCCTTCGAACGAGAAGGGGGCGTTGGCCGCGTCGAGATTGAACTCAAGGCCTTCGGGGAACGAGATCCCGCCAAGGTTTGCGCCGAATGGAAACAGGTACTGGCCGTTGGTGGACTCGGTGCCCTTGATGTCGATCGACTTCAACGAGTTGGTGGTGTCGTTCACCTTCTTGCGGGTGCGGAAGTGGATCTCGTGGGGGATCGGGCTCAAGATGGCGAACTCTTGGGCGGCCATGTTGGCTGGGTCTGGACAGGCGTTTGCAAAGAGTGGGTCGGCCCTGAGCTGAAGGCATGGCGAGAGCTTGGCCGCAGTTGGCTGCTTGATGAAGTCAGAGTCGTAGCGAATCTTGAACAAGCCGATCCCGAAGCCGGTACATGTGCCGATGCCGCCGGCCGTGTTGCAGCCTTGGGTCGAAGCCAGCGGCATTTCGTGGGCCTTGTTTTGCACTGGGTCGTAGTGCACACTCCAGCCGAGCACGTCGGGTGTGGGCAGCGTGGCGAAGCCGATAAACAAGCCGCGAACTCGCTGATTCTGGAAGCCCGCAACGTCGATGCCTGCTTCGTTGATGAACATGTAGTCGGGCTGGCCGGCGCCGGCAGAAGTCTGCAGACCATACGAGATGCTCGAACGGAATGCTGAGAGGAAGTGGACGCCGCCGATGGTCTCGTAGTTTCCGCCGACAGTGATTGAGTCGCCCAGCATGATGGGCGCCATACGACGTGAGTCGGCAGCAATGCGCAATGGGAGTCCCGATGGGCTCACCCGGTTGGTGGTTGGGCAGAACTGGTCGCCTGCGCCGGTTGTTGCGTTGGCACCAGCGTTGGTGAGCAGACCGGTGATGACCGATGTGGTCGCGCGGCCCGTGGTCACGGTGCTGGGGATGCACAACGGGTAACCAGAGGTGAAGGCGTTGGTGTAGTTGTCGGTGTCGAGGCCGAAGCGAGGGTCGGCGCTGCAGTTGGACGATCCTGCGGCGCAGCCGGGACCGCTCTGCAGGGTGTGTCGCGAGGTTGGGTCGTTGAGACGAACCATGGTGCCGGTCGTTGGGTCGCCTTGGCGGCCGTTGACGATGAACCAGCCGCCGTTGAAGTCGATGTAGGTGACGTTGCCTTGGACCAGTTCGGCACCCTTTTCGATCAAGGCATCGCCCACGATGAGGTCGCCAGTGGCGACTCGGTTGGCCGAAAGTGATGCGGTGCCACCGACTCCGGTGTGGTTGCAACGATCGGTCTTGGCGAGACCCGTTTCGTGATTGGTGATGCACTCGGCTGGGGCCTGTGCGAACAGCTGCTGCAATGTGAGGCGGTTCGCTGGAAGATCCAAGAGCAGGTTTCGAGGAATGATCACGTTCTGACCACCGACCACCATTTGGCCGCCGGCGTATACGTCGCCTGGAGCGTTGAGGGTGATGCGTTCGATCTCGCCGCTGATACTCCCTGCGAGAGCGACGGCGTGAGCCGGGGTGGCCGCAAGCGGTAATCCGGTTGCAAGGACTGCGACAGTCACGATGGCTTTGCGTAACGAGACGCGGGTCTTCAGAGTATTCATTGGTGTGCTCATTTCGATTTGCGTTGCCTGGTAGCAATCGGCGAGCGAAGTCCGGGGGGATCTGGTCGGGACTTCGCGTGCCGTGGCCATTAAGCGTTGGCGCCGGGGGTACAGGCAAGAGAGCCAATCGTCGTAGGACTTTTTGATCCCGCAGGCGTGGGGCATGTACCCCTGAGCAGCACCTTGGTGCCGGCCATTCCGCGCAAGCCCTTGCTGGGCAGGGGCTTGCGGATTCCGCGCACTGAGATGAGGTCGTACGACCGATGATCAATTGGTCGATGTTTGGACGATTTGTGCTACGACCGTGCTAGCACCTACCCAAAATGGTGTACGGCATATTGCCGATGGGGGATTGGCGCACTGAGCAGGTATCTTTGCTACGACCCGATCTGAAGGATTAGTGCTATGGCTATCGCCCCGAAGCTCACACCGCTGCAGGAAATGGAAGCTCGTCGCAACGCAACCGCTGGCGACAAGCCAAAGCGTGCGATCTCCGAAGAGGAGAAAGCCACACGCAAAGACCGCGTGGTCAAGGCCAAAGATGCGCTTGCGCGCTCGGTCGGCACCAAGGGTGACCAGGTTGCCCCAGCCCGTGCCGCTCTTAAGGTCTACTTGCAGAAGCTCAACGAGCCAAAGCAGCCCGACGATGCCGCGTTCGAAGCGCTCATTGAGGCCCCGTTCAAGGCTCCACCAAAGAAGAAGACCAACGACCGTCGTTTCTAGACGGGGTTCCGATGGTTCGGCCGTTCCACGAACTCTCGGCGCAATCTCAGGTCCGACGGCTTCGCGCCGTTGCTCTTCACGCACTTCATAGCTACCCCATTGATGTCGCGCGCCTTCGCCTGATCTATCACGGCTACAACACAACGTTTCGAGTCGATACCGCCGACGGTCGCCGCTATGCGCTTCGGCTCAATGTCAGCGGTAACCGTTCGTTTGCCAATGTGGCTGGTGAGATTTCGTGGCTCACTGCGTTGGCGCGTGACACCGACCTGATGCTGCCAGTTCCGCAAGCCACCGTGAATGGTGAGCTCTCGACACGTGAGTTTGCAGCCGACCTTGGCCGCGAGTTGCCAGCGGTGTTGTTCAGTTGGCTGCCGGGTCCCGATCTCGAGGACTCCACCACGGTGCCGCGGATGATTGCGGTTGGCCGTGCTGCCGCCGCGTTGCACGCCCACGGCGAGCAGTGGGTGTTGCCCAGTTACGCAGAGTTACCTGATGTCGATTCGGTGCTGATGGGCACGGCGAACAATCTCAGTAGCGAGCATCCGCTGATTGGCGCTGATGAGCGCGGCGTCATCGATGCAGCGCTCGCTCATACGCAGTCGCAATTCGAGTCACTCGTGCATAATGCGCGGCGTCATGTTCTTCACGCCGATCTGCATTCGGCCAACCTCAAATGGAACCGGGGTCGCCTCGCAGTGTTCGACTTCGACGACTGCGGGTTTGGTGTGCCGGCCCTAGACCTGGCGATTGCGGCGTATTACCTGCGCGACGAAGACGAACTCGAGTCGGCGTTCCTCGAGGGCTATCAGCAGGTTCGTGAGTTGCCGCCGTTCACCGCCGATCAATACGAAGCGATGCTGGCAGCGCGCAACTTGGTGCTCCTCAACGATGTGATTGCTAGTAGCAACGCCGAGTTTCGCGATCTGCTACCGCGGTACCTCGCGAACACGGTGACCAAGCTGCGTCGCTATCTCGATGTTGGCGTGTATCGCCATGAGGTGCCCGGGCTGATTGCGGCCGACTAGATGTACTCACCCGAGATCAGTGCGTGTCGGTGATCTCGATCGCGTGAATCGCGATCTGGGTGGTGTTCGATGGGCTGATGCCCTGAGGCAGCTCGCTTGGATTCAGGCGTAACTGGTTGGCCGTGGTGCACAGCGCGTCGTAGGCATCGTGGTCGGCTTGCGTAGCGAAACTGAAGCGCCAACGTCGTGCTTGCTGTGCAATCAGAATCTTTTCATCGTCGTCGGGCTCAAGGCCGGTGGCGGTAAACACGCGGCAGTCGTAGGTGCGGCAGGTGCGCGGGCGGTGCTCGTAGATCGAGCAGCGATTGTCGATGAGCATCGGGCATTGACCGCGTTCGTTGTAACCCATGAGCACGTGTCCGCGTGGCAGGCGCGGAGCGGGAAACAGCAGCGCCGAGGGGATGTGCGCCAACGGTTCGGTTTCATCGGGCGCAATGTGGATGAACTGCGATGCGGCGCAACACGCTGTGCACGAGCCGCACGGAACATCTGAGGGGTTATCACCGCGAATAGCGCCGCGAATTTCGACGAGCCATGACGCGAAATCGCCCGCATCTAACTGAGTGTCGGGCGTGGGGTCTCGGTCAGTCATCGCTCGATCAGATTACGCTGCGGGCATGCAGGACGGCTCGAATGAACGAGTATTTCGGGTCACGGTGAGGGGTCGGTTTCTCGACCTCACCGAAAAGGCGCGCAGCTATCTCGTGGGCAGTGTCGACGAGCACGACATCATGAAGTCGGGCTACACCGCCGAAGGCACGTTTACCTATGACAAGCGCATCGACTTCTTTAACTTTCGTTATGAGGTTCGCGTTGGAGGCGACGATCCTGAGACAGCGGCCCATGTGCACGGTCTCGCTGAGACCGAGGGTTTTATGAACACGATGGGATTCGGCTTTCGTGATCTCAAAGTGACCCTGGTCGATATGTCGGCGATGTGGGCTGATCCGCGTCTTGGTGGCGGCAGCTCAACACCGTCGAGCAATTCGCTCCTTTAGTTACTCGTTGACTATTGTCGCCGCATGCGAACCAAACGACTCCTCCTCGTGTCACTGGTATCGATTTTTGGACCGCTTGTTGCTTCGTGCGGCGGCGCGTCAGATGGTGGAGCCAAGGGCTCGGGTGGCATCGTGGTGTTCGCGGCGTCGTCGCTGACCGAAGCGTTCACCGAAGTCGCTACCGCATTCAATGTGGTCAACGCAGATGTGAAGGTCACGTTCAACTTTGCCGGTTCAGGCGATTTGGTGACCCAGATCAGTCAGGGGGCACCCGCTGATGTGTTTGTGTCGGCCGATGATTCGAATATGAAGAATCTCGCCGATGCGGGCGAAGTTGCCGGCGATCCAGTGGCGATTGCGAAGAACACATTTGAGATCATCGTCGAGAAAGGCAATCCGAAGGGCATTGCTGGCGTGGCCGATCTGGCCAAGCCCGAACTCGTGGTCGTGTTGTGTGCAGAGACCGTGCCGTGCGGCAAAGGTGCAGCCAAGATCCTAAAAAGCACGAACGTAACCGTGACGCCGAAGAGCCTTGAGGACAAGGTCAAGGGCGTGGTCGCCAAGGTGACCACCGGTGAAGCCGATGCAGGCATCGTGTTCGTCACCGACGTGAAGACTGCGGGCGACAAGGCTGCGGGCGTAGAGATTCCGACCGTTGTCAATGTGGTCACGAACTATTCCATGGCGATCACCAAGCAAGCCGCCAACGCTGCGCTCGCTCAGAGGTTTATTGACTTCGTGAGTGGCTCGCAGGGTCAGGCGATTTTGGCGAAGTTCGGGTTCCTCGCACCATGATTCGCAGGCGGCGACGGTCGACGACGCGTTCTCGCGTGCCAGCGTGGGTCGTGGCGTTGGCCGCCGTTGCTGTGCTGTTCTTCGCCCTACCCGTGATTGGTTTGGTGTGGCGCGCGCCGTGGTCGAATGCTTGGGCATACCTCACCGAAGACACCGCGCTCACCGCGTTGCGGCTCTCGATGGTCTGTTCGTTGTGGGCCACGTTGCTCTCCATCATCTTCGGTGTTCCGCTGGCGTGGCTACTCGCCCGGGTGCAGTTCGTTGGCCGCAGCGCAGTACGCGCCCTGTGCATGATGTCGATGGTGCTGCCCCCGGTGGTCGGCGGTGTTGCACTGTTCTTCGCTCTTGGTCGACGAGGCATCGTTGGGCAGTATCTCGATCGCTGGTTCGATCTGCGCCTGCCGTTCACAACCGCAGGCGTGGTCATTGCGCAGACGTTTGTTGCCATGCCATTTTTGGTGGTCACCGTTGAGGCCGCCTTGCGTCAACTCGACACCTCATTCGAAGATGCTGCGCGCACACTCGGTGCCTCGCGTTGGTACACGTTTCGGCGAGTGACCCTGCCAGCAATCGGGCCAGCTCTGGCCGCTGGTTCAGCGTTGGCGTGGGCGCGTGCGCTCGGTGAATTTGGCGCCACCATCACCTTTGCTGGCAACTTTCCCGGCACCACACAGACGATGCCGTTGGCGGTGTACCTCGCTCTTGAGACCAATCCCGAACAGGCAATCGTGTTGGCGTTGGTGATGATCGCGATCTCGTTCGCGGTGCTTGTTGCGCTGCGAGATCGCTGGTTCATCCGAGCCGGCAATGAGCCGACGAGAGTGCAACCATGAGCCTGCGCGCCGATGTGCAACTGCGCCGAGGAGCGCTCGACCTGAGCGTCGACATCGAGGTGCGGCCTGGTGAGGTGCTGGCGCTGCTTGGTCCGAACGGTGCGGGTAAGAGCACGCTGTTGCGTTGCCTCGCTGGTCTCGCCGCAGTCGACGCTGGGCGAATCACTATCGACTCGAAGGCGGTAGACGACCCAGCGGTTGCAGCGTTCGTTGAGCCCGAAGATCGCTCGGTTGGGTTCGTGTTTCAGAACTACGTGTTGTTCGAACACATGACAATTGCCGAGAACGTTGCGTTCGGGCTTCGCGCAAGCGGCACGCCGAAAGCGCAGGCACTTGCCACGGCCCATGACTGGCTCAAGCGGGTGGGTCTCGCCGAGCTAGCGGCTGCTCGTCCCGAGGCGTTGTCCGGCGGCCAAGCACAACGTGTTGCCCTCGTGCGCGCACTGGCGACCTCGCCGCGCGTGCTCCTGCTCGACGAACCGCTCGCAGCGCTCGACGTGGGCACGCGCGCAGTCGTGCGCCGCGATCTCCGTCGGCACCTCGAGTCGTTCGAGGGGATGGCGATCCTTGTCACCCATGATCCTGTCGATGCCTATGCGCTGGCCGATCGTGTCGCCATTCTCGATGCGGGTCGCATCGTGCAGGTCGGCACGCTCGCCGAAGTGACCGCACGTCCGCGTTCGCGTTACGTGGCCGATCTCGTCGGTGTGAACCTGGTTTCTGGCAACGTGTCCGAAGGCGTGCTTGCAACGAGCAGCGGAGCACGCGTGGTCATCGCCGATGCGCCAGGCGGGCCGTCGCTGGCGATCATCCGTCCGCACTCGATCTCGCTTGTTCGGGATCACCCTGAGGGCTCAAGCGCACGCAACGTATGGGCTGGCACCGTCGCAGAGATCGACCGACTCGGTGAGCGTGCTCGCGTGAGCATCGACGGATTGTTGCCACTGACTGCAGAGATCACCGTGGCAGCGCTCGAGGCGATGCAACTACGATCGGGCGACGTCCTGTTTGCAACGGTGAAAGCCACCGACATCGAGGTGTATCCGGTATGAGCCGAACAAAGAACCACACTGCAACTACTGCAACTACAGCAACTACAGCAACTACAGCAAGGAACCACAATGCCTGAGATCGAACGCACCGACGCCGAATGGCGGGCAACGCTGACCCCCGATCAGTATCAGGTGCTGCGTAATGCCGGCACCGAACGGGCGTGGACTGGCAAGTACGTAGACGAACACGCCGATGGCACCTATCGCTGCGCTGGTTGCTCTGCCGAGCTCTTCGATTCGTCCACGAAGTACGAGTCGGGCAGTGGCTGGCCGAGCTTCTACACCGCCAAGGCCGACGATGCAGTAGAGCTCATCGACGACAGCAGCCATGGCATGGTGCGCACCGAGGTTCGGTGTCGGCGTTGCGGCTCGCACCTTGGGCATCTGTTCCCCGATGGTCCGCAGCCCACCGGCCAGCGCTATTGCATGAACAGCTTGGCGCTCGACCTCGTGGCCGATGAACCCGAGGGCTGAGCACGATCTCTTGCTTGGCGAATGGGCGTGCCTCGGCATCTTGTACGCGGCCCCCACCCACGGTTTTGCCATTGCGGCTCGGCTCAAGCCCGACGGCGATGTTGGCCGGGTCTGGTCGCTTTCGCGTGCGCTGACGTATCGATCGTTGTCGCAACTGGTTGAGCGCGGCTATGTGAGCGAGGTCGGTGAGGAGCCGGGGCTCGCTGGTGGCAACCGCACGATTCTGGCAGCAACGCGAACTGGTCGGGCACAACTCCGCAAATGGTTGAACGCTCCGGTGTCGCATCTGCGCGACTTGCGCAGCGAGCTTCTACTCAAGATCATCATCGCCGAGCTCTGTGGCATCGACATCCGACCGATGTTGCTGCTGCAGCGCGATCACATAGAGCGCATGGCCACTGCGCTCACAGAGTCGGCCAACGGTGCCGTGAGCGACGACGTGGTTGTTCTGTGGCGGGTCGAAGCATCGACCGCGGCGCTTCGATTTCTCGACCGACTGCTCGTGGGTGCTGTCGACTGATCGAGAGTTACGCCTTGGGTGCGGCCACTTGCTGGCCGTGCTTGGCAGCCAGTTCCACGAAATGCGAGCGATCGGGGCTCTCCCTCGAGGACGCGCCGTCGAAGTCGGTGTACATCCGCGATGCATTGCCCTGCGATGTCATCGACAAAAACTCGGCTCCGCCGGCGCCGAACTTGTACCAGTGCGTTGAGCCTCCGGGAATATGCACGAAGGTGCCAGCCGACGCAACGGTTTCGATGTCGTCGATGGCGCACGTGATCTCACCGCTGATGACATAGAACGATTCGTCCCACGGGTGTTGATGCGGGCCGGGTCCCTTGCCCTCGGCGCCAGCTTGCAGAAACACTTCGTAGCCGTTGGTCTGTGCGTCGGATGCAAGCACGGTGATGTCGAAGCCCGCAACGTTGAGGGCGCGCGGCCGTTGATCTGGTGTGAGGACGATTGGCTCTGACATGGCATCTCTCATTTGTTGGGTTGTCGCATGGTACGTGCACCAAGCTTTCGGCTGCAACCGCTTCACGATCTGCGATGAGTGGTCGGTTGTCCTCGGTGCGTTAGGGTCGGGCGCACTTCAGCAGCGTTTCTCAAGGGGCCAAACAATGACTAAGTTTTCAGTGTCTTCTTTTCCGCATCGAGCAGTGTCGGCGATCGCCGCAGTCGTGCTGGTTGGCACGCTTGCTGGCTGCTCAAGCAGTGGCACCGTTGTCACCGTGACCCATCCTGAGGTGCCAACCCCAACGCTGATCGATCTTGGTGACACCGGATCTTCGGTGGGCGATCAGCGCATCTTCCATTTCGATGGCAAGACCGCCGATGGAGCAGTTGTGCGCACCGACTGGATTATGACCACCACCGGCGTTGACGTGACTGCCAAAGATGTGCAGGCGCGAATGATGAACGCAGCGTTCACCTTCGACACAACCGGCGACCAGTTGCTCCTTGAAGGCATGGGCCTGTACCCAGGTAAGGGAGCGACATTGAAGGTGTCATCGTCGACAATCCGCTCGATTGTTGGCGGTTCCGGCAAGTACGCAGGCGCCACGGGTTGGGTCGAGTCAGTGCATAACGCCGACGGCAGCTGGAAGCACGTCTTCCACATCGACTGATCGTGGTGATCGCTCTGGCATGTTCACTCTGGCATGTTCAATCTGGCAGGGCGACAATTGCCTCGTGCTCAAGCGTTGCGACCAGCACACCTTCGACACTGATCTGAACATCGAGCACGGCACGCTCGCCGTGCGACTCGAAACGACGCACCACCACGGCGCTTACGTCGGCGATGGCGCCGGCGCGGGCAAGCGCGTGGTGCCGCACGATGCTGCGCGTATGAATCCAACTGCCGCGCGCCACTGAGGTGTGCACCACATGATTGGCGAGTGCTGGCCACACGGCTGGATGCACGATGCCGTGTTGAGCAAAGAGTGCGAAGTCGTCGCCGGCGCGTGAGCCGTAGTCGGAGCCCCATTCGCCAGCGAGCGGAATGTGCCTATCGGCCAACGCTTCGCCGGGTCGCATTGCAACTGGGTCGGCGCTGTTCCGCACGACCTGAAACACGGCGCGTGGTTGCTCGGGTTCGTTGGTGAGCGCGTGAATGGACAACTCGTTGTCGTCGACAATGGGCGCGCAACGCAGGTGATCAAGTGCAAACACCGGACGCCGAAATCGAACCTCGCCGCCACCGCTTCGAACCCAGTCGAGTCCCCACGCAGCAACCACCGGATGAGTGAGGTATGCGTATGTGGTAACTCCCGCAACGAGAGCACGTGCGAAGCCCGCGGCCTGAGCGCCTTCGTCGGTGTGGATGGGATTGCGCGCGTGTTCGGGCAGGTTCTGCGCGATCACCGACCACTCAACGGGCATGTCGCTCAAAACAATGTCTCCTTCACGAGTCGGCCGGCTGGAGTGATGTTGGCATCCCCAAGCCCGCATGGGCGCGATTTGGGACAGCTGTTGTCCCAAATCGCGCCCATGCAGACAAAAACGGGGGCTGATGGTGGTCAGTCGATGTGCGCGAAGGGCGAATACGTCTCGCCCATGAGCGGACTCGAGAGCAAGAAGTCGGCGGTCGAGCGGTTGCACGCCATCGGGGTGTTGTACACAACGGCGATGCGCAACAGCGCCTTCACGTCGACATCGTGTGGCTGGGGTTCAAGCGGATCCCAGAAGAAGATCACGAGATCAAGCTGGCCAGTGGCGATAGCCGCGCCAATTTGCTGATCTCCGCCAAGGGGTCCGCTGAGGTAGCGGTGGATGGGCAGCCCGAGGTTGTCGGCCAGCAACTTGCCGGTGGATCCGGTGGCCGACAGGTCGTGGCGCGAAAGGGTGCCCACATTGAACGTGGCCCAGTTGAGCATGTCCTTCTTGCGGTTGTCGTGAGCAATCATCACAACGCGCTTACGGGCCTTCATCGGTTCTCGCATGGGTTGATCCATGCCCCGAGCGTAGGTGAGAGGCGTAACGCTTACGCGGGAATGACGTTGACGGTGCAGGTGGCGAGACCGCGCATGGTGTTGTTGAGCGCCATCGAGCTCTCGACGAGATCGAAGCGTGCCACCTTTGGCAGCAACGAGTTCAGCAGCGAACGCATCTCCAGGCGAGCGAGGTGCGCTCCTGGACATACATGTCGACCATGGCCAAGGCCGAGGTGGTCGCCGGCGTTGGCGCGCTGAATGTCGAACACCGTTGGGTCGGCGAACTGACGCTCGTCGCGGTTGGCTGAGGCATAGAGCATCAGCACACGAGCGCCCGCGGGCAGCGTGATGCCATCGACGTCGACGCTTTCGGTGGTGCACCGTGAGAAGCCCTGCACGGGCGACTCGAGCCGCAACACCTCGTCGATTGCGTTGGGGATGAGTTCTGGTTGACGACGCAGCAGGTTCCACTGCTCGGGGTTTTGTGAGAACAGCCAAATCATGTTTGACGTTGCGTTGATCGTGGTGTCGAGCGACGGGCCGGTGTAGTTATGCAGTTGCATGGCTGGCTCGCCTGGGTCCATGTCGCCGCGGTCGACTGCGTCCCACAATGCTTCGGCCCAACCGCCTGGCTTCACGGCATCGCGGGTGCACTTGGTAGAGACGAATTCGTTCATCTCGATGATGTTGCCAATCGAGTCGAGGCCACGCTGGTTGAGCGGCCCGATGGAGTTAAACACCGCAGAGGCCCACGGCAGCATGCGCTCGCGTCCGGCTTCTGGCAGACCAACGAGCTCGGACACGATGGTCACCGGCAGGTGCTGGGCGAACTCAGACACGGCGTCGAATGTGCCTTGAGCGACGAGTCGATCGACCAGCGCAGTTGCTTCGGTTTCGATGAGCGGCCGCACGTTATCGAGGGCCTTAGTCATCAGCGGAGCACCCACAACCGAGCGAAGCTTGCTGTGGCGTTCGCCGTCGGTGCACAACATGAGTTGGTTGCTCGCCGCTGCGTTCATTGGGTCGTTCATCATCACGCCGTTGCCCGATGCGAAGACCCGCCAGTTGCGAAGTGCATCTCGGCATGCGGTGTAGCGGGGGAGCACGAACGCGTTGTGCGGTTCCATCCACACTGCCGACCCGAGCGAGCGCAGTTCTTCGTAGATCGGGTACGGATTCGACAGCGACTCGTCGGAGTAGATGTCGTAGCTAATCGTGGGCGCAGTCATGACGTGCAAACACTTGCCGATGGAGCGTGGGTTGGCAAGACACTCCGCGTTGCCTGACTCTGGGTAATGATCGTGCGCATGGACAGCGACTCATCTCGTTTCGCCGACGCGCCAGCCGGGTTCGCTCCGTTCGCATCACGGGTGGACCCACGCGATGCGAAGGCTGGCAGCGTGGTGTCAGATCGCAACGGCTATTACGACAGCCAAAACATTGTGGCGGTGCACGACAAAGAACTCGGTGCAGCCGTGTTGTCGGTGGTGTTGCATCACTCCGAAAATCGCGAGGGTGGACCAGGGCTGCAGCTGTTCGCAACGCGAAGCGTGGACAATGGGAAGACATGGTCGCCGCTGGCGCCGATTGATTCGCCCGAGCGGCAATCGCACGATGGCTATCAGTTGTTGCATCGAATGGCCGATGGCAGCGAGCGCCTCCTCGTGTTCTACGGATGGAACCACGGCTCGCAATATCCGCCGGGCGCCAACACCGACGCCAATGCCGACGATTCCCTGACCCCGCTGCGGCGCACCGATATGCAACTCGATGAGGGCTACTGGTTTCGGGTGTCCGATGATGCCGGCCGCACGTGGGGTTCGCAGCGTTACCTCGTGCCGGTGCGACGCACGCGCATCGATCGCGACAACCCGTGGGGCGGCGAGACGATGGGCATGTTCTTGTGCGACAAGCCGTCGGTCATCGACGGCGCTATCTACATGGCGTTCCAAAAGACGCGTGACGGCGCCGGTGAGACCCCCGGCTCCGAGGTCTTCTTCTTGCGCAGCTCGAATCTGTTGCACGTGAGCGACCTCAACGACGCAGTGTGGGAGACGTTGCCGATCGGCGATGTTGGATTGCAGGCTCCGGGCGGCGAGCTATGCCTTGGCGAAGAGCCGCATGTGTTGGCCGTGAACGATCGGTTACCCGCACGACTTTTCTCGCTGTGGCGCGCAGAGACGGGTCGGCTCGCGGCGGCGTACTCGAACGATGCGGGACGGTCATGGGGTGATCCGTTTTGGCTTACCTACGAAGGGCTGCCACTCGGCGATGGCGGACACCACATCATCAAGAACCCGCGAGGTTCGATCACGCCGTATCGGCTGCGCGCTGCGCCCGGCGCCGATCCTGGAGTGGCTGAGTTCGTGATGCTCTTCTACAACAACGGTCGCACTGATCGACTCGGATACACCGGCCGCCGCGTCTATTGGATCACCGTGGGGCGCGGTAGCGACGATGGGGTCATCAGGTGGAGCCAGCCCGAGATTGCCCTGTATTGGGACGGCCAAGGCTTCGAGGAGCGGCCCGATTGGAACGCTGATTGGGCCATCGTTGATGGCCCCGGCTATCCCGACTGGGTTGAGTTGCCCAACGGAATGTTGGCCTATGTCGAATCAAACAAATTGGCCGTGCGCTATCACGTGGTCGAACCGCGGTTGCTGCAGTACTTGCGTGCTCAGCACCACTTGTCGCTCGTTCCCAGTGAAGGCAAAGTTGTCGACTGGTCAGGCGAAATCGATGGTGACGCTGCGCTACGAACTGCGGTGTTGCCCGATCTGCGCAGCGGCGGTGGATTCACGATCACGATGTGCTTAAGCGGCCAGCTTCGCTCGGCGCTCGACCACCGGGTGCTGTTGTCGGCCTTCTCGAATGTGACCGCTGCGTTGGGTGAGGAGCCCACAAGCCAGCGGATCACCAAGGGCTATCAGGTGTCGGTGGCTGATGATGGCGAGATCGAGTTGTTCATCACCGATGGCTTCGGCGCGCAACTTCGTCACGCCACTCGCGTGGCAGTCGCCGCGGGAATTTGGGATGGCGGTAACCACACGGTGAGCTTCATTGTTGATGGCGGCCCGAAGGTGGTCAGCGTGGTCGTTGACGAACGGCTCGATGATGGGGGAGAGCAGCCCCAGGGTTGGGCGTTTCATCCGCGTGAGCTCGGTGAAATCGGTGGTTCCGAACTGTTGGTGGCGCCCGACTTCGGCGGCGACCTCGCGCGGGTGTTGATCTATGACCGACCGTTATTGACCACCGAAGCAATAGCGCTGTCTCGTTCCCTGCGTACCTGAGGCGCTCTCGGTCGCGGCGCCGGCAGCGTGTGCAACGTGCCGATTCCTCCTCTGGCTGAAAGTTGGCGGCCTGCTATCGGCAAGACTGGCGGGGTGATCCACCATTACCTCACCGCCCGCGCCGAACTCGATGCTGCCGGCTCTCCGTTTGCTACCACCATCATCGATATCCGCGGGGTGCCGTCGAAGGCGTTTGTCTCGGCCCCGCCAACGATGCGCGCGCTGTGGGAAGCCACTGCTGGTCATGCCGACAAGGACTACCTCGTCTACGAAGACGAGCGCTACACCTACGGTGAGATCCAGAGTCAGGTGCGCAAGCTGGCTGCGCACTTGCTGGCCAACGGCGTAGAGCCGGGCACGCGCGTTGCCATTGCAATGCGTAACTACCCAGAGTGGATCGTGGGCTACTGGGCCACGGTGTCCATCGGCGCCGCGGTTGTGGGCATGAACGCATGGTGGACTCCACCAGAAATGGAATACGCGCTCAACGACAGCGAGCCGCGTGCATTGATTGTCGACGACGAGCGCCTCGAGCGTTTGCTGCACATGCCCAGCCAGCGCGACATGCACATCGTTGCGGTGCGCACCGATCGGGCCATCCCCACGAGTGGATCACGTTGGGCCGATGTGATGGCCGAGGCCGATCCGGGCTCGCTGCCCGATGTCGACATCGATTCCGACGACGACGCCACCATCTTCTACACCTCGGGCACCACGGGTTTCCCCAAGGGCGCGCAGCTCACGAACCGCGGCTCGGTCGCAAACATCTTGAACATTGCAGCGATGAGCACTGCCGTTGCGATGTCAGAGCAAAAGGCCATTGCTGCTGGCGACGTGCCCGCTCCGCCACCCGGACCACCGGCACTGCCGCCATCATTCATGGCTCCAACACCACTGTTTCACGTGACCGCTTGCAACTGCATCGTGCACCCAGCAACGCTGTCGGGCGCCAAGGTTGTGCTCATGTACAAGTGGGATCCAGGCCGCGCTCTCGAACTCATCGAGCGTGAGCAGGTCACCAACTTCTCGGGTGTTCCCACGATGAGTCGCGAGATGCTGATGCACCCCGATTGGGCAACGCGTGACACATCGTCGTTGGCCGGATTGGGTGGCGGCGGTGCCGCATTGCAGCCCGACCTCGTGCACAAGATCGCTGGCGCGCTCAAGCACGGTCAGCCATCCACCGGCTACGGCATGACCGAGACCCACGGAATCATCACCGCCAACTCGGCGCGTTGGTTCGTTGCCAAGCCCGAGTCGTGCGGGCCAGCGGTGCCAACGCTCGAGACCAAGTTGGTCGACGAAGACGGCAACGATTTGCCTGCCGGCCCCAACACTGTTGGTGTGCTGTGCGTGCGCGGTTGTATCACCATCAAGGGCTACCTCAATCGGCCCGAAGCCACCGCCGACACCATCGTCGATGGTTGGTTGAACACGGGCGACATCGCCCGAATCGACGACGACGGGTTCATCTACATTGTCGACCGCGCCAAAGACATGGTCATTCGTGGTGGCGAGAACGTGTACTGCAGCGAGGTCGAGACGGCGATCTATCACCACGACGCCATCGCCGAAGCATGCGTGTTCGGTATCCCCGAAGAGCGTTTGGGCGAAGAAGTTGCGGCCGTGCTCGTGTTGCGCCCAGGTCACGAACTGTCGGCCGACGAACTGCGTGAGTTCCTTGGCGCCAGCGTGGCCAAGCACAAGATCCCCACCAAGATCTGGTTCCGCGATGAGCCGATTCCGCGCAATGCCAGCGGGAAGTTCCTCAAGCGTGAGCTCAAAAAAGAGCTCACCGGAGAGTAGAAGTGGCGGCGCTTAGATCGGGTCGCTGATCCGTTCGAGCGTCACCACGACTCCGCCCATGTCGGGGCGGGTCCAGATCATGTGGCCGTCGGCATCAAGGCGGCGCGTGACTTCGATGCCGGGCATCCCAATGGGCCGCAACACGAACACACCGTCTTCGTACGACGCGACTACGTGGATAGGTGTCGTGTAGTCGAACACCGAAACGTCGTGCACGGCGTTGGCTTCAGTGCCATCGGCGCGAGCGTCGGAGATGGTGCCGCCGCCGCAGTCGACAATGCGGTTGCCGCACTGCTCAATGCGCTCGCTGTAGCTCAACAGGCGATCGCCTTCGGGTACGGGTTGTCCGCCGCGCAGAGCGCGCACGACCTTCCAGATGCCACGCAGATCTGGAGCTCCAGCCACCAACGGTTCGTTGCATCCAGCGAGGATCAGCGGTGGAAAGTTGGGGCCGTATCCGCCTGCGGGAGTATGGGCGACAGGAATGTCATCGGCAGCAAGTTCGAGAGTCACGTCGTGACCCTACATGCCTGCTCTTCGACGGCTGAGGTAGTTCAGCGCCGTGGCCTAGCGGCCCTTCTTGCCTGACTTACCCGAAGCGCCGCCGTGATCGTCGATGCCGTCGCCGTTGGAGTCGTCGTCAGTTGAGTTCGACTTGCCATCGCCGTCGACATCGTCGTCAGATGAGTTCGACTTGCCATCGCCGTCGATGTCATCGTCGACTGAGTTCGACTTGCCGTCGCCGTCGGCATCGGTGTCTACAGCATCGAGGATGCCATCGCCGTCAATGTCCTTCTCAGCGACTGCGCCATTGGAGAGTTCGTCGCCGTCGACATCGTTGTCGGAACCGTTGCTGGATCCGTCGCCGTCTACGTCGGAGTCGTTGCCGTTGCTGGATCCATCGCCGTCGGCGTCGCTATCGATGCCATCTCGGATGCCATCGCCGTCGATGTCTTTCTCGTTCGATGCGCCGTTTGGCAGGGCATCGCCGTCTACGTCGGAGTCGTTTCCGTTGCTTGATCCGTCGCCGTCGACATCGTCGTCAAGGCCGTTTGAGCGATGGTCGCCGTCTACATCTGAGTCGCGGCCGTTGCGCACTCCGTCGCCGTCAACGTCTGAGTCTTGGCTGTTTGAGAGGCCGTCACCGTCGACGTCACGGTCGGAACCGTTCGCCGAGGAGTCGCCATCCATGTCGTTGTCCGAGGTGTCGGGGCTACCGTCGCCGTCGATGTCCTTCTCGTTTGAGGCACCGTTCAAGTCGCCGTCGCCGTCGACATCGTGGTCATTCACGTTCGGGATGCGATCGCCATCTACGTCTGAGTCGGAGCCGTTGCGAATGCCGTCACCGTCTACGTCTGGATCGACCTTGTTTGCAATGCCATCGTGGTCGTTGTCGAGTTTCGACGACGAAGCCGAGGCAACGCCTCCTTGGCTGGCGCCAACAAAGGCAACGGCAGGGGCGAGGGCGAAGAATGAAGCGGCTCCGGCGCGAACCAAACGGCTGCGAAGGCTCTTCTCGGCGTAACGACGCGAGGTAGATGGCAACATTTTGGGTCCCCCTAGAGACGAGCAGCGCTGCTTCGCGCATGTAGTAGATGGCCAAGATCGCATGCGTCCGCGGAGATGTCAACCGCTCTGAACGAGATTGGGCCAAAGGTCCATATGGTGTGCGACTCAAGGCCTAAGACCAGCGCCGTCGTGTCTGACGCCGACGACTTCGGCGCTGACATCCGCTCGCCTTGTTGCATGGGCGCGATTTGGGACAGCAGTTGTCCCAAACCGCGCCCATGCTCACGGGTTGGTGGCGAAGGCTTCACGCTGATTGAGAGGGCGGCGAGTCAGCGCCACCTCAAATCAGCGATACGGTTCGAAGACCACGGTTGCTGAAGGGTTCCAACAACGGACTCCGGCCACTGCAGACACAGGAGATCGCACGGCTCGAGAGGCCCCACCATGCGCAGCAACGATCAGTCGAGAATCAGGTCGGACGACACAGCGCCCCAGGGTCTGCCGACGCCATTTTCTCGGCGGCGAGCGCTCGCCCTTGCAGGTGGGGTAGTGCTCTTTGGGGCGTGCAGCGATTGGTCCGCCGAGAAGCCTTCCACCGGGGCCACGGCGATCGTCGCAGGTGACAGTGCCCCATCGACCGACGTGGCATCGTCCCTCAATTCGTCGACCACCGGGTTGCCTTCGCCCACTACGGTGCCAGCGCCGGTTGGTCCGGTGGCGCCATTGACCGGTCGGCCCGTCACCGATTCGGCGATGTTGTCGAGGGTCGCGCTCGTGGTGAAGGTCAGCAACGACACGGGCGCCCGCCCACAAACTGGACTCAATGATGCCGACATCATCTTCGAGGCTTGGGGGGCAGGGCCAACGCGTTTCGCCACCGTCTGGCACAGTTCCGATGCCGATTTTGTCGGGCCGATCCGCTCGTGCCGTGAACAAGACGTGAACCTTGTGGGCGGATTCAACCGAGCGGTATTTGCATGCTCTGGCGGAAACCCCGGCAATATCGCGCTGCTTCGCGCCTCAGACCTGTTGCTCATCAAAGAGGGTCAGGGCCCCGGTTGGGAGCTCGACCCAACGCGCAATCGGCCGCACAAAACGCATGCCAACACGGCGCTGCTGCGGTCGAATGCCGGCCCCGATCGCTCGGGCCCAGCGCAGCAGTTTCGGTACCGAGCCGAGGGGCAAGCGTCTACCGCGGGCCTTCCGATTTCGGGCTTCAATCTGCAGATCCAACAGGTGCTTGCGCAGTGGCGTTACGACATCTCCTCCGGTACCTACTTGCGGTCGCAAGATCATGCGCCACACGTGCTTGCCGACGGCAAACAGGTGTCCACCGAGAACGTGGTTGTGATGTGGCTCGACTATGCGCCCAGCCACACCGACAATCGTTCGCCCGATGGCAACACCACGGGGAGCAACACGGCGATGGTCTTCACGGGTGGTCGCCTCATCGGCGGCACATGGTCGCGCTCGAATCGGCTTGACCCATTTGTGCTCACCGACACCGAGGGAGCACCGATTCTGCTGACACCCGGGCGCACGTTTGTTGAGTTGCCGAACAGTGGCAAGGGCATCATCAAGGGTAAGGACACCTTCACTCCGGTGGTCTGAGCCCAAACCCTGTTGCATGGGCGCGATTTGAGACAACTGCTGTCCCAAATCGCGCCCATGGAATTGGGGTGGGGACGTGGGCGAGCCGATTCGAAGCGGCGCTAGGCCTTCTTGACGAACTTGGCCTTGAGCAGGATGGCGCGGCCGTTGATCTTGCAGTCGATTTCGTGATCGCCCGAGATCAGGCGAATGCCCACAACTTTCGTGCCGATCTTGATCGTGTCGTTCGAGCCCTTGAGCGTGAGGCCCTTGGTGAGCAACACCGCATCGCCGTCGTGCAGCACGATGCCGTTCGCATCGCGGATCTCTCCGAGGTCGTTGGGATCGCCCGTGCTGGCGTCCCACTCGTGTCCACACGTAGCGCACTCGTGATCACCAGCGGCCGTCGTGAGAATGTCGGTCATCGTGCAGATGGGGCAGGCCGTGGTGGAATCCATCGCAACGGTCTACCAGTGCTGAGTGGGGACCTTGTGCTCTAGTGCGAAGCGGGGTGACGCCGTACGTTGACCAAGTGGAGAACTATTCGCAGTTCGTGAGGCGCGCAGTGGCGGCGTCGTTGGTGTTGGTATCAACAATGGTGGTGGGCGTCGGCTCAGCGACAGCGGTGCTTGCCGACGCGTCGGTGCTCTCGATCACTCCGACGATGGCTCGAGTGGGGGACACGATCACGGTGTCAGGTCAATCGTGCGTCGCCGGCCAAAACCTGACCGAAGTACGCGTGGACACGGCCTACACCGGCACGGCGCGGGCATCGACACAGGTGGCTCTCGATCTTGCATCGCTCGCCATTACGCAGACTGCGGGTGGGTTTTCGTTCACGTACGTTCCCGTAGAACCCGAGGTAGAGCTGGGCTTTCAGGTCACGTGTAGCGACGGTTCGGTCGCCTCGTCTCCGGCCCGCAAGGTCTGGGTGTTCGGTCCGTATGGAAGACACTGGTTTCTCCAGTCAGGCAGTGCGTTGGCAGCCACGGCGGGCGCCACGGTGAATGTCGTGATTCGGTCGATGGACTGTGTCGAAGGATCGTTGGCCACGGTCACCTTGGGACGACATCTCAACACACTTGCTGGCAGCGTCGAAGGAACCATCACAAACGGAGTGCTCGACGTGATGATGCTTGTCGCCTCATCCGCTACGAGTTCGGTCTCCGACCTCGAGATGCGATGCGAATCTGTGCGCGGCGGCACCCTGTCGGACCTGCGTCCGTTTGCAGTGAGTGAGCTTGGCAAGCCACTGCCCGCAACCGGTGGCGTGAGTTCCGGTGAACTCGTGATCGCGTCGCTTCTTGTGCTGGCAGGCCTGGGTCTGATTGGGCGTCGCCACGATCGGCGGATGACCAAGCGCGCAACACCGCGTTAACTCACGTGGCGGCGAGGACGCTGTCGATCTGACTCATCGCCGCTGCGAGGCCTTCTTCCATTCCCATCGCGAGTACTTGCTCCATCGCCGCTGTCGACGGGAACTGTGACTCGAGAACCATGCGTGTGTTGCCGTTAGGCAACGACGCGAAGGTGACGACAAGCGTTGTCACGGGCAACTCTGCATTGGGGTTGCCATCGGAGTCGGCGAAGCCATCGACAAGCTCAAGGCGATGCGGAGCATCGACAGCAAGCACCGTCCACCAGCCGTGGTGTTGATCTCCTTCGGGACCGGTCATGAAGTAGCTGACCTTGCCCTCGGGGCGGAGTTCGTGGTCCACCACAGTGGCTGGGTATGTGGGCGGACCCCACCAGCGCTCAAGCTTGCGTGGATCGGCCCACAGCTGCCACGCGCTGTCGAGCGGAGCGGCCCATTCGCTGAAGACCGTCATGGTCGATAGCGCCAGATCTTTACTGATGTCGGTAACAGGCATCGGCTTCCCTTTCGTGAGATCGCCCAGGTGTGCGTCGAGCACTTATGGTAGGGCAACGACATCGGGGGGTCATTATGAGTAGCACGAGCACGGTCACGGTCTCAACAGGAATGTTGCGCGGATCGCAGTCCAACGGAGTGCATGCGTTTCGCGGCATTCCTTACGCAGCGCCGCCCGTCGGTGCGAACCGCTGGCAGCCACCGCAGCCCGCCGCATCGTGGGACGGCATCCGCGATGCCTCGATCGACGGTCTCATTGCGTCGCAGCCGCTGATGCCGCCGCCCTTTGCTAGCGGCGATCTGCCTGCCGCCGGTGACGACTGTTTGAACCTCAGTGTGTGGACTCCTGATCCTGACGCCTCTGGTCTGCCGGTGCTGGTGTGGATTCATGGCGGCGCCTTTGTGAGCGGCAGCAGCATTGAACCCACCTACAACGGTGCCTCATTCGCTCGCCGGGGCGTGGTGGTTGTGAGCATCAACTATCGCCTTGGCGCACTCGGCTTCCTTCACCTCGCCGAGCATTTCCCCGAGCTTGCGCACTCGGGCAACATTGGCATCCTCGACCAGGTTGCGGCGTTGCAATGGGTGCAGCAAAACATCGCTGCGTTCGGTGGTGATCCTGGGCGGGTCACGGTTGCGGGCGAGTCTGCTGGTGGTATGAGCGTGGGCACATTGCTCGCGCTTGACTCCACCGATGGTCTGTTCCAGCGCGCCATTCTGCAAAGCGGTGCCGGCCATAACGGCATCAGCGCACCCACTGCTTCCGCCATTGCCGGCCATCTTCTTGAACTCGTCGGAGTCGCGCCGGGAGACATCGACGCGTTGCGTCAGCTCACCTCTGAGCAGTTGCTCGAGGCGCAGAATGCGTTGACTCTCGAGTTGCAGATGACCCGTAACCCCATCAAGTTCGGCGAGGCTGCTGCATCGGGAATGGCGTTCCAGCCCACGTTTGGCACCGCGGTGCTTCCGGTGCGCCCCATTGAGGCAATCGCTGCCGGCTCAGCGGCCAACGTGGCCGTGCTCACCGGCACCACGATGGAAGAGTGCTTGGTGTTTGTGGTGGCGATGAAGGACATGTTTAGCGACGAACTTGTCGAGATGACCATGGCGGCGGTGTTCGGAAGTCAGGCTGCTGGCACCGCTGCGCTCGATCAATACCGCTCGAACCGCGCCACCGCTGCACCACACGAAATTGTGGCGGCAGCGCAAACCGACAGCATGTTCCGCGTGCCGGCGGTGCGTTTGGCCGACGCTCAGTTGGCGCATAACCCCAATGTTTGGATGTACCGCTTCGATTGGCAGACGCCGGTCCTCGACGGGGCGTTCGGTGCGTGTCATGCACTTGAGTTGGCGTTTGTGTTCAACAACCTCGACACCGAGTTGGCCGAGACCTTTATGGGCCCAAATGCGCCGCAACCACTTGCTGATGCAATGCACGGTGCGTGGACAAACTTCATCACGCACGGCGATCCAGCGCACAACGGACTTCCCGCGTGGCCGCGCTATACCGCCAGCGATCGGTCGACGTTGTTGTTCAACGAGTCGTGCTCAGTGGCGACCAATCCCCGCGCCGACGAACTGGCGTTGTGGGACGGAATCATCTAACGCTGAGCCTCTCGTTTGCGTCTCAACTGCCGC
>JBAXER010000030.1:0-30659 GCA_037140375.1 Actinomycetota bacterium
TGATTGCGGGCTCCCACGGGTCGGTGGTTCGCACCTGGGTGACGGTGCCCGATGTGGGCGCAACCACGTTGGCTCCGCACCCGAATACATCGATGGCCTGATATCCGGCGTGCCTCGTGCCGTAGCTCACGTTGCGACCGGTGAATGGGAAGACGTAGGTCGGCGTCGGCACGAATGCAGCGGTTGTGGTGGGTGCCAGCGAGGCGGTTGTGGCAGCGGCTGTCGTTGACGTTGTGGTTGTAGGGGCCGTGGTTGGTGTCGTGAGGGCTGCAGTGGCCACGGGGGCACTGGTGGGCGATGGGCTGGTGCAGCCGACGCCTGCAACGGCACAGAACAGCAGCAAGCCGATGCGGCTCACAGAGCGAGTTCGGTACGAAGCACTTCGAGTTCGGCAGCGATGGCGTCGCGAGCGAGATCACGAAGCGTGTAGATATCGGCAACGGTCATGCCGGTGACCTCGATGGGTTCGAGCACCCGAACCTCGGCCACGCTGACACCAAGGCGCCAATCGTTTGGACGCAGCGCTGAGTGACAGCCGCTGACTGCTACGGGCAAGATGGGCGTACCTGTTTCGATCGCCAGTCGGAATGCGCCGTTCTTGAATTTTCCGAGCTCACCGGTCTTGCTGCGAGTGCCCTCGGGGAAGAACATCACGCTGACCTTTTTGCTCAGACGATCGGCGCATTGCCGCATGGCATCGGTGGCGCTGCTGACCTCGCCGCGGGTGAGCCGAATATCGCCAGCCAGCGACATCTCCCATCCCATCACGGGGATCCTGAAGTTCTCGACTTTGCTGAGCCATTTCATCTCGAACGGAAGATGGCTGATGAGCAAGATGTCGACGAAAGACTCGTGGTTCGCCACCACGATGTACGGCCGCCGCGGATCGGTTGGGATGTTGCCGCTCACGCGAAACTTCCACAACGGATTCAGACTGCACACGACTACACAGAGTTTGCGGAACAGATAGCCGGTCCAATAACGGCCCTTATCGAATGGCGCAGTGACCACACGAACGATGGTCATCAACGGAAGCCAGATGATCACGCCAAGTGCGATGACTAACCACGCCCACAGCGACAACACGGTGCGCACGACAGCGCCGCCGAGCAGACGTTCGCGACGCGATCGTTTTGTTGTGGGTGAATTTGGCACGCATCTATGGTGCCATGCTCGACACTGTTTACAGGAGTCCGCCTGAACCGAGTCGACACGTTCCTTGCCTGCTACGGTTCCGTTTTTGCGCTTTTGTAAGCGCCAACGAGGGGGATTTTCGTGTCCATTGCGGTTTCTATTGTTCGCCGGGCCGCTGTTGCCGTTGGCATTGTTGCCTCGGTCGTTGGCCTTGGTGCAACCACTGCGCAGGCTGGTAACCAGCCAACGCTGTCTGTGTCGGTCTCATGCGACAGTCAGACTGGTCAGCAGGTCATCCACTGGTCGTACACCAACGTCGGCACTCGCAACGTATCACTATTTCGAAACTTCGATGCGTTCTCGGGGGTTCAGCTTGCTTCGGGTTCGATGATCTCTGTTCAACTGCAGATGTCTCCAGACGTGATCGCGCCGAGCGAAACCGCCACTGCCACGTCGTTTGCCACGCCCGATGCAGTTGGCACGGTCAACGTTGTCGTCCAGATTTTTGATGCTGGTATTGACAGATTCCTGAATGTGGCCGGCACTGCCACACTGACGGGTTGCGAAGTGCCAACCACCACGGCTGCACCAACCACTACTACTGCGGCACCAACCACTGTGGCGCCAACTACCACTGCTGCACCGGGGTCACAGGCCCCGCTGCCAGAGACCGGCGGCGACAACTCGTTGCTTCCAGTAGCGGCTGGGTTGCTGGGCACGGGTGTGGTGCTGCTCGCAGCGCGCCGTCGTCTCAACGCCTAATCACAGGCGCCGGGTTCGTTAGCGACGAGCGAACTCGGCGCGCTTGTGGGCGCGCGCGAAGATGGTTTTGAGGTAGGCGCCTTCGGCGAACTCAATCGGATGGTCAACGCCGTGGCCAGTACGCGCCACCTCGCTGATGCGGTGGCGGCTGCTCTCGGCGGCGAGATGAACCGCACCGAAGAACTCGACATCAGAGACTCGGCTTGAGCACGATGACTGAACAAGCAAGCCGCCGTCGTCGAGCAACTCAAGGGCCAATTTGGTGAGCCGCTTGTATGCGTTGAGTGCGCGATCGACATCGGCTTTGCGATGGGCGAACGACGGCGGATCAATGATGACGACATCGAAGCGTCGGTGTTGCTTGGACATCGTGCCCATGATCTCGAATGCGTCGCCAACCATCGTGGTGTGTTCGCACTTTTGCACGTTGGGGATGACCATGTTGTGCTGCATGTTGCGCAAGGCAGCCTCAATCGAGCCGGCGCTGATGTCGACGCTGATCACCGATTTGGCTGCGCCCGCAGCGGCATAGACCGAGAAGCCCCCGGTGCTCGAGAACATATCGAGAACTCGGGCGTCACGGGAAAGCCCCCGAACGCGCGCTCGGTTCTCGCGCTGATCGAGAAAGTGCCCAGTCTTTTGGCCGAGCACGAGATCGGCTTCAAACGTGAGCCCGCTTTCGCGAAACAAGATCGGGCCGCTTGGCAATTCGCCAACGAGCGCTGA
This sequence comes from Actinomycetota bacterium, assembly GCA_037140375.1. Lineage (GTDB taxonomy): Bacteria > Actinomycetota > Acidimicrobiia > Acidimicrobiales > Ilumatobacteraceae > WLMZ01. The sequence goes on from JBAXER010000030.1 coordinate 2,623, forward strand.
TCCTTCGCGCAGACCGAACGTTTCTTGGCCGGCCACGTCGCGACTGAACCTCAAGATCACCGCGGTTGGACTCATCCGCTTTTGCAGTGCGGCAACGATGGCGCCGAGATGTGGAAGCCACGCTGTGCTGTAGAGCTTGATGACAAGCGTGCTGCCGTAACGATCGACCACGAGACCCGACATGGCGTCGTTCTCGCCATGGATCAAGCGATACGCCGTGGTGTCGCCGCGGGCAGTGATCACCCGGCGCTTGTCGATGGCATTGTCGACACATTGCAGCCACCACGCCGGGTTGATATTGGCGGGCTTGCCCTGATGCAGCACTCGCACGCGAATGGGTGACTCAGGGTCGTACAGACCAATTGCCACGAACTCGCGATCAGCGTCGAAGATGACAGCAAGGTCGCCGGGGGCACCATCGTGACTGACCGAAACGACCGATCCATCGAACACCCAGGGGTGGCCGCCTTGGATTTGGCGGACGGCATCTTTGGTCACGCGCACGGCGAGACGGCGGGTGGATGGTGGCGGAACCTGATCAAGAACGTTCATGGCGCATGCATCATGCCTGACGAACGTGAGTGGTCGGCGCGATTTTGCCTACAACTCGGCACGGGTACCGGCTTGGCTAGTGTTATCGACAACTGCGCCGACACGTTCGTCGCGCATCCATTTCGCTCACCAAGGGGCAGCTCATGGCACACAAGGTTCAAGGCATCATCGCGCGGGGCAAAGGCCAACCGGTTGAGCTCACCACCATCGTCGTGCCCAACCCAGGCCCGGGCGAAGCGTTGGTTCAGGTGCAGGCATGCGGTGTGTGCCACACCGACCTGCATTACCGCGAGGGCGGCATTAACGACGACTTCCCATTCCTGCTCGGCCATGAGGCAGCAGGCATCGTTGAGGCCGTTGGCCCCAATGTCACCAACGTGAAGCCTGGCGATTTTGTGGTGCTCAACTGGCGTGCCGTATGCGGCAACTGCCGTTCGTGCCTGCGCGGTAAGCCCCAATTCTGCTTCAGCACCTTCAACGCAACACAGAAGATGACCCTGCTCGACGGCACGCCGCTGGCTCCTGCACTCGGCATCGGCGCGTTCGCCGAGAAGACGCTGGTGTCGGCTGGCCAGTGCACGCCGGTGAATCCCAAGGCATCACCAGCCGTTGCGGGTCTGCTTGGTTGCGGCGTCATGGCCGGCCTCGGAGCGGCGATGCTCACCGGCGAAGTGCAGCGGGGCTACAGCGTTGCGGTGTTTGGCTGCGGCGGCGTGGGCAACGCAGCCATCGCTGGTGCGCGACTTGCTGGGGCCACCACCATCATCGGTGTCGATCTCGATGACCGCAAGCTCGAGTGGGCGCGCCAGTTCGGTGCCACGCACACAGTGAACGCCAGCACCACCGAACCCATTGCTGCAATTCAGGCAGCAACAAACGGCAACGGTGCCGACGTGTGCATCGAGGCCGTTGGCCATCCCGAAGTTCTGCGTCAGGCGTTTTATGCCCGCGACCTCGCTGGCACCGTGGTGCAGGTGGGTGTGCCCACCCCCGACATGATCATGCCCAACATTCCGATGATCGACTTCTTTGGTCGCGGCGGAACGATGAAGCCAAGTTGGTACGGCGATTGCCTGCCGAGCCGCGACTTTCCGCTGCTCGTCGACCTGCACTTGCAGGGCCGCTTGCCACTCGAAGATTTCGTCACCGAGACCATTGCTCTTGGCGATGTCGAGGAAGCCTTCCATCGCATGGAGCGTGGCGAGGTGTTGCGCAGCGTGGTTCTGCTGTGATCGAACTGGTGACTACGTCGGGCATCTTTGCGCTCGACGGCGGAGAGTGGGAAGTAACCAACAACATTTGGCTGGTCGGAAACGATCGCGAGGTCATCATCATCGATGCGGCTCACGATGCAGCGCCCATCGTGCAAGCGGTCAACGGCCGGCGCGTGAAAGCGATCGCATTGAGCCACGGCCACAACGATCACATCAACGCGGCACTCGCTCTGCAAGATGTCGTCGACGCGCCAATCCTGTTGCACCCCGACGATCTCATGCTGTGGCATGTGATCTACCCCGACCGTGACCCCGACGGATGGCTCACCGACGGCGGGCTACTCACCGTTGGCGGTGCCGAGTTGGGTGTGCTGCACACGCCGGGTCATTCGCCCGGCGGATGCTGTTTTCATGTGGCAGGTGGATGCGCCGATGGCACCGACGCGGTGTTTAGCGGCGACACGCTGTTCTGTGGTGGGCCGGGAGCCACGGGTCGCAGCTTCAGCGATTACGAAACGATCGTTGCCTCAATTCGCCAACGCCTGTTCACCTTGCCGTCCAGCACGGTGGTGCATACCGGTCATGGCGACAGCACAACCATCGGCGCCGAGGCCGAGGCACTGCGCGAGTAGCACGGTGGGCGATCAGTAGCATCGGGCGATGACCATCTCCACGATGCGCGACGAAGCCCACGACTATCTCAGCGATGCCGTTGCGCTGCGGCGCCAGCTGCATCAGTGGCCCGAGCTGGGCAACGATCTGCCCATCACCCGCGAGGCGGTGTTGTCATCGCTCGAGGGCTTGCCGCTCGACCTGAAACTGCACACGAGCACCTCGGGAATCAGCGCAATGCTCACCGGCGGCAAGCCGGGTCCAACCATCTTGCTGCGCGGTGACATGGATGCGCTGGCCATGCCCGAAGACACCGATCTTGATTTCAGCTCGAAGGTAGATGGGTGCATGCACGCCTGCGGCCACGACACGCACACAGCGATGCTGGTGGGTGCAGCAAAGATGCTCACGGCACATCGCAGCGAGCTGGCCGGCCGGGTGTTGTTTATGTTTCAGCCTGGCGAGGAAGGCCACGGCGGAGCGCGATACATGTTGCAAGAGGGCCTGTTGAATGTCGATCCATTGGCCGATGGCACGCCGTCGCCAGTCACCGGCGCGTTCGCGTTGCACATCACCAGCTCAATGCCGGTTGGGATGGTCAGCACTCGAGGTGGAGCCATCATGGCGTCGAGCGACCGACTCATCATCACGGTTCATGGCCGCGGTGGTCATGCCAGCGAGCCGCATCGCGCGCTTGACCCCATTCCTGTGGCGTGCGAAATCGTGCAGGCGATGCAGATGATGGTTACCCGCAGCATCGATGTCTTCGATCCGTCCATTGTCACCGTCGGTCGAATCACCGCTGGCACCACCAACAACGTGATTCCCGAATCGGCGGAAATCGAAGGCACCATTCGCGCCGTGAGCGAGCGCACTCGATCGAAAGTGCATGCCGGCATCCAACGCGTCGCCGAGGGCGTTGCTGCCGCACACGATGCCACGGTCACCGTAGAGATTCGCTTGGGCTATCCAGTCACCTCAAACAACACCGACTTCGCTGCCTTTGCAACTGGTGTTGCAGGTGAGGTCATCGGAGCCAACCGGGTCAGGCAGATGCCCAACCCGGTGATGGGCGCTGAAGATTTCAGTTACGTGCTCGAAGCCGTACCCGGCGCGATGATGTTCCTCGGCGGAACGGCTGCGGGCAAGAACCCTGCCACTGCCGCACCGAACCACAGCAACCGCGTGATGTTCGATGAGCAAGCAATGGTGTCGGGAATGGCGTTGTACACCGCTGTTGCCATGCGCCATCTCGATCCCACTTCTTGGCTTGATGTTTGATGTGCTCTCACCCGACTCTTACACGAGAAATGTTGACTAGTACCCATGCCACCGAACACCCGACAGGCTCCACGCCCCCGCACGCCTGAGCGTGGCCCTGCACGAGCCCTGCCTCGTCCTCGCCCGTCGGCGTTGTTCGGCACCGATATCTGGATCATCGCCGCCGCGTACGTTGCTTGCGTGTTTGGCCTGTGGGCTTGGCATGGTGGCGTTTCTGCGCTCACCAACAACTGGCTCGACGGCTGGCTGTCGCTCTCGCAGCTCTCTGGTTTGTTGGCGTCGGCATGCGGCCTGTTTGGTGTGGTGCTCATCGCTCGCCCCCGCACGCTCGAACGTCACCTTGGTCTCGACAAGATGTTCGTGTGGCATCGCTACCTCGGCGAGAGCATGGCCGTGCTTCTCGCTGTGCACATCGTCTCGGCAGTCATCGCCGGTACCGCCGATGGCACTGGCGTGTGGGCGGTCATCCGCAACTACACAGGTCGTCAGCCCTACATGGCCATGGCCACCGTCGGTGGATTACTCATCTTCGTGGTCACGATTACGTCGCTGAAGTCGATCCGTCGGCAGATGTCGTACGAAACCTGGTACTTCGTTCACCTCACCGCCTACGTAGCGCTCGCCGTGTCGTTCGGTCACGAGATTGTCCTTGGCAATGACTTTGCTGACGACAAAGTTGCCCGTTGGTTTTGGGTCGCCATTCACGTTGGCGTGTTAGCCGCTGTGTTGTCGGGTCGCTGGGGTCGCACCATCATGTCGGTGTTGCGTCCACTGCGAGTTGAGTCGGTCGTTCCACTCGGCGCCGACATCAGCGCCATCACGTTGGGTGGCCCAGGGTTGAACCGTCTCGAAGCTCATGGCGGTCAGTTCTGCATGCTGCGCCCACTTCGCCCTGGGCTGTGGTGGCAAAGCCATCCGTTCTCATTGTCCGCGGCGCCCACTACTCGTGGATTGCGTTTCACGATTAAAGATCGCGGCGACGCCAGCGGAGTGATCAACAGCTTGAAGGTTGGAACCCGCGTAGCGGTCGAAGGGCCCTATGGCGTTGCGACCCCCGACGTTGCTGTTGGCTCAAAAGTGTTGTGCATTGTGGGCGGAGTCGGTGTGGCCCCAGCACGGGCGATGCTCGAACTGCTGACGCCCGATCAGCAGCCGATCGTGCTCTACCGAGCGCGATCAAAGGAAGACCTCGTGCACCTCGATGAGATGCAGCAGATCGCTCAGTCACTGCGCGGCGAGGTCCTCACGCTCGTTGGCCCATCAGTTTCGCTCGCCGTGAAGGACCCGTTTAGCGGTGATTCGCTGGTCCGAGCAATCCCTGATGTCGCCGAGCGCACGGTCTTCGTGTGCGGCCCCGATTCGCTCGTGCACGCCGCACGTCGGGGACTCAAAGCAGCCGGCGTACCAACGGAAAATGTTCACTTCGAAATGGTTTGGTGGTAACCGTGAAACAACAAACTCCAGTCTCTCTGGCACGTCGCGTGTGGCCAGCGCTTGCAGTGGCAGGTGCGTCGGCTGCATTCGTGTCGGCCCTTGATCACCCAACGCAGTTCGCCACCGACACGGTGTCACTCACCGGGGCTGTCGATCCAAACACGCCAGCCACGCTGGTTTCAGTTCCGGCTCTCGCGACCACCACGGTCGCGCCTGTGCCAGTAGACCCAGCCGCTCCTGCGCCAGTTGCCACCGTGCCACCAGTGCCATCTACCGCACCGCCTGCTGTCGCTGCGCCCGCGTGCGGCGCACCGATTGCCGGACCCGTGGTCAACACTCGTTGGGGCCCAGTGCAGGTGCAGGCCGGCCTCACCCCTGATCGCGTGGTGTGCGATGTGTCTGCTCTGCAGACTCCAAACAGCCACAACCGTTCGGTGCGCATCAACAACTACGCCAAGCCCATTCTTCATGACCGAGTTCTCTCTGCCGGCAACGCTCGAATCAATGGTGTCTCTGGAGCAACCATCACCTCGCGTGGCTATGTGGCCTCGCTGCAGTACATCCTCGACCACGCCTGATGTCTGGCCCCTCTCTGTCGCCGTTGCGCCGCAACGCACGATTGATGGGCACCATCGCGAGCGTGCATGTCTACGACGATCTCGACGATGGTCAGGTCGATGACGCCGTGAGCGACGCACTTGCTGAACTCGAACGTCTTGAGCAGATGTTCAGCACGTTTCGAGCCGACAGCGTCATCAGCCAGGTCAACCGTGGCGAACTGAACGTGCTCGATGCGCCACATGAAGTGATCGAGGTGCTCGATGCATGCACGTGGCTCGAACACGCAAGTAACGGAGCGTTCAGCGCCCGACGCGAAGATGGCAGCATCGATCCAGCCGGGTTCGTGAAGGGATGGGCGTGTGAGCGCGGCGCTGCCCGGCTCGCCGCAAGCGGCCTCTCAAATTTCATGTTCACAATTGGCGGCGACTTGATGGTGCACGGTGAGCCAGCGCCTGGCCAGTTGTGGACGGTGGCGATTGCCGATCCCTTGCACCCCGATGTCGTGACACGTTCGATCGAAATCGCCGACGGTGCCGTCGCTACGTCGGGCACGAGCGAGCGCGGTAATCACATTCGTCTGGTTTCCGCCACCGACAATCGTTCGAACAGCGACAATGAGTCGCAACTGCTGTCGTTCACCGTGGTCGGGCCGAGCCTCACGTGGGCCGACGCCTTTGCAACTGCTGCATTTGCGATGGGCCACAAAGGCCTCGAATGGGTGGCGCAGTTTGTTGGCTACGAAGCCATCGCCATCGATGCAAACGGCGGGGTCACCACTACGGCAGGCTTCACGCACTCCAGCGTGTAGGCGTAGTTGAGTGAATGGTGTCTACTCGACCGAGAGTGACTTCAGAGTGAGCTTGGGCTCATCGGCGAGCAGGCGCTGCAAGCGATAGATGTTTTCGAACAGGGCCACCATCGAGCCATCGGCGCGTTGCAAGATGCGGATGCCGCCGATCTGACGCAAGCGGTCGGCGCTTTCTTCGTCGGTGCCGCGAATGGCTTGATACGGCGAACCGGTTAACTCGACGGGAGCGTTGAACTCACTTTCGAGACGGTGCGCGAACACCTCGAACTGCAGTTGTCCAACGGCGGCCAGCACCAGTGCAGCGTCGCCCATGTCGGGGTCGCGAAGCACTTGCACAACGCCTTCTTCTTCGAGTACTTCGATGCCGCGGCGAAACTGTTTCACGCGGCTGGTGTCTTTTGGCCGGGCATTGGTGAACAGTTCAGGTGCGAAGCGGGGGATGCCAGGAAATGTGACGGGCACGTCTTCGTACAGCGTGTCGCCCAGTTGCAATCCGTTGGCGTTCACCAATCCCACGACATCTCCGGGATAGGCCTCTTCGACTGTGCTGCGCTCGGCACCGAACACGGTGGATGCGTACTTCGTTGCAAACGGCTTGCCGGTGCGAGCCACGGTCAAGTTCATGCCGCGATCGAAGCGGCCACTACAGATGCGCACGAACGCGATTCGGTCTCGGTGTGAACGGTCCATGTTGGCCTGCACCTTGAACACGAACGCCGAGCATGGCTCATCGATGGGTCGTGGCACGCCATTGACGTCGGGGCGTGCCGGGGGTGCTGGCACCAGTTCGACGACGGCATCGAGCAGGGCGCGCACGCCGAAGTCGGTGAGTGCTGAACCGACGAACAACGGTGTGCTTTCGCCTGCGAGGAACGAGGGCATGTCGAGGTCGGCGCCCACTGCGTCGAGCAAGCCGACGCCGTCGAGTGCGCGCTGCCACAGCACGCCTTCTTCAGCGGCTGCCTGCTCGAACGACATCTCTTCTTCGGGTGCGATGCGTGCGCCACGGGCCACGCGGGTGAATCGCGTGAACACCCTGCGCCGTCGATCGATGACGCCACGGAAGTCGCCCGCATCGCCCACTGGCCATGTGATGGGAGTGGGCCGCAGATTGATCTTGGTTTCGATTTCGTCGAGTAGTTCGAGCGGATCAAGACCCGGGCGATCGAACTTGTTGAGAAAGGTGAGCACTGGCAGCTTGCGAGCGCGGCACACTTCGAACAGCTTCAGTGTTTGTGGCTCGATGCCCTTGGCCGAGTCGAGCACCATCACCACGGCATCGACCGCTGCAAGCACGCGATACGTGTCTTCGCTGAAGTCGCGGTGACCGGGGGTGTCGAGCAAGTTGATGACGCAGTCTTTGTATTCGAACTGCATAACCGCTGAGGTAATGGAGATGCCGCGCTTTTGTTCGAGCTCCATCCAGTCGCTGGTGGCGCTGCGGTTCTGTCCCTTGGCCTTTACGGATCCGGCCTCAACCACGGCTCCGGCGTACAGCAAGAACTTCTCGGTGAGCGTGGTCTTGCCAGCGTCGGGGTGGCTAATGATGGCAAACGTGCGACGCCGTTTTGCTTCGTCTTCTGGTCGAAAGTTGCTCACATCATCTCCGGTCGCCACACGCTATCGCCACGGCCAAGCGACTGGCCCGTGGTCACGCCCGTAGCGAGTGTCACCGAACGCCGTGGGCGATTTCGAGAATCTCAGCTGGCTCGGTGACGATCCATTTCGCGCCGGCCTGCTCGAGCTCGTCTTCGGCCGAGTAACCCCAGCGAACACCTACGCAGGGGACCCCATGATCGAAGGCTCCCTCGACATCGTGATAGCGATCGCCAATCATCACCGGGCGACAAGGCGTGAGTTGTTCGAGCACGTAGCCCAGCACGAGGGTCTTGGTGGCACGGCTCATATCGAACGTGGCCCCACCGATGATCTCGAACCGCTCGGTGTAACCGAAGTACTCAAGAATTCGCCGAGCCGTGAGCTCGGGCTTCGACGTGGCGATGGCCAGCCGGAATCCGTCGCTCGCCAACGTGTTGAGCAGATGCTCGATGCCTGGGTACACGTAATTGGCGAAGGCGCCGATCTCCCAGTAGTGCTCGCGGTACGCAGCAAGTAGCGCTTCGATCTCGGCGAGGTTGAAACCTTCGGCCAGAAATGCGGTTTGCAGAGGTGGGCCGATGAAGCGCAAGAGGTTGGCTGGGGCGGTGAGCCCGGTTTCTTTGAATGCATGATCGAGTGAGGCCAAGATGCCCGGTGCCGAATCGGACACGGTGCCGTCGAGGTCGAAGATGACGGTGTCGAAGGGGGCTGTGGATGGTGGCGTGGTCATGGTCGTCTCAGCTGGTTGTGTTGCCAGCGGCGCGAGGAAGTTAACGCACCACTGACTGACATCGTAAGGACGAAACGGCAGCACCCGACAATCGACCAAGCAGAGCCGGTCGCCTTAGGCTGACAATTCATGGAAATCAGACCGCTGCACCCCGATGACCTTGCCGCAGCGGTGGCGCTGAACAACGCGTCGATACCTGCGGTCAGCGAAGCCGATATGGCAAAGATGCAGGAGCTCGTTGCCGAGTCTCGGTTGTCGTTGGTGGCCGAAGAACACGGCGAAGTGCTGGGATTCTGTATCAACTTTGGGCCGGGTGCCCAATACGGCAGCGTCAACTATCAATGGTTTTGCGAGCGCTACGACGACTTCGTGTATCTCGACCGCATCGCCGTCGCCGAAACAGCGCGTAACCGTGGCATTGGTGCTGCGCTCTATGCGGCAGTAGAGCAACACATCGCCGGGGCTCCGTGGCTGCTGTGCGAGGTCAACCTTCGGCCACGCAACGATGGGTCATTGCGGTTCCATCACCGCATCGGTTTTGTCGAGGTGGGCCAACAAGAGACCAACTACGGCATCCTTGTGAGCATGCTCGCGAAGGACCTGCGCGACCAGAGTTAGAACGTGCGCCGGTCGCGCAGAAACTGAAACCGCTCGCGCGTTTGGGCAACGTGCCCCGCGCTGATGTCGGCAAGCAGAATCGACTCAGAGCGTGCCGCCGTCGCCAAGAGTTCGCCGAGCGGATCAACAATGCGACTGTCGCCGCTATAGGTGAGCCCGCCGCCCTCGCCCACGCGGTTGCAACCGATGACATAGGCCTGGTTCTCGATAGCCCGCGCCTGCAGCAGGGTTTGCCACGCCAAGCGACGTGCCTCGGGCCAGTTAGCCGGCACGAGATAGATGTCGGTCTGCTTGGCAAGTTGCCAGAACTCGTCGGCAAAACGCAGGTCGTAACACACCAATGGGCTGACCCGCAGACCTTCGATGTCGATGGTGATCAGTTCGTGGCCCGCACGAAAGTGCTTGTCTTCGCCGCCGTAGGTAAACGGGTGAATCTTGCGATAGCGGTGCACCTCGCCCTGCGGGCCAGCGAGCACGAAGCTGTTGAACGGCCGCTGATCATCGGCGGGCGCGTCGAGCGGAATCTCGGGGCAACTACCAGCAACCCACAATCCATTGGCGCGAGCCTGATCGATGATGAACTGCGACGAGGGCCCGCCTTCGGGTTCACCGATGGAACGATCGGTGACGAAGCCGGTGCTGAAGGTTTCGGTGAGCAACGCCAGTCGGGCGCCCGAACCGGCTGCCGACTTGATCATCGGTGCGATGTGCTCGAAGTTCGCGTCTCGGTCGGCCCACACAATGTCGTGCTGAATGGCGGCGACGCGCACGCTTGATTTCGCTCTTGCGTCGCTCATGATGCGAGGGTCTTGAGGCGTGATACGGCTTCGTCGAGTACTTCGAGTCGCTTGCTAAACGCGAACCTGACTAAATGTCGGCCTCGCCGCTGGTCGGTGTAAAAGACCTGATTGGGGATCGCGACCACGCTGCACAGCTTGGGCAGCTCGCGGCAAAACGCCATGCCGTCTCCGTCGGGGCGTAGGCCGCGAATGTCGACCGTAACGAAGTAGGTGCCTTGGGGCAGGTAGACCTCGAAGCCTGCTTCGGTGAGGCCCGCGCAGAGCCTGTCGCGCTTGGCCTGCAGATCGGCAGCGATGCCAGCGAAGAACTGGTCGGGCAAGCGCAGACCCACTGCGATCGCCGGCTGAAATGGGCCGCTGCTTACGAACGTGAGGTATTGCTTCGCAGTGCGCGCCGCTGAGACCAACGCAGCGGGGCCGACAAGCCAGCCAACCTTCCACCCGGTGGTGTTAAAGGTCTTGCCGCCCGACGACGCGGTGAGGGTACGTTCACGCATGCCGGGCAACGTGCTGAGCGGAATGTGCTCAAGTCCGTCGAACGTGAGGTGTTCGTACACCTCGTCGGTGATCACGATGAGGTCGTGCTCAATCGCGATGTCGGCAATTGCTTGGAGCTCTTCGCGGTTGAAGACTTTGCCCGTTGGGTTATGCGGCGAGTTGACCAAGATGATCTTCGTGCGAGGCGTGATCGCCGCGCGTACTTCGTCGATGTCGAAGCCATAGTTGGGTGGGCGCAACGTGATGGCTTTCACTTGTCCGCCGGCCATGGCGATGCACGCTTGATAGATGTCGAACATTGGCTCGAACGTGATGACTTCGTCGCCCGTGTCGAGCAGCGCCAACAACGCGCTGGCCAATCCCTCGCTTGAGCCAGCGGTGACCAACACCTCTGTTACGGGATCGAAGGTGAGTCCGTAGAAGCGTTGCTGGTGCTCGGCAATGGCTTCACGCAGCGACGGTACGCCGATGGCTGGTGGGTATTGGTTCTGGCCGTTGTTGATCGCATCGATCGCGGCATCGAGTACCTCGCGGGGTCCGTCGGTGTCGGGGAAACCCTGACCGAGGTTGACCGAGTTGGTCGCCAACGCGAGCGCCGACATCTCGCCGAAGATGGTTGTTCCAAAGCCCTGCAGCTTCGAGGTGAGGTACGGCATGCGATCAGACATTGGCCTGATCGTAGAGCACCACGCAGCGGTGGGTGCAGGTGGTCAGTGCAGGTGGTCAGGTCCGAACGAGTGTGGGAGCAGCTCGTCGAGTGTGTAGGTGGCGCGCACGCCAGTGAGGTCACACGAGTAGATGGGCGTGTTTGGTGCAGCGAACTCGCGGATGCGCTGACGACAGCCACCGCAGGGGGTGCCGGTGGGCTCACCAGCGAACACGCTGAGAACGGCTGCGATCTCGCGTTCGCCGGCAGCCACCATCGCTCCGATTGCGTTTGCTTCGGCGCAAGCGCCTTGGGGGTACGCAGCGTTCTCAACGTTGCAACCGGCGAAGATGCTCCCTGACTTGGTGAGAATGGCAGTGCCAACGAAATAGTTCGAATAGGGCGCGTGAGCGTTCTTATGAACGGCCAAGGCTGCTGCGTGTAGTTCTGAGATTCGGTCCACACGCAGACCCTAGTGCGCGAGTGCTCAGTCGAGTTCGGTGCCGAGGATGCTGATGAAGCTCACCATCTCGCCTGGGTAGCCCCCGAGGTTGTGCGTGAGCGCGAGGTTGCGCTTGCCGTAGGTGCTGATGCGCCGCTCGAGAGGAGCCTCGCCGCGCAACTGCAGCCATGCTTCGTAGATCATGCGAAGTCCGCTGGCGCCAACGGGGTGGCCGAAGCTCTTGAGTCCGCCGTCGGGGTTCACTGGCAGATCGCCGTCGAGGTCGAATACCCCGTTATTGATTTCGCTCCACGCGGTGCCGCGTGGGCAAAAACCAAGGTCTTCCATCAGCACCAACTCGGTAGGAGTGAAGCAGTCGTGCACTTCGGCCATGGCGAGTTGGTTGCGCGGGTCGGTGATGCCTGCTTGCGCGTACGCGTCGGCGGCGCACTGAACGATCTCGGGGAAGGTGGTGTAGTCGTACGAAGGGTCCATCAGCCCACTGCCGTTGCCGGCCACCATGCTGAGCGCCTTGATGTACAACGGTTTGTCGGTGTACTTATGAGCGTCTTCGGCGCGAACCACGATGGCCGCAGCCGAGCCATCGGCAACTCCTGCGCAGTCGAACACCGACAGGTCGCCCGCCACTGCTGGCATCGCACATAGTTGGTCGACGCTCATTTCTTTGCGGAACTGAGCGAGTGGGTTCTTCGCGCCGTTGGCGTGGTTCTTCGATGCGATGCGCGCCAGCACTCGTTTGAGGTCGGCGCGATCGACGCCGTACTTTTGCGCGTAGGCGGGTGCCACCATCGAGAACATTGCCGCCGCAGTGAGCGTGCGAGCGGTGCCGTCGTTGGGCACCGGAAAGGCGTTGAGGCCTTGCATGCCGCTGTCTTTTACCTTCTCGGCGCCGATAGCCATTGCGCTGTCATACGCGCCGCTAGCGACCGCATAACACGCTTGGCGCAGCGCCTCGGAGCCAGTGGCGCAGTAGTTCTCTACGCGCGTGACGGGCTTACCTTGCAGTTGCAGCGGGCGGGCTAAGGCAATACCGCTCATTGCTGATTGGGCGGTGCCGAGCCAGTAGGCGTCGATGTCTTGCTTGGCGATGCCGGCCGACTTGAACGCAAGGTCGCTGGATTCGATGAGCAGATCGTCGAGGCCCTTGTCCCAGTGCTCGGTGAACCGTGTGCAGCCCATGCCGATAATGGCGACCCGATTTTTGATGCCATGCGATGCCATCTCAGCTGGCTCCGTTCTCTTGGTGTTCGCCGCGAATGGGGCGTGCTTTCCAGAAATAGTTGTGTACGCCGTCGGCCGTGAACAGCTTGCGGAATGTCATTTCGACGCGACCGCCAATGGCCACCTCGGCGGCATCGACATCGGTGAGCTCAATCGGTAGGCGACCGCCGTGATCGAAGTCGACCACTGCGAAGACCAGCGGGGGATTGAGCGAGTACGACAGTTTGTCGAGTGTGTAGGTCACGATGGTGCCGTGAGCGTCGGCCATCGCGCGTCGCTCGCTATCGAGTCGTGACGGCGGCATGTGCACTTCGCCTTCGTCATCGACCGAGCCGACAAAACCGAACTTCCAATCGCGTGAGCGCCCGGTGGCCGTTGCCGATGGCCGTGAAGGCTCAGGCCGGCGCGGAGGATCGACAGTGAGCATGCCGCGCCAGGCGAGGAAGCGACCGTACGTGATTGCTCCCACAGAATTGACCTGAGCCGCCACGGTGCGCCGTGGCTCGTACGACGCCAAGGCGTCGGTGGTGCGAAAGAGCATGACCTCTACGCCGTCGGCGAGCACCACAAGCGCGATCACTTGGTTTGGTGTGGCCGACTCAAGGGCCGAAGCAAGCAGCAGCGCGGGGTGAGCGGCACCGGTGTTACCCACGGTGGCGGCAAGCGAGTCGACGAACGCCTCGGTGCGAGCGCCAAGCGAACGAGCAACGCTGGTGTTGGCGCGATCGTGGGTGCCAGTAACCACGAGGTGATCGACATCGCTGGCCTGAAGTCCGGCTTGGGCAAGCGCCGCAGCCCATGCCGTAGGAGCCAGCGCCGCGTAGCGGGTTTCGCCAAAGCGCTCCTCCCACAGCTTCGAACGGTTGTCGCCGGGTGTGCGCCAGCGATCGAGGAACTCTTCGGTGGCTGTGCCGCGGGCGATGTATTCGGCCAGCAACACGCCTTGCGACGAACTGCCAACAAGCAGTGCAGCAGCACCATCGCCGCCAGCGGATTCGTCGGTGGATCCGGGAAGGCCTGAGCGCAGATCACTGGACACCACAAGCGCTGGCGCATCCATCGACAGCGCAGCATGCAGCGCGCCAACAGCCGACTTCACCGAGCCATTGGCATCGAACGCTGCAACGTGGCTACCAAGGCGAAGGGCGGCGTGGATCGTGGTGGCATTGGTCTTATCGAGATACGGCACCGCGACGGTGCTGAACCACAGCGATTCGGGAACCACGGTGCTGCGTTCGACTGCCGAACGTGCGGCTTCGACCCCCATCGTGGTGGCGTCTTCGTCAAACGATGCAACCGAACGCGTGCCCTTGCCGCCACCAGTGCCGGCAACTGCCGCAATGGTCGAACGGTCGAGCCGCCGATACGGCAGGTGCGTGCCCCACGAGAGGATTCCCTTCATTGGTAACCAACGTCTCCTTGTAGTTTCGCGACGCCCGCGATTGCGTCGTCAGCCTACGAGCAGGGCGCTCACGAATCAGATGCCAACGACGGGTCAGAGTCTTACTGGTGCTCGGGCCCGATGGTGATTCCTGGGCATGGTGTCATCAATTCGCTGCGCCAATTGGTAACGAACTCGCGGGCCGTGCGCCGCCATTGGCTCAGCCGATCGTCGCCCGCGGGTAGACGATGGCGTGATGCATGCTTGGCTCGTTGCAGGTTTGTATGGGCCTCAACGCTGCCCGACCACACCGTGATCACTTCGTTGTCGGTCATCAACGTTTCGTAGAGGCCGGTTGCGGTGAATCCGTACTCGGCCATCAACGGCACTTGCACCGCCGCCACCGCCTCAAGGTGTTCAAGCGTGGTGCCTGGGCGAACCGTCGCGATCTCATGCACGAACAGTGATCCGCGTACGCCGGCGGCCACCAGCGACGCCGTGGTTGGACTGTTCGGGGCGCCAGCGAGCAGCCGATCGAATCCGCCGGTGCGCGACTTGTAGGCCTCATCCCACCACGCGTTGAGTTCGGTGTTCTGCGTTCGTTTCAGGTTCAATCGCTCGACCGAAGCACCCCACCCGTCCCATCCGTTGGGGATGTCCCAGATGTTGATCACTTGCGGCCATCTGCCGGTGATGCCCATCACCGACCAGGTGCCCTGCAGCACAAAGTTGTTGATCTCGTTACCGCTTGCCTGCAGGGTGTGCTGCATATAGGGCCACGATCCTTGGCCCACAATGTCGATTGTCTCGTGTAGATACAGCGCGCTCACTTGGCCCCCGAATGCGGCACGTGCTGCCGCTACAGCGGCAGTTATAGTCCACCCAATATGGGTAACTACGACGATGTGTTCAACGATGGTTCGATAGCCACGATTCCGGCGATCGTTGACCGTGCGGTTGCGCTCTTTGGAGCCAGCGAAGGTGTCGTCGATGGCGACACGCGACTCACGTTCGCCGAGCTTGCCCAGCAGGTAGATGTCGCCGCGCAAGGGTTCATCGCTGCTGGCCTCGAACCGGGCGATCGTGTGTGCATCTGGGCCCCCAATGGCTTGCGGTGGCTGCTCGCCGCGCTCGGTGCGTATCGCGCCGGAGCCGTGCTGGTTCCGCTGAACACGCGCTTCAAAGGCCCCGAGGCCGCCTACGTGCTGCGCACCGCTGGCGTTCGCATGCTCTTCACCGTCACCGACTTTCTCGATACGAACTATCCGGCCCTGCTCACAGACGCCGACGCTGTCGATTCGCTTGAGACCGTGGTCGTCATCTCTGGCGATGTGCCGGCCGGATGCGTTTCGTGGGCCGATTTCATTGCTGCTGGTTCGTCGGTTGCTCACGCCGAGGTCGTGGCCCGCAGCGCAGCCGTGAAGCCCGACGACACCAGCGACATCATGTTCACCAGCGGCACCACCGGCCGGCCCAAGGGCGCAATGCTCAGCCACGGGGCAACGGTGAAAGGCTTCAACGCATGGGCCACTGTTGTGGGCTTGCGGCACGGCGATCGCTACCTCATCGTGAACCCGTTCTTTCACGCGTTCGGGCTCAAGGCGGGCATCGTGGCGTCGCTCGTGAAGGGCGCAACCATCGTTCCGCAAGCCGTGTTCGATGTGCCGCAGGTGATGCGTCGCGTTGTCGACGAACGCATCAGCATGTTGCCCGGGCCTCCCTCGATCTACCAGACCATTCTCGATCACCCGCAGCTTGCGTCGTTCGATCTTTCGTCGTTGCGTCTTGCTGTCACCGGTGCCGCCACCGTGCCCGTCGAACTCATTCGGCGCATGCGCGAAGAGCTCAAGTTTGAGACCGTGGTTACCGGTTACGGACTCACCGAGACCACCGGCATTGTCACGATGTGCCGTCACGACGACCCCATCGAAACGATTGCCAACACAGCCGGCCGAGCCATCCCCGATGTTGAGGTGCGCCTTGTCGACGAAGACGGAAACGATGTTGCTGTCGGCGAGGCTGGCGAGGTCTGGGTGCGCGGCTACAACGTGATGCTTGGCTATTTCGGCAACCCCGAAGCCACTGCCGAAACGGTCAACGCCGACGGTTGGCTGGCCACAGGCGATGTTGCGGTGCAAGACGCCGAGGGCAACGTGCGTATCACCGATCGCAAGAAAGACATGTTCATCATGGGTGGCTTCAACGCCTACCCAGCCGAGATCGAAAATGCGCTGCTCGGCTACCCCGGTGTGAGCCAGGTTGCTGTCGTTGGCGTGCCAGATCGTCGCATGGGCGAGGTCGGCATGGCGTTCATCATCGCCAAGCCCGGAGCCTCGATTGTTGCCGAGGATGTCATTGCGTGGTGTCGCGCCAACATGGCCAACTACAAGGTTCCTCGCTATGTGCAAACCGTCGATGCGCTGCCGATGAACGCCAGTGGCAAGGTGCTCAAGTTCGAACTCCGTAGCCGTGGTGCAGCACTCGTCGAATGACCGCGTTAGGGCGATCATGAATCCAAACACGAACACCGAACTTGTCGAACTTGTCGAACTTGTCGATGTCGTCGACGAAGACGATCACGTGATTCGGGTGGTCACCCGCGCCGAGATGCGCGCCCACAGACTTCGCCATCGGGGCGTGTTTATTGCAGTGCAACACACCGATGGCCGTCTGCTGGTTCATCAACGCAGTTTCTCCAAAGATGTGTGTCCTGGGTTGTGGGACATTGCGGTGGGTGGCGTTGTTGCTTCTGGAGAGACCTATGACACGGCCGCAGTTCGCGAGCTCGCCGAGGAAGTTGGGGTGAGCGCTGTTGTGCCAACGCCCATTGGCGCAGGATCGTTCAGCGACGAATTCTTCGTGCTCAACGCGCGCTGCTATCGCGTGGTGTGCGACGGGCCGTTCGTGTTCGCCGACGGTGAGGTCATCGCTGCGCGATGGGTCAACCGCGCCGATCTCGATGATCTGCTTGCGACGCAACGCGTGATGACCGACAGCGTTGCGTTGTTGTTGGCTCAAGGCCTCATCACCGTCGCTGAGTAATCCCCGCATTGCCGATGCGGCCGTTTTCCAATTCGCAGGTCTCCGCGCACTCAAGGTTCCGTGCATGAGCACCCGAACTAAGGAGAACTTCGATGAGCATGTATGGCGCCAATCCAGAGCAACTCGCCCGCTTGGGCAGCACCATGAAACACCAGATCGACACCATCAACACGTTGGTCAGCACGGTCACCTCAGCGCTCGGCGGCACCACATGGGTGGGTCCGGCCCGCGACCAATTCGAGGGCGACTGGAACTCGACATTTCGCCCCGCGCTCAATCGTCTCGGGCAGGCTTTCGATGCCGCAGGGCAAGATTGCCTGCTGCGTTCCCAAGATCTTCAACGGGTGATGGGTGCTCGCTGATTTCTATTGGTGTGCTTTCGGCCTAGATTTCAGGGGTGCTGCAACTTGAGTTCACTGTCGAACCGTTCGTCGAGGGTCTTCCAGGTCCGCACGTCACGGCTGCAGTGTCTGCCGCCGAAGCTGTGGGAGCCACGGTCGAGTTCGGCCCGTTCGGCTCAAGTTGCACAGCATCTACTGAGGCAATGCCTTTGGTGATCGCCGAACTCGTCAGGGCGGCTTTCGCCAATGGTGCTTCGCACGTCACCATGCACGTGGCTCAGGGCTCCACATGAGTTTGCCTCGTCATCCGCTTGTGCTTGCAGTGCGGCCCGTCGCCGAGGCGTTGGGTGCAACAGTGCTACCGGTGAGCCAGCGCGAGCCCAGCGACATTCCACTGATGTGGGAGGGCGTTGTTGTGGCGGTTGTGCGGCCAGCTCCGCTGCATGGCGCACTCGATCGTCTCATCGAATCCGTCGAGCGCGAGTTCGGCAGTCCGCTGGCCGAGTTGGGTCGCGAAGATAAGCAGCGCGCCATTCGTCTGCTCGACGAGCGCGGTGCGTTCACCCTGCGTCGAGCGGTCGAAGATGTCAGCGACTCGATGGGCGTTTCGCGCATCACGGTCTATAACTACCTCAACGCCATTCACCGCTAGGTAGCGATGCAGCAGCAGTTTGTGGCCGTGCGCGCGGGCCGGCTTGTTCTCGATCGGCTCACGGCTGGCGACGTTGCAGCGCTCGTCGAATACAAGAACGACCAAGCGGTCGCCCGGCACCAGGCATGGCCGATGCCGTTCACTGCCGAGGCCGCTCTCCAACTCATTGCCAGCACGGTTGGTCACTCGCTCGCCAGCGGCGGCCAGCTAGCGCTCCGCGATTCGTCGGGTCGCCTCATCGGCGATCTCATGGTGGCACCGGTTGCCGGAGTTGCCCACGCAGTTGAATTGGGCATCACGTTGGCCGCCCCATTCCAAGGTCAGGGCCTCGCCAGCGAAGCAGTGCGTGCTGTTGTCAACGAATTGTTCGCCAACGCCGAGATCCACAAGGTCGAGGCCTACGTCTCGGTGGCCAACGATCGCAGTCTCAGGCTGTTCGACCGTGCCGGATTCCGTCGCGAGGGGCACCTGCGCGATTCGTACACCACCCGCGATGGCGTGCTCATCGACGAGATCCTGTTCGGGTTCACCCGACTCGATCTCACGCGTGCAGCATCGCGATACGACGTGGTGGCGTTCGACGCCGACGACACGCTGTGGCACAGCGAAGACACGTTCTTTGCAGCCGAGCAGACCTTTGTCGAACTCGTCACGCCATTTGTAGACGCTGGCATCAATGTGAAAGAGGCGCTCACGGCGACAGAGCGCCGCAATATGCACATCCTCGGATATGGCGTAAAGGCGTTTGGCCTATCGATGCTCGAGTGCGCAGCGATGCTTGCCCCCGATCGACTTCCGGCATCGGTGGTCACCCGACTCGGCGAAGTGGTCCGCGCGATGCTGCTCGATCCGGTTCGGCTGCTGCCCGATGTTTCCAGCGTGCTCGAGCAGGTCGGGGCAGCGCATCGGCTTGTGCTCATCACCAAGGGCGACCTCATCCATCAGACCGCAAAGGTCGAGACCAGCGGCCTTGCGCATCATTTCGAGCGTGTCGAAATCGTGATGGAAAAAGACGTGGTTACCTACGCGCGGATCATCAACAACTTGGGCGTTCTGCCCGAGCGTTTCTGCATGGTTGGTAACTCGCTACGCAGCGATGTGCTGCCGGTACTCACGCTTGGGGGCAGTGGAGTACATGTTCCGTATCCGTTGCTGTGGGAACTCGAGCATGCGCCGCACGATCATGGACACACGGTTGTCGAACTCGAGTCGCTCACGCACTTGCCGCAGTGGTTGGCTCAATAGCTGCACTGACTGATCAGAGGCGGCGAAGTTTTACATCGGTGACCCGGTGATCGGCGCCCTTGCGCAGCACCAGCGAGGCGCGATCTCGGGTTGGCTCGATGTTTTCGCGCAAGTTGCGCCCGTTGATCTCGCGCCAGATGAACCGCGCGGTCTCTACGGCTTCTTCGTGCGAGAGCGCTGCGTAGTGCTGAAAGAAGCTGTCAGGATTTTGGAACACGGTTTCGCGCAGTGTGAGAAAGCGCTGAACGTACCAACCCTCGATGTCGCTCTCGAGAGCATCGACATAAATGCTGAAGTCGAAGTAGTCGCTCACGAACTCGTTGGTCTCGGTGCCTACCTGCAACACATTGAGCCCCTCGAGGATCAAGATGTCTGGCTGAGCAATCTCTACGTCGTTGCCCTCGACGATGTCGTACACCACGTGGCTATACACCGGAGCGGTGACAACAGGTGCGCCACTTTTCAGCTCGCGGAGAAACTGAAGCAGTCGCTTGGTGTCGTAACTTTCGGGGAAGCCCTTGCGGTTCATAATGCCGCGCTCTTCGAGCACGCGGTTGGGATACAAGAAGCCGTCGGTGGTGATGAGCCCCACCTTTGGATGGTCGGGCCAACGCGCCAGCAGCGCTTGCAGGATTCGGGCGAACGTGCTCTTACCCACGGCCACGCTGCCGGCCACGCCGATGACGTAAGGAACCTTTGAGCTCATCGTGCCCAAGAAGGTAGAGCTCACCTTTTGAAGGTTCTGCGTGGCGCTGACATACAGGTTCAGTAAGCGGGTGAGCGAGAGATACACCGTGGCGACTTCGTCGAGATCGATGCTCTCGTTGATGCCGCGCAACTCATCGAGATCGGCTTGTCGCAGAGTGAGCGGTGTGGCTGCACGCAGCATCGCCCACTCGTCGCGATTGAAGGAGAGATAGCGGCCCGACTCGGTTCCGAATGACACGACCGAAACGATAGAGGTTCGATCATGCCGTGCCGCATTTCCCTACGCTCGTAGCCTGTGCCCATCGTACGCTCCCTCGTTCCTCAACACAGCGGCTCCGACGCGTACGACACTTCGTTGTCGGCCGACGAACGTAAGCGCACCGGTGCTTGGTATACGCCGCACGCGCTCGTTGCTCACGTTGTCGAGCAGACCATCACTCACGTGCAACCAGGCACCGTGGTGCGTGTGCTCGATCCGGCCTGTGGCGATGGCCGGTTCCTGATTGAAGCAGCGCGGGTCATTCGTGCGGCCGGAGGAATCCCGCAACTCACTGGGGCCGACATCGACCTTGGTGGACTCGCCCGTAGCGCAACGACCGAACAGATCGAGACCCTGCAAGGCGATTCTTTGGAGCGCGGTTGGGGCGATCGACGATTCGATGTGGTGGTCGGCAATCCGCCGTTCTTGTCGCAGATGGCAAGCACCACGGCTCGCTCGGGCCGGTCAGCGTTCGGCGGCGGTCCATACGCCGATGCTGCGGCCGATTTCCTGGCGCTGGCTGTGCGCCTCGCCCGCCCCGACGGTGGACGGGTTGGTCTCGTGCTGCCGGTGTCGTTGCTCACCGCGCGTGACGCTGGGCCAATTCGGGCGAGCGTGCTGCGGCAGGCTTCGATCAAGTGGTTCTGGTCGTCGTCCGAGCATGTCTTCGACGCGATGGTGCGCACTTGTGCCGTCGGCTTTGAGCGCGCCGTTGAGGCGTCGGTCGCGCATCCGACCATCGAGCGAACCAGCGGCGTCAGCTTTCACACGACGCCATCGCTTCTCGATCAACACTTCGCGAACGCCAACGATCATTGGGGTGTGCTCATCGCCGACTCACTCGGGTTGCCGCCCGTTCCGTCAGTGCTTGCTCGTGGCGTCCTCACCGATTACGCGCTCGTCACCGCCAACTTTCGCGATCAGTACTACGGGCTTGTCGGCGCTGTCAGCGACACCGCCGACGGACCTCCGCTCATCACCACAGGACTCATCGATGTCGCCGAGTGTCATTGGGGTCGCGTTGCAACGCGCTTCGCCAAACAACGCTTCGAGGCGCCACGCGTCGACCGATCGAAACTGGTGCCATTCATGCAACGTTGGGCCGAGCGCTGCCTGGTCCCGAAGGTGCTCGTTGCCACCCAGACGCATGTGCTCGAGGCCGTCGCCGATGTGTCAGGAGCATGGCTTCCAGCGGTGCCCGTCATTCGGCTCGTTCCCGGCGAGGGCGTCGATGTGCTTGCCATTGCTGCTGTGCTCACGTCGCCCGTTGCATCGGTATCGATTGCGCATCAGTCAGCGGGCAGCGGTTTGTCGGCAACCACGATGAGGGTGAGCCAACGAACGCTCAGTGCTCTGCCGTGGCCGCAAGGTGATTTGTCGCAGGCCATCAGTGCGCTGTGCGCCGGAGATATTGAGGCCTGCGGCCAAGCCGTCGACGCCGCATTCGGGGTTGATGACAATGACTTGTTTACGTGGTGGCTGAACGGGGTCGAGCACCAACGTTCGCGACGCTGACGAATCAGCGGGCAGAGCGACGACGTGTTCAGCGGTTCCAGGGAGCCGTGGGCGACACTGCGCCTTCGCCGCCGGTGAGCACATCGAAGCCATCGTCGGTCACAAGAATCATGTGCTCGAATTGCGCAGTGCGCTTGCCGTCGGCAGTGACGGCGGTCCAGTCGTCGTCCCACATGCGGTGCTGCCACGTGCCAAGCGTGATCATCGGCTCGATGGTGAAGGTCATACCCGGGCGCATAATCGTGTTGGCCCGTGAGTCGTAGTAGTGCAGGATTTGGATATCGGTGTGAAATTGCTCACCGATGCCGTGTCCGATGAACGCACGCACCACGCCGTAGCGGTGAGGTTTGGCGTGCGACTCGATGGCCTTACCGATATCGCTTACAGGCCGATCGGGGCGAACGGCCTCGATGCCTTTCCACATGCATTCTTCGGCCACCTTGACCAAGTTGCGGCTGGCTTCGTCGACATCGCCGACCAAGAATGTTGCGTTGGTATCGCCGTGAACGCCGCCGATGTATGCGGTGACATCGAGGTTGATGATGTCGCCATCAAGCAACGCCCGTGAGTCGGGGATGCCATGGCAGATCACTTCGTTCACGCTGGTGCACACGCTCTTGCGGTAGCCGCCGTAGTTGAGTGGGCTGGGGTAGGCGCCGGCGTCGATGGTGAGCTGGTGCACATAGGCATCGATCTCGTCGGTGGTGATTCCGGGTCGCACCATCTCGCCCGCGAGGCGCAGAATTTCAGCGCCAAGATGACCTGCGTGGCGCATGCGTTCGATGATCTCTGGAGCCTTGACTCGTGGCTCACTCCAGCGCACGATCTGGCCTGAATCGGCGTAGCTCGGGCGAACAATGTGCGCTGGTACGGGCCGGTAGGGACTGATTTCTCCCTGCACGACTCGACCTTCGAGTGGCTTGTGGCAACGCTTGTATTTGCGGCCGCTGCCACACCAGCAAGCATCGTTTGCTTGGGGGAGATCCAGAGGTGGGACCGTCGTCGACATGGCTCAGAGGCTACGCCGTGGAATGCCAGACCTCACGCGTGGAGACGCCTCGGGCGAGGGTGAAGCACGACCTCGGAGCGCGCGAATTTGTCCGCGTCCTTGAGCCTTTGCAGAGATTCGAGGGCTGATGTGAGCTGAATGGACTAGTTGAACTCGCGTTTTCCATTCATAGACCTGAAGTGCACACAAGCTCGCTGAGGCGTCTGGTGTGCCCATCCCCTGGCGGGGCTACAACGGAGGTTTTCGTGGCGGAGCGGATTGAGGCAATGCCGACACGTGCTGCGCGTAGGCCCCAAGGTGTTCGCTCGGCGGCGGGCCGAGTGCCCCGAGCGACGGCTCAGGCGCAACGGTCGCGACCATTGCGTATGCCCGAGCTTGTCGTGGGCGTGGTGCTCGTGGCTGGTTGTGCGTTGCTTGCGGTGATGTTCAGTTCGCGAAGCAATGCCACCACCACTGTTGTGGTTGCGTCTCGCTCGGTTTCGCGTGGTAGCGCCATCGTGGCCGACGATCTCAAGGGAGCCGAGATGGCGGGGGCAACCGCAGCGATGGTTCGGGGCCGCAACGCCGCCGATCTCATTGGGCAGATTGCGCTCATCGACATCGCTGCCGATTCGCCATTGACTCAGTCGCTCGTTACGGCGGCACGACCACTGCTCAATGGCGAGGCGCTCACGAGCATGGCCTTGGCCCCCGGACAAGTGCCGCCCGATCTGGCTCCCAACGATCACGTGCGAGTTGTTGTCACTTCGGTTGGGGTCGCGGGCGAGACCCAAGCCACCTTGCTCGACGAGCAAGCAATCGTGTGGTCCGTGTCGTTGGCCCCAGATGGCACCTCGACAATCGTGACCGTTCGTGGGCCAATCTCATTGTCGAGCGCGGTCGCATCGGCCGCCAAGGTGCAGCTTGCCCGAGTTGGTGATCGCTGACATGACGTTGATTGCGGTTGGCACAGTGAACGGTTCCTGCGGCGCTACGACCCTTGCGTACGATCTTGTCGCTCGGGCTGGCAACGGCGCGTTACTCATCGAAGCCGATCCCGATGGTGGTTGCTTGGCCGCTCGTTTCGATGTTGCGCTGAAACCCGGGCTGATGGAACTCGCCGGCGCGGCTCGCACGGGCATCGACGCCGATGACGTGTGGCGATTCGCGCAAACCACGCGTGATGGCGTTGCCGTCGTTGTGGCGCATCCGTCAGCCGAGCAAACAAATGCTGCGTTGCGCGCCGCGCTTGGGCACGTGTTGGCGGCGGTCGCTGGCGTAGACACCATCGTTGTCGTCGACATCGGTCGCATCCGGCCTGGGTCAGCGTCGCTTGCGGCGGCGGCCTCGGCTGACCACACGATTGTCGTGTCGAACAACTCGGTCGAGGCGATCGTTGCGTTGGCCCATCGGTCGCAGTTGCTCGGGGCTTGCGCCTCGCCAGTGGTGGTGCTGAATAGTGCCCAGCCATACGGCGTTACCGAGGTTGCCGATGCTGTACGAGAGCGCGTGTGGGGTGTCATCGCAGCGGCACGCACGCAACGCCAGCAACGCTCACGAGATGCGGCGCTTGACGCGATACTCCGCGAGCTGTGTACCTCTGATGTCGGCGATCGTGCCGAAGACGCAGCGTTCGAAACTCCCATGCAGGTGACGGCATGATCACGGTCGACCAGCAGCTTGTCGTCTCGATATCGCAAGCCGTCAGCGAGGCGCTCGCCGACCAGCGCATCGAGCGCAGCGCTGCGGTGCAACCAGCTCTTGATCTTGCTACCGAGCGCGAGTTCGCTCGCCGCATCGTTGGTAATCATCTCGACTCGCTTGCGGCGCGTCACCTCGCCGGCGGGGTCGAAACGTTGTCGGGCGAAGGTGAGGCTCAGCTTGCCGATGCAGTGCTTGCTCGGGTGCTCGGACTCGGCCGCATACAGCCGTTGCTCGATTCTCCAGAGATCAGCGACATCCACATTCGCGGGGCGGCGTCTACATGGGTCAAGACCGTCGATGGGCGTCGGCTTGCCTCTGCGCCAGTGGTCGACTCCGACGAAGAACTGATCGATCTGGTGCGCCTCGTCGCGGCCCGTGCTGGTCGCAGTGAGCGTCGCTTCGACGCAGCAAATCCCGAGCTCAACATTCAGTTGCCCGACGGCTCGCGTTTGTTCGCAACGATGGAGGTGAGCGCGAGGCCAAGCGTGATCATTCGCAAGCATCGGTTCGAGCTGAGCTCGCTGCGTGAACTTGAAGACAATGGTTTGCTCGACGAAGGCCTCACCGAATTCCTTGCCGCCGCCGTTCGGGCCAAGCGCAACATGGTGATCGCCGGTGGAACGGGAAGCGGCAAGACCACGCTGTTGCGCGCGCTGCTCAACGAGGTGCCCGTCGATGAACGCATCGTGACGATCGAGGACGCCTACGAACTCGGCCTCGACCGGTTCGAAGAGCTTCACCCCGATTACGACATGCTGCAAAGCAGGCCGGCCAACATCGAGGGTCGCGGCGCGATCACCATGGTCGATCTCACTCGGATGGCGCTGCGCATGGACCCCGATCGGGTTGTCGTCGGTGAGGTTCGAGGACCAGAAGCGTTCCCGATGTTGATGGCGATGAGCCAAGGCAACAACGGGTCGATGTGCACGATGCACGCCGACTCGAGTCGCACCGTTTTCCCGAAACTCGCGGCGTATGTCTCGATGGCCGAACTGGGTTTGCCCGTCGACACGGTGAACTTGTTGTTGGCCACAGCACTGCATTTCGTCGTGCATATCGAAACGATCGGCGGAGTGCGTCGCGTGACCAGCATCCGCGAGGTCGTCGATGCCGACGGCGTTCGCATCGTTTCGAATGAAGTCTTCAAGCCAGGACTCGACGGTCGCGCTGTTCCCGGCTATCCACTTCGTTCGACAACTTTGGCACTGCTTGAGGCGCACGGTTTCGATGCCGCCTACCTCGACAAGCCCGAAGGGTGGTGGGTTTCGTGAACCTGCTGATCATTGCGATGCTCGGTGCCCTCATTGGCCTCGGATTGTTTCTTGCACGCGCAGGCCTGCGTGGTCGGGTTGTGTTGGTTCGCCCTGAGGGACTCGGGGGTCGACTCGCCCTTCACGCTGACCGATGTCTGCTCCGACTACTGCTGGCATTCTCGGCGGCCGTCGTGGCAATAGCCGCCAGCCATTGGCCCGTCCTCGCCGCCGTTGCAGCCGCCTCGGGTTGGTATGCGCCAAGCGCGCTGCGCGGGCGGGGCGCCCATGGCCGCGAACTTGAGTTGGTCGAAGCAATTGCTTCGTGGACCGAGCAGATTCGCGACACCCTTGCTGCGGCCAATGGTTTGGAACATGCGATCGGGGCAACTGCTTCGCTGGCACCCCGAGCGCTCGCCGCGCCGGTCCAACGGCTCGCTGCCCGCATTGGTTATGAAGGGCTTCCCGCAGCACTGCGCCGCTTCGCCGAAGAGGTCGATCATCCAATGGCCGACTTTGTTGTGGTCGCGCTCGTCATCGCGGCAGAGAAGGAAGCCCGTGATCTCGGCGCATTGCTGGGCCATCTTGCCGAAAGCGCTCGCGATGAAGCTCGCATGCGCACTCGGGTCTGGGTCGGTCGTGCTCGCAGCCGAAGCGCGGTGCGAATCATCGTCGCAGTGGTTGCCGTTTTTGTTGTCGGGTTGTTGCTGCTCGACCGCGCGTACCTTCGTCCGTACGACACCGCCGCCGGCCAACTTGTGTTGGCCCTCATTCTCGCAACGTTTGGCGCATCGTTCGTGCTGATGTCTCGCATGGGTCGCATCGCAATGCCGCAGCGATTCGTGGCCCGCCGTTCGCTGGCGAAGGTCGCGTCATGAACGCAAGTTTGTGGCTGGGTGCGGGTGTCGGGCTTGGGCTCTTTGTCATCGTTCGGGCGCTGACAGCGCGTCCTGCCGCATTAGCGGTTTCGTTCCAGCGCCTTGAGCGGATCGGCGTTTCTGTGGCTGATCAGCGTTCAGTGACCACGACGTCGACCCGTAGCGGTTTGGCCGAGACCATGTCGCGAGTGGTGATCGGGCGCCTTGGTTCGCGTGTCGAAAAGGATCTTGCTGTGATGGAGCGCCCGGTCGAACGGTTCGTGGCGGAGAAGTTTGCAACCACCCTGGCGTTGGCAGGAATTGCGGTTGCGTTGGCCGTGACATTGCGATTTGCCGGGTCACCGTTGCCTAACGCGGTGGCCATCGGAGCCGCCCTCTCCGCGGCGGCTGTCGGATTTGTGGTGCCAGATCTGACCCTGCGGTCACAGGCCAAATCCCGTCGGGCCGGCTTCTGTAATGCACTGTCGAGCTACCTCGATCTCGTCAACATTCTCTTGGCTGGCGGTGCCGGAATTGAGACGTCGCTCGAAGCTGCAGCACAGGCGGGCGACGGATGGGCGTTCACCCAGATTCGCCACGCTCTGCTTCGCTCACGCACCAAGCGCCAATCACCGTGGAGCAGCTTCACCGAGCTCGGTGAAGCGATCGGAGTTCGTGAGCTCGCTGAGATTGCGGCGAGCGTTCAGCTCGCCGGAGAACAAGGCGCCCGCATCAAGTTGTCGTTGTCGGCCAAAGCAGCAGCACTGCGCGCGCATCAAATGGCGCGAATCGAAGCCGACGCACAAGCCGCAACAGAGCGCATGGGGCTACCCACTGTGTTGATGTTCGTTGGCTTCATGGTGTTGTTGGGCTACCCAGCCCTCCAGCAGATTGTCCGGGCGCTGTGACCCGGTCGATGTCGCTTTTCACAGCTCCCCCCAGCAGCAATAACTCGTTAGGAGAACTCTCATGTCAATGTTCACCCCAATTTGGACCTATTACGTGGTGCGCTTTCGTGCGTCGGCCGAGACCGACCGCGATCGCGGCGAAGTGAGCGC
>JBAXER010000031.1:0-30334 GCA_037140375.1 Actinomycetota bacterium
GTGCCATTAGCGCCAGCGGTGCCCGGTGTGACTCCAACGAAGTATCCGGTGACATCGAGAATCGCGTTGAGTGGTCCAACTTGGTTGAACAGCTTGATGCTGCCAGTTGCTGAGAGTCCAACGATGCCGCCGTTAGCTTTCGTGCCAAAGAGCGCCGAGGTGTTGATCGCGCTGGCGTTTGGCACGGCAGCGTCGCCGGGATACAGCTTCACGAATCCAGTCACCATGGGGTCGGGCACGGTGAGGTTGTACGAAATGCCCGTCGCAGTAGAAGGGATAGTGCACGAACCATTTGTGCCCCACACCTGGCGGTCAAAGGTTTCGCCTGTGCCAAGAGGCGTAGACCGGTTGCCTACGGTGTCTCCGCCAGCGCGGGTGTCGAACAGACGACACGGCGTGATGTTCACGAACGACGAGATGGAAGCACCTGATGTCGCATGAGCAACCCATCCGACGCCACCTGCGCCACAGGCAACTGCAACAGCGGCGCCAACGGCGGCCCACCTCGAACGCATCACTGACCTCGAGAACCGATCACCGAACATGTAGAGACGCCCTTTCCGCTCTGGCCGCCACGACCAGACTGTGGAAAAATACTCGCTGTCAGTGCCGAATAGTCGTCAACTCGACACTAAACGCAACATCTACACAATTTCTTGACACAACAGATTCAGCGCTGCTGGCAGGTTGGACAGAAGTAACACGGCCGACCGGCAAGCTCGACTGTTTGGATTGGTGTGGCGCACTTCAGACAGCGATCGCGGTGATACACGAAGGTGGCCTCGCCTCGACGGAAGCGTCGGCCCTTGGTTTGAGCGAGGTGTTCAGGACCTACCGTAATGATGCGATTGTCCTGCACCCCTTTGCGCAGCATCGCAACCACGGTGTCCCACAACATCTGCAATTCGGCGCGGCTGAGCGCGAGTCCGAGGCGAGACGGATGGATGCCGCAGACAAACAACGCCTCGGCTCTGTATACGTTGCCCACCCCGCAGAGAACTTTTTGGTCGAGCAGCACGGCGCCAATGGCTTGCTTTGACTTGGCCATTCGATCGATCGCCAATTGTGAGTCTGCCTTGTTGCCAAGCGGATCAGGTCCGAGTCGCTTCAGGATTTTGGCGCGATCATCAAGCGTGCCAATCGAGCACTCAGTGGGACCAGCGAGATCGATGGTGGCCCGACTCGACTGCATGCGCATCCGCACCATGCCCACTACATCGGGCGTCTTTGGGCCCTTGGCGACCCGAAATTTTCCGAACAGTCCGAGGTGCACATGGCCGATGTCGCCGTTCTCGAAATGGTAAAAGAGATGTTTCCCAACGGCTTCGAGATCAGTGAGCACTTGCCCATCGACCCGAGCGGCATCGGCGGCAAATCGGCCCTGAGGCGAGGTGATCCGCAGTGCCTCGCCGAACAGGAGCGGCCCATGATCTCGAGCGATTCGGTGAATTGTGTGACCTTCGGGCATGCGTTCGTATGTCTCTCAACTGGTAACGGTCTACTACGGTGAAGCGTTCATGAAGCTACAGCTCAACGAAGCCGAACTAGCGAGCTGTGTGAGCTGTGGTTTGTGCCTCCCACATTGCCCCACGTACCGAGCCACTGGCGAAGAGAGCTTGTCTCCACGCGGACGAATTGCGGCGATGCGCACCGTCTTCTACGACGAAGCTCCAATCGACGATGCGTTCATTGGATTCATGGAAACGTGCGTGCAGTGCCGCGGCTGCGAGCCGGCTTGCCCATCTGGCGTGCACTACGGACACCTCATCGAAGACACACGTACGTCGCTCGCCGCCAACCATCGCAGCACACCTCGCTGGCAGCGTCTTGCGTTCCGTGCGCTCGCTCATCATCGCTTGCTGCTCGTGGGTTCATCGCTCATCGCCGTAGCTCAACGCCTGCACCTCGTGCCCAAGCGCGCCGGGCTCGCCAAATTGGCGTTACGGCGCGGTCCAGCAATCAGGGCCACTGGCACCGATGTCTACGTGTTCACCGGATGCGTCATGGATGCGTGGCAGCGGCCCACACATCGAGCAACGCAGCGCGTCGTCGAGTCCACCGGAGCCACATGTGCTGTGGCGGCCAGAGGCGGCGAATGCTGCGGCGCCCTTCATTCACACGCTGGCCTCACACCGCAGGCACAACGCCTTGCAATTCGCACCATTGCGAGCATGCCCGGCGATGCCCCCGTGTTAGTCAATTCGGCTGGCTGCGGCGCAGCGATGAAGGACTACGGGCACCTGCTCGACACCGATGCGGCTCGCTCGTTTTCCTCACGTGTGCTCGACGTGCACGAGTGGCTTGCCGACAGGGTCGATCGTTTGCCTGCCGCCGACCCAAGCCGCGCCCGTCCAAGCATCATCGTGCAAGACCCATGCCATCTACGCCACGTGCAAAAGGCCCACCTGCCAGTGCGCACGGTGCTCGGCCGCTATGCCGACATTGTCGAACTCGACGACGACGGATTGTGCTGCGGTGCCGGCGGCGCCTACTCGGCGCTTCAGCCCGAGCTTGCCGGCCAAATTCGAGATCGCAAGCTTGCTTCGATCGCGCGCGCAACATCGGCGAGTCAAGCCACGGTTGTTGCCAGCGCAAACCCTGGCTGCGCAATGCACCTTGCTGCAGCCTCGGTTGTCACGATGCATCCGCTCGATATCGTCGCCGAACTGCTGCCATGAGCGAGCAATTTCACACGTTGGCCGACCGCCTCGACGCCATCTCCGAAGAACTTGCCGAGGTGGCCATGGCCGAACTGAGCCAGGCTATTCGGGGTGGCGCGAGTAAGCGTCCTGCTGCCGAGCGCGCAGTCACTCAGGCCCGCCGCGCAGTGGAGAAAGCAGCACATTTGCTGCGATCGATAGACGCCCACGATGATTCGGCGGGATCACACGAACTCGACTGAATCACCGATCGAGATTGGTCCGGTTCGCACAACCGTCGCGTACACGCCAACGTTTTGATCGAGGTTGCGCACGACGTGGCGCAGCACCGCTGAGTCGTGAGGTAGGTCAGGAGCGAACTCGTTGGCAATCGCAGCACAGCGTGGGCACGCCGAAAGGATCTGAACCTCGGTTGCGCCGATAGCCATACGGCGTCCGATCCACTCGAACTCGGGATGACCCGCTTCATCGCCAGTGTCGATGACCAACGATGGCCGAAAGCGACGCTCGTCGATGGCCGAGTTGGGAAGTGCCGCGCGCAGCGCAGCAAGCGCCGAGGTGGACATAATCATCAGCGGATAGCAATCGAAGTAGTTGCCCGGTGGGTACTCGAACTCAAGCATCTCGGGCGGGAAGATCGATAGATCGGGCAGCGGCTCGTCGTCGAGACGCCCAAAGATCGAACGGAGTTCGACCATCATGTCGTCGCTGTCGGGGCGCCCGCGGCGATAGTGATCGAGGTTCGAAATCGGCTCCTTCGCGTACAGCGATACCTGATGGTCAAGCGCTGCACTCATGCGAGCGTTGACTTCGGCGTCGCTATTGCGCACCGTTGAACCATCGGGCAGTCGTATGGCTACGTCGTTGGTGTCACCCACGAACGAGGCTTCGAAGCGGCTCAGCGACTTGAGCCGCCGGGCACTGGCTATTGCACCACGTTCGTCGTCTCGCAGCGCCCACATTCGATCGCCCACGACGCCGTTGGTTGCAAGTGCTCCATGCGTAACGGCAGAACCCCGCATCGACTTCACCGGGTACTGCCAGATCTGGTCGAGTTGCATAGTGGACCTCACCAATTAGGAGACGAATACATTGAGCGTGTTGATGATCTTAGCATGTCGAGCAGGTGTGCTCACGCGCTGTTACGCAGCGAAGCGGCCTTCACTTCGAGCGCTTCGAGTAGTTCGTTGAAGCTGGCCTGAAACGAAGCGACCCCTTCGGTCTCGAGTTGCTCGGCGACGCCGTCGAGGTCGATACCGACAGCGGCAAGGTTGCGCCAATCGTTTTCGGCTTGATCGACGTCGGCATCAACGCGACGAACGAGGTTGCCGTGGTCGGCAAAGGCTTCGAGCGTGGCGTCGGGCAATGTGTTCACAGTGTGCGGACCAATGAGCTCGTCCACATACAACGTGTCGGGATAGGCGGGGTTCTTGGTGCTAGTGCTTGCCCACAGCGGACGCTGCACACGCGCACCACGGTCGGCCAATGCTTGCCAACGTGGTCCGCTGAACGCCTGCTGAAACATCTGGTAGGCGAGCTTGCCCTGAGCAACAGCGGCCTTACCGCGCAACGCCAACGCTTCGGGCGAACCCATGGCGTCGAGGCGCTTATCGATCTCGGAGTCAACACGGCTGATGAAGAAGCTGGCGACGCTGGCAACCGACGAGAGGTCGGCTGTTGAGGAAGCAGCGAGACGCTCGAGACCGCTGATGTAGGCCTCAACCACAGCTGCATAGCGCTGCAGGCTGAAGATGAGCGTGACGTTGATGCTGCGACCTTCGGCAATCATCTGCTCAATAGCTGGCAAGCCCGCTTGGGTGGCCGGCACTTTGACCATCAGGTTATGGCGATTGACACGCTCGCTGAGTTCGCGCGCAGCGGTCTCGGTGCCGGCGCTGTCATGGGCGAGGCCCGGATCGACCTCGACGCTCACATATCCGTCGAGTCCCGACGTAGCGGCATAGACCGGCTCAAAGATGTCGAGTGCGCTATTGATGTCGTGCAACACCATCGCCCAGTAATCGTCGATAATCGGATGCGGAGCACCCGCTGCCAGCGCCGAGAATTGCTCGTCGTAGTCGGGGGAGCCCTGAATGGCCTTTTGGAAGATGGTGGGGTTCGAGGTAAGCCCGCGGACGCCACGGTTTACGAGAGCCTGCAGTTGGCCTGAGGTGATGTAACTGCGCTTGAGGTTGTCGAGCCATGGGCTCTGACCAAAGTCGTCAGCGAGATGTACGAGACGGTCCACGAGTGCCTCCTAGGCCTTGGCCGCGAGGGCCGTCGCCCGAGCGACGATGTTGTCGATGTTGATGCCAAGCTTGTCGAGCACGAGCGCACCGGGTGCGCTGGCGCCGAAGCGGTCGATACCGATGCTGTCGTTGGCGTAGCGAGCCCAACCAAACGTGGTTGCAGCCTCTACGGACAGCACGGGCACACCCTTGGGGAACACGCTTGTGCGGTAGTCGGCCGACTGGCGCTCGAAGCGGTCCCAAGAAGGCATCGACACAACGTTGGCGCCGATGCCCTGCGAGGCGAGCTGCTCGGCAGCAGCGACGCATAGGTGAACCTCGCTGCCCGTGGCCACAAGGACGACCTGAGGGTTGGCCGCTGAGCTCAAGGTTGCGGCCCCGGTCACGGCCGCTGAGCCATCGGTGCACACCGGCAGGTTCTGGCGGCTGAGCACCAACACAGTTGGGCCGTCGTGCTCAACGGCGATGCGCCATGCCTGAGCGGTCTCGTTGGCGTCGGCCGGACGAAGAACCTGCAGCTCAGGAATAATGCGCAGCGAAGCGAGCTGCTCGACCGGCTGATGGGTTGGTCCGTCTTCGCCCACACCAACCGAGTCGTGGGTGAGTACAAACACAACCTTGGCCTTCGAGAGCGCAGCCAAGCGAACCGATGGGCGCAGGTAATCGGCGAATACCAAGAACGTGCCGCCCACGGGCAGTACGCCGCCGTGCAGTGACATACCGATCATGACCGCAGCCATGGCGTGCTCGCGGATGCCGTAATAGACCTGCCGCCCGCCAGGCGTAGCGGCCGACTGAGCAACCTGACCCACGAGCTTGGTGCCGGTGTTTGCGGTGAGGTCGGCTGACCCAGCCACGAGACCTGGCAAGTGCGCAAGCGTTGCGTCGAACACCTTTTGGATGGCAACGCGAGTAGCAATGCTGTCGCCCTGCGCAAACGTAGGGAGCGACTCAGTCCAGCCCGCAAGGCCAGTGGCTGCCCAGCATGCATCCCATTCGGCACGGTTGAGTGCTGACGCATCGAAGCGCTGTTGCCATTGAGCGCTGGCGGCTTGGCCGCGCTGGGCAGCGGCCGCACGATAGGCGTCGACCAAATCGGTAGGAGCCCAGAACGGCTCTTGTGGAATGCCCATCGCGTCTTTGGTGCGATTGGTGAGGTCGAGCGTGAACGGGTTGCCGTGTGCCTCGTGCGTGTCGGTGAGATCGGGTGATGGGAAGCCGATGTGCGAGCGCAGGATGATCAAGCTCGGCCGATCGGTGACAGCCATTGCCCGGCGCAGCGCCGCTTCGAGTGCATCGCAGTCGTCGGCAATCTCGCCAACGTTTTCGACATGCCAGCCGTAGCTGCTGAAGCGCATCGCGACATCGTCGCTATAGGCAAGGTTGGTGTTGCCGTCGATGGTGATGCGGTTGTCGTCGTGCACGCAGATGAGGCTGCCGAGCTTGAGATGACCGGCCATCGATGCTGCTTCGTGGCTGAGACCTTCCATGAAACAACCATCGCCAGCGATCACAAACGTGTGGTGATCTTGCACGTCGGAGCCGAAACGATCGGCCAACGAGCGCTCGGCAATCGCCATGCCGACAGCATTGGCGAAGCCCTGTCCGAGGGGACCGGTTGTGACTTCGACACCAGCAGTGTGGCCAACCTCAGGGTGACCAGGGGTGGCCGACTGCCACTGGCGGAACTGCTTGATGTCGTCGAGTTCAAGCCCGTAGCCATTTAAGAACAGCATCGAGTACTGCAAAATGCTTGCGTGGCCGTTGCTCAGAATGAAGCGATCTCGATCGGGCCACGATGGATTCGTGGGGTCGTGGCTCATGATGCGGCTGTACAGCACGTGAGCCAGGGGAGCTAAGGCCATCGCCGTGCCCTGATGCCCGCTCTTGGCGTAGAGGGGAGCGTCCATGGCGAAGCCACGAATGAGGCTGATAGCGGCAGAGTCTTGTTCGGGCGTCAACGTTGATGGCACTCGGCTGACACTAATCGCTGAGGTGTCGCGAGTCCTCGGTTCAAATGCTGCGTGAAGCCAATTATCGGCTGAAAATCAGACTGGTGGCAGCAACGTGAGCGGCACCAGATGCCATGGACCGTGATCGACACGACAGTGAGCGAAGATCTGACAATAGCTATCGAACTCCAACTCGCCTTTCACGAGGCGGTACGTGAACTTGCCGGGCTCGACCGTAAATGGACTCACGTTGCGCGCTACTTGCTCGTCGTCTTCGCTGCGGCCCTTGCGGAAAATGACCTCGAATACGCCGCTTCCGGGTTCATCAGGCGCGCACGAAATCAGCGCGACAAGGTGAGGAGAAACGGTGACGGGAACCGGCGAGGGCGACGCCATTGAGAACATTGCGCCAGTGAGGTCGATGCGTGTCGACGGCCCAGGGGCCTGACGCATCTCGAAGTTCTCGACGAAGAGTGCTGAGACGATCTGCATGCGGCGAGGGTATCGGCTTGCTACCGAGCGCGGACGCCGTTCAGCCACACGGCGCCCACCCGGAGTTCGTCATCGAGTTCGACAAGGTCGCCGCGCTGACCAACGGCGATTGCGCCCCGGTCGGCACAGCCAATGAGGCGCGCCGGGTTGGTGGAGGCTGCACGAACTGCCTGCTCGAGCGACACCGAACAATGGTTCACCACATTGCGGATCGCTTCATCCATCGTGAGCGCGCTTCCGGCAAGCGTTCCATCGGCCAAGCGGGGTGCGCCGTCGCTCATCGTGAGACCAACGGCGCCGGCTGTTCCAGCGCGCCATGCAACGGCGTCGGTCACCAGCACAACGCCATCGGCACGCTTGGCCCGAAACGCGAGCTCGATCGCCAAGGGATGAACGTGGATCAGATCGGCGATGAGGCCCACCGTCAGTCGATCGTCCACCAGCGCGTACGCCGCGAGACCAGGGTCGCGGTGATGGACCCCCGACATTCCGTTGAACAAGTGAGTGGCCATCGCTGCGCCTGCTTCGACCGCAGCGTCGCATTGGGCGATCGACGGCGCGCTGTGCCCCAGCGACACAAGAATGTCGCGCTCGACCAACAGCTCAATCGCTTCGGCGGCGAGTTCGAGTTCGGGAGCCAACGTGACCAATCGCACGATGGTCGGCAAGGCAGCGAGCCATGCGAGATCGATTGGCGCAAGCATGTCTCGGCGATGCGCTCCAGGAGCGCCGCCCAGGAATGGACCCTCGAGGTGCGCGCCGATTATGGCCGGCCGACCGAGGGCCTGTGCTTGCATCTGCGCTTCAGCGATGCGGCCAAGAGGGAGTTCGTAGCGCGACAGCGGAGCCGTGACCAAGGTGGGGCACCACGAGGTGACGCCCTGATCAATCAGCAGCTGGCCGATGCGTGTCCAGTCGCTACTATCGGCACGCGACACATCGATATCGTCAACCCCGTTGACCTGCAGGTCGACAAAACCGGGGACCAGCAAACGGTGCTGAACCGGCCCGCTCGTAGGGGCGATGTCCACGATGAAGCCGGTGTTGTCGACCGTGATCGAACTCGGCTGGGTCCACCCAGCGGGGGTGAGCACGGAGTTGGCAGTGATGACGGGCACGTCATGTACAGTACGCGCAATGGCCGACGCGACCGAGCAACTTTCGACGCGAGACCAGATCGTTATTGAGGCGCTGCATTGCTTTGCCGAAGCCGGTTACGACGGCACATCGTTAAACGACATCGCTGCCGCCGTCGGTATTCGCCGCCCAAGTCTGTTGCATCACTTCGCTTCAAAAGAGATCCTCTATGGCGAAGTGTTCGAGCAGTTGCTCTCCGATTGGTTCGAGCGCCTCACCGACGCCATCGGCAGCACCGAGAGCGGATGGACCAAGGTCGAGTCCGTACTTGTCGCGGGCTTTCAATTCTTCAGTGAGAACCCCGACTACGTACGCCTCATGCGACGCGAAGCGCTCGACAACGGCGCCCACCTTGGTATCGACCTCTCAGGAGTTCTTCGTCCGGCGTTCGATAGCGCGGCGGCATATTTCCAACGCGAGATGGACAACGGCAATTTTCGCCAACACGACCCAGAGCAACTTTTGCTCACGGGCTACGGCGCACTGCTGAGCTACTTCTCTGACGCACCGTTTCTCGGCGGGCTACTCGACGACGAACCGCTGGCGAGCCCGATGCTCGAGCATCGCCTGCAGCATGTGCTCGGTTTCTTTCGTAGCGCCCTAGTCCCGTAGCACCTGCGGCGAGCTCACTTCGTAGAGCGAGCATTGTTCAAGGTGTCCGCGACCACAACAGGTCCCACATACTGCTCGGCTAGCCACGCTGCCGATTGTTCGGTGAGATGAACGCCATCGGGACGCCATTGAGCATCGTCGGCGTGCCCTGCTAACGATAGAAAGCGATCAGCGTCAACGACGCCCACGTTGGCGCCATGCTCACGAGCGACTTGGCGTATCACGCTGTGCTGAAGCTCGTAGCGAGCGAGTTCGCGCATCTCGACCTCTTGCCACTCAAGGGTTGGAACCGGCGGAATAATCCACTCGACTCGCGGCACGCCGAGACCAAGAATCGAGTCGGTGACTTCTCGATACGCGTCAACAAGGTGCTGTCTAAACCGTGGATCAGCAGGTGTAAGTACACCTTCTGCAGCGCTCCACTGGCGGTTGGCAACATCATCAACCGTGCACATCAGCACCACAACATCGGGCTGGACGTTTGCGATCGTGACGGGCAGGTTCTCTTTGACGATGACGTTCGACTGCGTCATGTATGACGTCGCCTCGAAGCTGGTGATCGTACCGTCGAGCACGAAACCGCACCCTTGACACCACAGGACCGACACCAGTGCGTGTTGAGGATGTTCAAGTGACCACGCAGCTAAACCGTGGCCGAGATACAGCGCTGTCGAGTCGCCGACCACGAGCATGCGTACGGGGCGTGATGATGCGGGCGCAAGGCTTGGGTGAAGATTGAACTCTGCAGGAGCGGCGGGCAATGTCGATGAAGTCGCAACAGGGCGCAGGCTGGGTAGATCGGCGCTGGGCTGCAGCGAGGCGTCGTGCAGGACATTTTCGTTCACATGGACAAACGGAACTGCGGCAGGTGCCACGGCAACCACCACGAGCGCTACAGCTACCGCCGAAGCCCCGCACAGCAGCGAGACACGTTGACCTACAGAGGAGCGCCTGACGGGAAGCTCAAGCAAAAAGTACGACGCGACGGTGATTGCCGATGTGATTGCCATGGCGAGCGTAAAACCACGTAACGACGAAAGGCTCCAGCCGCGCTGGCGCATCGCCAGAAAGACCGGCCAATGAAAGAGATACAGGCCGTAGCTCACGCGCCCAACCGCGACAAGCGCGCCCCGCGAGAGAACGCTGCGCACAATGCCAGGAGCCTGCAGCGCATAGATCAGCGTGGCGCTCAGTACAGCGAAAGCCGGCAACATGCCTGCGTATGCAGCGCCACGCCCCGTTGGCAGGGAGTGGGCCAGCCAGACGATGATGAGCACCATCGGCAGAGCCAGCACGCTTGCACCGTTTCGCACAGATGGTCGAGCGGATAACCAGACAGCCACCAGGCCGCCGAGCAATATCTCGGCTAATCGGGCAGGCGTGGCCCAATACGCAGCATCAGGACCAAAGACGGCAGCGATGACCGGAGCGAGAACGGCGAACGAAGCAGTGAGCAGTGCCGCCTGCCGCAACAGGGTCCAGCCCCTCTTGCTCGCCAACAACAGCATCGCCACGACGGTGAAGGGCCAAATCAAATAGAACTGTTCTTCGATCGACAGGGACCAATAATGCTCGAATGGCGAAACGGACAAACCTCGGGCAGAACTGAACAGGTCGGCATAGCTTGAGGTGCCTGTAAGCCGAAGCCAATTGAACACTTGGAACAACGCTCCCGTGCCGTCACGCCGCAACGTAGGCACCGATTCATAGAGCCCCGCCGCACGCCCGATCACCACGAGCAGCACACACAGCAGGCTCGCTGGCAACAACCGGCGAGCGCGGCGAGCGTAGAAGTTTCCGAGACCAAGGCGAGATGTGCTTGCGTGCTCGGCGAGCAGTACACCAGTAATCAAATAGCCGGACAAGGTGAAAAACACCGACACACCGAGATAGCCGCCCGGAAGCCAAGCAAACCCGGCATGGAACAACAAGACGAGCGACACGGCGACGGCCCTGAGACCATCGAGCGCTGGCTGATAGTGAAGTCGCTGATGCTCGCTAATGGAGCGAAGCTACTCGCTCCCATGTGTCCCACTCCGTAACCTGCGCCCGCTCTTGGCTACCGTTTGGCATGGCAACTCTTCAGGTGGGCGAAGCAACAGTCGGATACGCAGTGGAAGGCGAAGGCATTCCGGTGCTGTTGTTCCACGGCACCACGATGGCGCGCACCTCGTGGGACATGGTTCGCGCTGCGATGCCACCGAACACCTACCAGTTCATCCTGTTCGAATTTCCCGGCAGCGGCGAGTCGTCGATGCCGACCAGCGCACTCACTATCGAAGGCATCGTGGACCAAGCGCTCACGCTGATGACCGAGCTCGGACACCAGACCTTTCATGTCGGCGGTTATTCGCTCGGGGCCGTAGTTGCACTCGCTACCGCAGCGATCGCGCCGCAGCGAGTGTTGTCCGCTACGTCGTTGAGCGGCTGGGCTGTGTCCGATGCGCGCATGCGCGTCACGTTCGAACTGTGGAACCGGCTCATCGCTGCCGACCCCGAGTTGTTCATGCGCTACGCCATGGCCGACGGCTTCACCGTTACTGCGCTCACGATGCTTGAGCCAATGCTCGAAGCGATGATCCCTATGGGTGCTGGCACACTCGCTGCGGGCTCCGGTGCACAGCTCGAACTCGACAAAGTGCTCGACATCACCGAGTTGCTACCTGCCATCGCGTGTCCAACGCTGATCATCGGAGGCACCGAAGACCGCTGGGTCGACATCTCTCACAGCCGTTCGCTTGCCGACGAGATTCACTCGGCCCAACTCGTTGAGCTGGCTGCGGGCCATCTCGCTATTCAAGAGCTCGCCAGCGACGTTGCAACGCTCCTTCACGCTCACATCGCGGGCGTATGAGCCGCGCCGAGAAATTCGCTGCGTTGCCCGACGAGGTCGCTGCGCGCTGGCTGAAATTCGGAAGCTGGGATCGCGTCTTTTTCCCAACACTGCTGGGGATGACCGTCCAAGAAGTTCGGGTCGATTACTGCCGGATGCTCATGCAGTACAAACCCGAGCTCGATCAGCCACAAGGAATCGTTCACGGGGGAGCCATTGCCTCGCTCCTTGATTGCGTCGTCGTTCCTGCCGTCGGCGCGGCGTATGGCCGAGAGGTGCGCTTTTCTACAGTCGATATGCATGTGCAATACATGAGCGCAGCGAAGCAGGAAGATCTTGTCGCCGAAGGATGGGTCACCAAACGTGGACGCAGCGTTGTGTTCTGCGAATCAGAAGCGACCAGCGCTGCCACCGGCAAGGTTGTGGCACGAAGCGTGCTCACATACAACGTGAGCGCATAGCCGTCGCAATCAGTTGGCGTGCAGACAAACGTTTGCGCGAAGTCGCGTCTGGCAGCCCCGAATCGCTACGGTACGCATGTGTCAAACAGCGGTCATACCCTTTCTGAATCAGCTTCCAAGGCGCTCCTGCGCGAGTACGGAGTGCCAATAGCCGACGAGCGTGAGGTTGCTACAGCGGCGGCTGCCGCCAGCGCTGCTACCGAACTCGGCTACCCAGTTGTCGTGAAGTTGTGCGGCGACGCGATTGCTCACAAGACCGAGCGCGGCTTGGTGAAGCTGCGCTTGGCCGATGCTGCAGCGGTCGAGGCCGCCGCAGCCGAATTGCTCTCGAAGGCCACACCCGAAGACGGGACTGTCTCGCTGCTTGTCGCCCCGATGATCTCGGGCAACCGCGAACTCATTGCGGGCGTATTGCGCGATGCCCAGTTCGGTGCCACGGTGATGCTCGGAGTCGGGGGAGTCCTCGCCGAGGCCATCGCCGATGTTGTCTTTCGGCCCGCGCCGCTGAGCCGCCTCGAGGCCGGCGAAATGATCGACAGCCTCGTTACCCAAAAGCTGCTCGGCGCGTTCCGTGGCGAAAGCGCTGTGAACCGCCGCGAACTGATCGACGTCATCGTGGGCCTTGGTGCCGTGGTCGACGCCCGCCCCGATGTACGCAGCATCGATGTGAACCCGCTCATCGTGCGCGCCGATGGCAGCCCTATCGCCGTCGATGCGCTCGTCGAAGTTGGCGAACCAGAGAACGAAGAACACGTAGTGCATACACCTCCTACGGCCGAGCAATTCAACGCACTGTTTAATCCGCGTGGCGTGCTGGTCACCGGAGCCTCAACGCACCCTGGAAAATTTGGGTTCGTGTCGCTGCACAACATTCTTGCGAGTGGTTACGCAGGCGGCGTGTACGGCACCAATCTTCATGGTGAAGAAGTGCTCGGCATTCGCACTGTTGCCGATATCGCCCAGTTGCCCGACGGCGAGATCGACTTGGTCTTCGTCTGCACTCCGGCGTCTGCAAACCCGGCACTGCTGCGTGCCTGTGCCGCCAAGGGCGTGAAGGCT
Source organism: Actinomycetota bacterium (assembly GCA_037140375.1). Lineage (GTDB taxonomy): Bacteria > Actinomycetota > Acidimicrobiia > Acidimicrobiales > Ilumatobacteraceae > WLMZ01. The sequence continues at coordinate 13,456 of JBAXER010000031.1, forward strand.
GCGTTCCTGACGAGCGCCGGCTACGGCGAGGCCGGCGAAGAAGGCCGCCAGGCCGAAGCCGACCTCATTGCACTCGCTCACGAACTTGGCATCTTGTTGGCCGGACCAAACGGCCAAGGTGTCGTGAGCACACCGGTCAAGTTGTGCGCCCAGATCGTGGCGCCATATCCACCTGCCGGACACATCGGTGTTGCAAGCCAAAGCGGCAACTTCGTGTCGAGCTTCCTGAACTATTCGCGAGCATCGGGCGTTGGCATTAGTCGCGCTGTCTCAGCTGGCAACGCCGCGGCAGTCAACGTGGCCGACTATCTCGAGTTCTACGCAAACGACCCCGAGACCAAAGTTGGACTCGCCTATGTCGAAGGCATTACCGACGGCCGAAGCCTGCTTCAGCGTTTCGCTGGCGTGGCAGCCAAGAAGCCCCTCGTCATCGTCAAGGGCGGAGCCACTGCTGCTGGTGCCGCTGCAGCTGCGAGCCACACTGGTGCGCTCGCTGCCGACGACAAAGTGTTCGACGGCGCTTGCAAGGCTGCGGGCGTCACTCGCGCCACCACTGTTGAAGAGGCGTTCGAGGCAGCAGCCACCTTTGCCACGCAGCCGCTTCCCAAGGGTCCAAACGTGATCGTGCTCACCACTGCGGGTGGATGGGGCGTTGTCACCAGCGATGCGCTGTATCGCGACGGTCTGCTGCAACTCATGCCGTTACCGGCCGATCTTGAGGCACAAATCGATACCAAACTGCCGCCTCGATGGAGCCGCAACAACCCGGTTGACTGCGCCGGCGGCGAAGTTCGTGACACGATTCCTGAAGTGATGGAGATGATCGCAGCACACCCCGACGTTCATGCCATCGTGTACCTCGGCCTCGGCATTCAGAGCAATCAAGCGCGCTTGATGGCCGAAGGGCATTTCTATCCGGGTGACGGACTCGAACGCATCGTGTCGTATCACCGTCGCCAAGACGAGCGCTTCGCACAGGCCGCCGACGAACTGTCACGCCGTTACGACAAGCCGATTCTTACCGCCACAGAGTTGGCCGTAGCCGACCCCGATAACGCGGGCCCTGTCGCAGTTCGCGCAAGCGGCCGCCTGTGTTACGCGTCGGGTAACCGTGCCGTCACCGCTCTCGGACATCTCTACCGCTACGCAGAGTTCCGGCGCACACGAGGTTTCGATTGATCCGACCAAAGGCTTCCACGCGACGGATCAACCCCATCGCAGTGCTCATTGTTTGCGCCATCGTGCCCGCAGCACTCTTCGCCGCAATATGGCAATGGGCCGACTCACATCGCATTGCGTTACCACCCGAAGTCGTGGTCGTCGAAACGCCATTGCCCGCTCCTTCAGTGACACCGGTTCTGTCCTTGCGCCGAGCCCCGCAGACATTGGCGAATGCGGCGAGCCGCGATGTGTTTGCAGCTGCGCTGACTCCGGTGAGCGCGATGGCCATCGGCAACTCGTGCCTCAATGTCTCGGTCGCGGGCCGTACGATTCTTGATTTCGGCGGCGGCCTCGCCGTCACTCCGGCGAGCAATCTCAAGGTGCTGCTGGCGTCGGTTGCTCTTGAAGCACTCGGACCCGATTATGCGTTCGTGACCACCCTCAAAGGTGCGGCGAGCGCTGGCGTCATTGCCGGTGACTTATACATTGTCGGCGGGGGAGACCCGTTGCTGTCCACCGCCAACTACCCACCGACGCAAAAGTATCCACCCACCAGCATCACATCGCTCGAGACACTCGTTGCCGATCTCGTGGCAGCGGGCATTACCCAGGTGCAGGGCAACGTTGTCGGTGACGACTCTCGATACGACAGCGAGCGCTTCTCGTCGGCATGGGGCAGTGGTGTTGTCGGCGTTGAAGCAGGTCCCCTCGGAGCCCTGATGGTGAACGACGCCAGCAGAGCGGCCACTGGCAACGCAGGCAGCCGGTACTCAGATCCGGCGTCAGGCGCAGCCACAGACCTGATCTCGTTGCTGCGCGCGTCCGGCATCACCGTCGGCGGCACGGCAACTACGGGCACAGCCCCAGCCGACCTTTCGGTTCTTGCCTCGATCACCTCGGCCCCGCTCACCGCAGTGCTGGCCGAGATGCTCACGAACAGCGATAACAACACTGCCGAGTTGCTGCTGAAAGAACTGGGTGTTCATGCTGGAAACTCCGGCAGCCGCCAAGCAGGCGCCGACGTGATGATGCTCACCCTTGCTGCTCGAGGCCTCGACACCAGCCAGCTCTCAATCCACGATGGTTCCGGACTCGACTCGGCCGACAAGGTCACGTGTGCGCTCATGGTGCAGGTGCTCCAAAATGACGAGCTCGACAGCGCAATCGGGTCCGGACTTCCTATTGCCGGGCGAACTGGCACGCTTGCCGACGAGTTCACCGGCACCGACGCTGTGGGCCGCATGCACGCGAAGACCGGTTCGTTGCGCAACGCCAAAGCCTTGTCAGGTTTTGTCGAAACCAAGTTCGGCAACATCACCTTCTCGCTCCTGTTGAATTTCGCCAACGCCCGCGATCCAAAGAACTTCAGGCCGATCTGGTCGGCGCTGCAGGCAGCGCTCAATACATACCCCTCGGGACCTGACCCGGCAACGCTGCAGCCTCGCTAGGCCGGTTTCGTGTCGGCCCATTCAGTCATAGAGTGACGGCCATCGCTACGTTGCCGATGTTCCCTTTGGGCTCAGTGCTGTTCCCCGGAGCTGTGCTGCCGCTACACGTCTTCGAACCGCGCTATCGCGAGATGGTTCGCGATTGCCTCGCCACCGAGGAACACGAGTTTGGTGTGGCGCTCATTACCCGTGGCTCAGAGGTGGGCGGCGGCGACCTACGCAGCATGGTGGCCACAGTGGCACGCCTCATCCAAGTGGCCGAGATCGACGATGGCAGATTTGCCTTGGTCACCATTGGCACTCGGCGCATTCGCGTCGATCGGTGGCTTGAAGACAGTCCGTACCCGCGCGCCGAGATTAGCGACTGGTCCGACGAGCACTCTGACCTAGGCCAATCATCAGGCGAACTTGCCGCAATGTTCCAACGCGTGCGCCGGCTTAATGCACTGGCCAGTGAAATGGGTGACCGCCATGGCGACCCGATGGCCGAGATCAGCAACGATGTTGTGTTGGGTAGCTATCAGCTGTGCTCGTTGGCGCCGCTCGGCGCATCTGATCAGCAGCATCTGCTCGCTGCGCCGGGCCCTGCTGAGCGATTGGTGCGTCTTGGCCGGGCGCTCGACGATGTTGAGGCGCTCCTTCAATTCCGTCTTCAGAATGAAACCGGGCTCGAAATGCCCCCCGATCCCGATCGCCCGTAGGAACTGACCTGCCCAACGTGCTACAAATAGTGCCGTGGCAAAAAAGGGATACACGCCTGCTTCGGTTTCGAAGCCTGCCGATTCGGGCGACATCGCCGATGTCTTCGAACTCGTTAAGGCCTATGCGAAGCAAGAAACGCTCGGTCCGCTCAAGGGCATCGGTCGCAAGATCGGCTTTGGTCTTGCCGGCGCTACGTCGCTCGCCCTGTCGTTGTTCTTTATCTCGTTGGGCCTGCTGCGCTTGTTGCAGACCAAGGTTCACTCGATTGCGCACGGCGCATGGTCGTTCGTGCCATACCTGATTGTCTTCGTGGTCTGCGTGGCCATCACCGGCTTCGCCTTGTCGCGAATCACCAAGATCGAAAAGGAATACAACTGATGGCACAGGCACAACACCGAGTCACCCGCGACGACCTCGAAGCCAAGTTCCGTGCCGTACAAGGCGACGTGCAGAACAAGGTCGAAGACCGCAAGCAAACCCTGCTCGCCGGCGTCGTTGCTGGCGGTGTCATCTTGCTCGTTGCCTTCTTCTTGATGGGTCGTCGTAGCGGCAAGAGCAAGAACACGTTCGTCGAAATTCGTAGGGTCTGATCCATGGCTCCTCGCCTCGGGCTCTCGCCATCGGCCTACATTCGTCGTCAGGGCTTGCGTAAAGGCCTGATGGGCGGCAACCGCAGCTGGCTCATTGTGGGCGGCACGGTGTGGGGTGTGCGCGTGCTGCGTCAAGCAATGGGCCGCAACGAGCGAGTCGTAGCCACCGAGATCCTCAAGCCCGGACAGGTGCTGCGTCTCGAGGCGCTTCAGCCGCTGTCTCGCTCAGAGCGCAAGTCGCAGCGAGCAGCAAAATCTCGCCGCTGACAGGCAATCGCGCGCCGTTACGCCGTGTGTGCCACCACAATGGTTGCCTGTTTGCGAACTGTCCGAAGGAAACACCTATGTCATCGAGTCAGCCATGAAAGTTCTTCTTCGTAACCCACGTCGCGAACTCGACATTCCTGGGCCCCGACGCGTGCATGCCCTACTCAACGACCTCGATCTCAACCGCGAGTCGCATCTCGTAATTCGCAACGGCACGTTGGTGCCCAGCGATGAAGAACTCGGCGCCGACGATGTCGTCGAGATCCGACCAGTCATCAGTGGCGGTTCGCTGTGAAGTGTCGCGTGTGTCGCGAACCAGCGATCATCGACGTACCCCGCCACAACGCCAACTTCTGTGCGCCGCACTTTCTCGATATGTGCCGCAAGCAAGTACTCAAAGCCATCGATGACTTCGACATGCTCACCAAAGATGACCGCATCTTGGTGGCAGTGTCTGGTGGCAAAGACAGCTTGGCCATCTGGGACATGCTCATCGACCTTGGCTACGAAGCCGACGGACTCTACATCGGGCTCGGGATTGGCAGCTACAGCGATGTGTCTGGCGACTACGCCCGGGCCTTCGCCGCAGAGCGCGGCCTGAAGCTTGTCGAGATCTCGCTGCGCGACGATTACGGCTACGACATCCCTACGGCAACGCGTGCAACGCGTCGCGTGCCATGCTCGGCATGCGGCATGAGCAAGCGGCATCTGTTCGACAAAGCGGCGCTCGACGGCAACTACACCGCGCTCGTCACCGGTCACAATCTCGACGATGAGGCGGCCGTGCTCTACGGCAACACGTTGCGGTGGGAACTGCCGTACCTTGCCCGCCAACTCCCAACGCTGCCGGCGCGCAACGGATTCCCCAAGAAGGTCAAGCCGTTGGTTCGTTTGTCCGAGCGCGAGACAGCCGCTTGGTGCGTCGTTCGCGGCATCGATTATCTGGTCGATGAGTGCCCGATGGCCGCTGGCAATCGTCACCTCAACTACAAAGATGCGCTCAACAAAATTGAGTCTCAGTCGCCAGGCACGAAGACCGCTTTCTATCTCAACTTCGTCGACAAGGTGGCGCCGCTGCTCAGCGCGTTTGCCTTGAGCGACGATCTCGTACTGGCGCCGTGCAACTCGTGCGGCGCTCCGACCACTGGCGAAGTCTGCGCGTTCTGCCACCTGGTCAAGACCGCAAGCGCACACGAGCCGGTGCCGGTAGAACTGATCACCGGAAGAGGGGCTCGACGACGATGAACAGATCGTTTCAATATGGAGATCGCGTGTTGCTGCTCGATAGCAAGCAACGCCGCTACCTGATCACGCTCAAAGAAGGCGGCGAGTTTCATAGCCACAACGGCTTTGTGGCTCACTCACTGATCGTCGATCAGCTCGAGGGCCTCTACGTGAAGAGCACCAAAGCCTCGCCCTACACGGCTCTCCGGCCAACGCTCGAAGATTTCGTTGTCGAGATGCCGCGCGGCGCACAGGTGATCTACCCCAAAGATCTCGCACCGATCTGCATGCTGGCCGACATCGGCCCCGGCGTGCGTGTGTTCGAGAGCGGTGTCGGCAGTGGCGCATTATCGATGACGATGTTGCGCTACGGCGCCGAGATCACCGGTTACGAACTACGCGAAGACTTCGCCAACCGCGCCACCACCAACGTGCGCTCGTTCCTCGGCGAAGATGCGCTCTCGCGATATCACGTACAGATTCGCGACGCCTACGACGGCATCGACGAAAGCGACTTCGATCGCGTCGTGCTCGACCTACCCGAGCCATGGAACGTTGTACCCCACGCCGAGCAGGCACTCCGTCGCGGCGGAATCTTGGTTGCGTACACACCGTCGATCACGCAAGCGGCCCAGGTTCGCGAGGCGTTTGCTCGAAGTCGTGCCTGGAACGGAGCGCGTACTCTTGAAGTGTTGCATCGCGGATGGCACATCGAGGGCCAGGCAGTTCGTCCCGATCACCGCATGGTTGCGCACACCGGCTTTCTCACCACTGCACGGTTCTTGGGCGCACGCGAGGCAGCGCCCGAAACGGCGTTCGACAGCGTGTCGGAGACCATCGTGGTCGACGATGCCGCCATCGAACTCAGTGGCGACCTCGATGGCGATGGCGATGGCGTTGACGAAACGTCACACGACACCGCCGACTGAGCCATTCGAAAACTGAAGACGAATACGAATACGAATACGACGAAGGGGCGCAATGCGCCCCTTCGTCGTACACACAAGTTGTAATCGCTGCGCTCAGCGCAGCAACACGTTGACTACGGCTCGATGAAGATGCACTCGCCGGGGCATTCCTCGGCGGATTCGATCACTGCATCGAGCTGGCTGTCGGCGAAATTGGCCATGCCTTCGGCACCCTGTGGGTTGCCCTTGGCGGTGGCATAAATGGTTGCGCCCTCACGTACGTACGCCAAGCCATCATCAAGCAGCGTAAAAACGTCGGCGGCGATCTCTTCGCAGAGCCCGTCGCCGGTGCACAGATCCTGATCGATCCAGACCTTCATGGTGTATGTATCTCCTTGGGAGGCGTAAAACAAGGGGGTAAAAGTAGAGCCACTGTACACCGAGGCTCTCAGAAAATGGCGCTTCCAGAGCCTGAAGCAGTTGCCTCCATCGGTGTATCTTCGTTGAACAGGTATCGAGGAGGTGCGCAGATGACCGCAAACGAGAGCGAGGCTGCTGACATTCTTCGCGCGCAGGTGATTGTGCTCGAAGAAGAGATCGGCCATCTGCGCCAGAAGCTTGTCGACGCTCCCAAGCGAATGCGCGCACTCGACGAACGCCTGCTCGAGGCAAAGGGTCAGCTGGCTCACCTCACCTCGCAGAACGAGAAGCTCAGCTACACGCTGCGCGAGGCACGAGAGCACATCTCATCGCTTCGTGACGAAGTCGCCAAGCTCACCCAACCGCCGTCGGCCTACGGCGTTGTCGTGGGGAAGAACGACGACGGCACCGTCGATATTGCCTCAAGCGGCCGAAAGATGCGGGTGAGCCTGCACCCCGATATTGACCACGAGTCGCTGCAGCGTGGCGCCGAAGTGGTGCTCAACGAGAGCTTCAACGTGGTGATGGCTCGCCAGCCAGACATCAGCGGCGAAGTGGTGACCGTAAAAGAGATTCTCGACGACGGCATCCGCGCGCTTGTGGTGGGTCGTGCCGACGAAGAACGCATCTGCGAACTCGCCGACGCCATTCGAGGCATGCACTTACGGCCTGGCGATTCGTTGCGCATGGACCCGCGAACCAGCATGCTGCTCGAGAAGCTGGCCCGCCCCGAGGTCGAAGACTTATTGCTCGAAGAAGTACCCGATATTTCCTATGCCGACATCGGCGGGCTCGATACGCAGATCGAGCAGATCGCCGACGCTGTCGAGCTTCCGTACTTGTACCAAGAACTCTTTGCCGAACACCGGCTGCCAGCGCCCAAAGGCATCTTGCTCTACGGCCCTCCCGGATGTGGCAAGACCCTGATTGCTAAGGCCGTGGCCAACAGCTTGGCCAAGAAGGTTGCAGCGGCCACCGGGGGAGACAAGGGCCGCAGCTACTTCATCAACATCAAGGGCCCCGAGCTGTTGAACAAGTACGTCGGCGAGACCGAGCGACAGATTCGACTCGTGTTTCAACGGGCGCGCGAAAAGAGCGAGGAGGGCTGGCCGGTCATTGTGTTCTTCGACGAGATGGACAGCATGTTCCGCACCCGTGGCACCGGTATTAGCTCCGACATGGAGAGCACCATCGTGCCGCAGTTGCTCGCCGAGATCGACGGTGTCGAAGGCTTGCGCAACGTCATCGTGATCGGCGCCACAAACCGCGAAGATCTCATCGATCCCGCCATTCTGCGCCCCGGCCGCCTCGACGTGAAGATCAAGATCGAGCGTCCTAACGAGGCCGCCGCCAAGCAGATCTTTGCGCAGTACCTCACCACTGAGATTCCTATTGCACCCAATGAGTTCGTGCCCGACATGATCGAACGCACAGTCGACGAGATGTACCGCGACGACGAAGCCAATCGCTTCCTCGAGGTCACCTACCAAAACGGCGACAAAGAAGTGCTGTATTACAAGGACTTTGCGTCGGGCGCGATGATCGAGAACATTGTTCGCCGCGCCAAGAAGTTGGCCATCAAGCGGCTGATTGCTGGGGGCCTCAAGGGAGTCAGCACCCAAGACATGCTCGACTCGATCAAGCAGGAATACAAAGAGCACGAGGATCTGCCCAACACCACGAACCCCGACGACTGGGCCAAGATCAGCGGCAAGAAGGGCGAGCGCATCGTGTTCATCCGCACGCTTGTCGCCGAGGGCCGTAATGAAACACCATTCGCAGGCGGACGCTCGATCGAACGGATGGCCACAGGGCAGTATCTGTAGCCGGCATCGGACTATGGTCACTGCATGGCCATCGCCAAGGTGTGCGGCATCGAAACCGAATACGGAATCCAGGTTCGCGGCGCGGAATCGAATCCGGTAGCAGCGTCAAGCGCCCTCATCAACGCTTATGTCAGCGGCACGCTGCGCAGCATCGATTGGGACTTCGAGCACGAACGCCCCGGCGCCGATGCCCGTGGCTTCAGCTATCCCGATTCGTTCGCCCCCGAAATAGAGATGCAGCTTGTCAACGCCGTGCTCACCAACGGCGCTCGATACTACGTAGATCACGCACACCCCGAGGTGTCTACTCCCGAGTGCCTCACGGCGCTCGAAGTCGTGCGGTTCGACCGAGCCGCCGAGGAAATCGTGCGGGCCAGCATGGTCGCCGCCAAACGTTTACTCAACAACGGCAGCGAGATCGTCACCTATAAGAACAACTCCGATGGCAAGGGCAATAGCTACGGCTGTCACGAGAACTATCTCGTCGATCGGGCCACACCCTTTGCCCGCATCGTGAGCCAGATCACGCCACACTTTGTGTCGCGACAGGTGTTCTGCGGCGCCGGCAAGGTGGGCAGCGAACTTGCTGGCACCAGTTCCAGTGCCGTGCCGTACCAAATCAGTCAGCGCGCCGACTTCTTTGAAGAAGAGGTTGGTCTCGAGACAACGCTGAAGCGACCCATCGTGAATACGCGCGACGAACCGCACTGCGACCCACAGAAGTACCGCCGACTCCATGTGATTGTGGGCGATGCAAACATGAGCGAGGTGGCCACGTATCTCAAGGTAGGCACCACAGCGATCGTGCTTGCGATGATCGAAGACGACATGATCGGCGTCGACCTCACGTTGGCCAATCCTGTGTCCGCCATTCGTCAGATCAGCCAAGACCCGTCACTCACTACCACCGTTGCGCTGCGCGACGGCACGCGCCTGACCGCCATTGAGCTGCAGTGGGCTTTGCTCGAACGTGCACGAAAGTACGAACGCAGCCACGGCCTTGCTTGCGTTGGCGACGACGTTGCTGTCGACCTGCTCGCCCGATGGGAGACGGTGTTGGCAGGCCTTGAAACCGACCGCAATTCGGTGGCTCATTGGGTCGACTGGGTCGCCAAGCAACGCTTAGTCGATGGCTTCGCCGATCGGCATCAGCTCAACCCCGCCGATGCCAAGCTCAAGGCCATCGATCTGCAGTACCACGACATGCGCGCCGACCGCTGCCTCGCCACTCGGGCGGGTCTCGAGACGCTCATCAGCGAGCACGACGCGCTCACGGCGATGACCGAGCCTCCCGAGAGCACCCGGGCCTATTTCCGCGGCAAGTGTCTGCAGCGGTGGCCCGGCGAGATCGTTGCCGCAAACTGGGATTCGATGGTGTTCGATGTCGGCCGCGAGCCATTGCGACGCGTGCCCATGCTCGAACCGTTGCGCGGCACCGCCAAGCTCGTAGGTGCGCTGTTCGACGAATGCACTACTGCAGCCGAGTTGTTGGCACGGTTAGACGCGTAGGCTCACAACACCAGTACTGGCAGCGACGACCACACGGCGAAGTGAGGGACCCAACATGGCAGAGCACACTCAACGACAAAAGCAGTCGCCTTCACGCACCGAAGAGACGCTCGACGATCTCCCTGTTGGCGTGCCGCAGGGCGAAAAGCTCAAAGCCGAGCTCGATGATCTCCTTGACGAGATCGACGATGTCCTCGAGACCAACGCCGAAGACTTCGTAAAGAGCTACGTACAAAAGGGCGGCGAGTAAGCCCATGTCGATGCCGATGTTTACTGCGGGAGATGATCCCGGTGCCAGCTTTCCCGAGTTGCTACGGCGCATGGGTCTGCAACCTGTAGTCCCAACCGCTGATGCCTCTGACCTGCTCACGCCACACGCCACAACGTGCATTGCCTTGCGCTTCGCCGACGGTGTGGTCATGGCAGGCGACCGTCGGGCCACCAGCGGCAATCTGATCAGCCATCGCAGTATGGAAAAGCTGGTGCAAGCCGATGCGTTCAGCGGCGTGGCTATCGCCGGAGCCGCCGGACCTGCAATGGAAATGATCAAGCTGTTTCAGTTACAGCTCGAGCATTACGAAAAGGTCGAGGGCTCGTCGCTCAGCCTCGAAGGTAAGGCCAACCAGCTGTCGATGATGGTTCGCAGCAACCTGCCCGCTGCAATGCAGGGCCTCGTCGTCGTGCCGATCTTTGGTGGTTTCGATCCACGACGCAACACCGGCCGTTTGTGGACATACGACGTCACCGGTGGGCGCTACGAAGAGCACGAGTTCGTGAGTACCGGCTCAGGCAGCCTGCACGCTGGCACCGTTATCAAGCTTGGTCATCGGCCACAGATCACCCGTGACGAAGCAATCAACCTTGCGTGCCGTGCCCTGTGGGAAGCCGCCGACGCCGATTCGGCCACTGGCGGCCCCGACGCACTTCGGGGCATTTATCCAGTAGTAGCCACCATCACAGCGCAGGGTTGGCAGCGCATTGGCGACGACGACCTCGCCGCACGGTACGTCACCATCGCCAACGAAATGAGGTCACGCACATGAGCATGCCGTACTACGTAGCGCCAGAGCAGATCATGAAAGACCGCGCCGACTATGCGCGTAAGGGCATCGCCCGCGGTCGGGCCATGGTTGCCCTTCGGTATGCCGGCGGCATTGCCTTGGTTGCCGAGAATCCCTCAAACACACTGCGCAAAGTCAGTGAAATCTACGACCGCATCGCCTTTGCTGGCGTCGGCAAGTACAACGAGTTCGACCAGTTGCGCGTCGCTGGCGTTCGCGCCGCAGACCTCAAGGGCTTTCAGTACAGCCGCGACGATGTCGATGCGCGCAGCCTGGCAAACAGCTACGCGCAGATGCTCGGCCAAATCTTCACCCACGAAATGAAGCCGATGGAGGTCGAGATTCTCGTGGCCGAGGTTGCCCACGACGATGTCTCTGATCAACTTTTTCACATTCTTTACGACGGCACCGTGGTCGATGAACGACGCTTCAGCGTGTTGGGCGGCGACGCCGATGCCATCACTGCTCGCCTCAACGAGTCGTGGTCCGAAGGACTCGAGCTCGATGCCTGCCTCAGGGCTGCAGTAGCAGCGCTGGCTGGCCCCGATCGCCAATTGGTGGCCGACGATCTTGAGGTTGCCTTGCTCGACCGAGCAGCAGCACGGCGATGCTTTCGACGCCTCGACGACGATGTCGTTGAGGCGTATCTCGCGACTTCGCCGCCAAGCGCTGAATGATCACTATCGATCTGAATGGCGATATCGGCGAGGGACTCGGTCAGTGGCCGATGGGCCACGACGAAGCACTGCTCGGCATCATCACCAGCGCCAACATCGCCTGCGGCTTTCATGCTGGCGATCCGTCGATCATGCGACGCACCTGCGAGATCGCTGCGCGCTTGGGGGTGGCCATTGGCGCCCACGTCTCGTATCCCGATCTCGCCGGCTTCGGCCGCCGTTTCATCGACATCGCTCCCACCGAGTTGACCGATGTGGTCACGTATCAAATCGGCGCATTACAAGCCATCGCTCTCGCCGCTGGGTCGCGAGTCAGCTATGTGAAACCTCACGGCGCGTTGTACAACACCATCGTGACGCACGAGGCTCAGGCCGCGGCAGTTGTTGCGGGCGTTGCTGCCTGTGGCCCCCTGCCGCTCATGGGCCTCGCACACTCAACGGTGCTTCGGCGTGCCGCTCAGGCCGGACTCCCCACGGTCACCGAGGGGTTTGTCGATCGCGCATATAACAGCGATGGTTCGCTGGTCTCTCGGCTACTGCCAGGCGCGGTGCTGCACGATGTTGAGTTCGTTGCAGCGCGGGCGGTACGCATGGTCACGAACAAGTCAGTGATCGCCATCGACGGCTCTGAGATCGAGGTCGATTTCAACTCGCTCTGCGTGCACGGCGATACACCCGAAGCAGTGCAGATTGCTGGCGCAGTACGCGATGCGCTGGCGGCAGCCGACATCTCGCTTCGTCCTTTCCCCACCTGAACCAACAGCGCATTGCGCTCATGGGCGCCCAGTGTGTGGTTGGGTTCGCTAGGTTGTCGAAATGGACAGGCGCATTTACGGACTCGAGAACGAGTACGGAATCACGTGCACATTGCGCGGGCAACGCCGGCTCAGTCCCGACGAGGTGGCTCGCTATCTGTTTCGGCGGGTCGTGAGTTGGGGCCGCAGTAGCAACGTCTTCTTGCAAAATGGTGCGCGTCTATATCTCGACGTCGGTTCACATCCCGAATACGCCACGCCCGAGTGCGACTCGTTATACGACCTCGTGGTGCACGACAAGGCGGGAGAGCGCATTCTCGAAGACTTGGTCGAATCTGCCGAGCAACGCCTGAGCGAAGAGGGCATCAGAGGAACCATTTACCTGTTCAAGAACAACACTGACTCGGCAGGCAATAGCTACGGATGCCACGAGAACTACCTCACCAGCCGCGACGACGACCTCGGTCACTACGCCGAGGTGCTCATCCCGTTTCTCGTGAGCCGCCAGATTTACACCGGTGCCGGCAAGGTCCTGCAGACAGCGCGTGGGCCGGTGTATTCGATTGCTCAGCGCGCCGAGCACATCTGGGAAGGCGTGTCGTCGGCAACCACTCGGAGTCGACCGATTATCAACACCCGCGACGAACCGCATGCCGATGCCGAGAAGTACCGACGCCTGCACGTGATCGTTGGCGACAGCAACATGAGCGAATACACCAACTTTGTGAAGGTTGGTGCTGCGGCGTGCATGCTGCGCATGGTCGAAGACCCTGGTGTCGTGTTGCGCGATATGACCTTAGAAAATCCGATCCGGGCCATTCGCGAAATTAGCCACGACATCACTTGTCGACGCACCGTAAAACTGGCCAACGGCCGCGAGGTGAGTGCGCTCGACATTCAACGCGAGTACCTCGACCGTGCATTGCGATACGCCGACACCAAGGGCTTCCCACCGCTCGAGCAACGCGCCCTCGAGATGTGGGAACACTGCGTGAGCACCATCGAGAACGACCCGCTGAAACTGGATCGAGAGGTCGACTGGGTCATCAAGCACAAGCTGATCGAGGCCTATCGGGCCAAACACGACCTTCCGCTAGGCCACGCGCAAGTTCAGATGCTCGACCTGCAGTATCACGACGTCACCCGCAGCCGAAGCCTGTTCTACAAGATGCAAGATCGGGGCATGGTCGAACGCATGTGCACCGACGAGGACATTATGGCTGCAGTCGATATTCCGCCACAGACAACTCGGGCCAGGCTCCGTGGCGAGTTCATTAAACGCGCAAAAGAACGCAAGCGCGATTACACCGTCGATTGGGTGCACCTCAAGCTCAACGACCAGGCACAGCGCACGGTTCTGTGCAAGGACCCGTTCAAGAGTCGAGACGAACGTGTCGAAAAACTGATTGCCTCGCTCTGAGCCTCGAATCGAGGCGTGGCACCCGCCGACGGCATCGAGGCGGTACGGTATCCGAGCAATGAGGCCCCCCATGCCCGCGCAATCGGCGACGAGAGATCTGAAATGAACCTAGGCGACTCACTAGAAACACCTTCACAGCAGGCTCCTGCCACGGCTGAAGCGCGAGCGCCGCGTCCTCCAGCGAAGCCCGTGAACCACTTTGCGCGTGCGTTTCGCGAGTGGATTGTGGTCATCGTGATCGCTATCGCTGCTGCAGTACTGATGAAGGTGTTCGTTGTGCAGCAGTTCTATGTGTCGGGCCACTCGATGGACACCACCTTGCACGACTTCGATCGCGTCCTCGTGAACAAGCTTTCGTACGACCTTCACGACCCACGCCGCGGCGACATTGTGGTGCTCGAAGAGGCCCAAGGTCTCACCCAGCGAGATCTCATCAAGCGCGTCATTGCCCTTCCTGGCGAGACCATCGAGATCAGCCACTGCGTGGTGCTCATCAACGGCAAGGTGCTCAACGAGCCGTACCTCGATCCGGCGGTCGTCACCCCCGATAATTGCGGAGGCGACCTACTGAAGACCACACTCACACCTCACCACGTGTTCGTGATGGGCGACAACCGCCCCGGCTCGGGCGACAGTCGCGGACCACTCGGCCAGGTCGATTATTCGCAGATCGTTGGTCGTGCGTTCGTAGTGATCTGGCCCAAATCAGATTGGGCGTGGCTCTAGCCACAACCGCGTGCGCTACAGCAGTGGCGCACCAAGCTCGGCGCGGTAGGCATCGATCATTCGATCGACCCAGTCGCTGTGCACGCCATCGATACCCATTCGCAGAATCGGGTGCAGCACGTGGTCGTACTGCAGGTCCCACGCGATTGCACACAGATTGAACCGGTGAAACAGCGAGACGAGGCCGCCGTTCCAATCGGTGTGGTGCATGTTGATTGCGTGAATGCCCTCGCTCGAGAGCGACGCAGCACGACGCTCGGGGCCCTCTTTGATGCGAACTAAGCGTGTGGAGTCGACCAGCTTGGCGCCATCAAGTTGCGATCTCAAGGGCAGCAGCGTCTGCCACACCGGATGACAAAGCCAGAGCCGGGGGAGTAGCTGCGGGGCCACTTCGCGCACCACGTTGAGCACCGGCAAACCGCTGTTGTCACCCTTGAGGTCGAGCGAGAGGTGAAACCCGGAGCCGCACTTCTCGAACAGTTCGGCGAGCGTGGGGATAAACGATGGCAGCTGTGCTCGCCGCATTTCGGTAATACGACGCTTGCTCAGCCCATGTCGCACGTATCCGTCGTGGTCGAGCACTGGCACGCCGTCGGCGGTGACCCACACGTCGCTTTCGAGGCCAGTGGCCCCGAGTTTGAGACCCAAGGTGAACGCCTCAATGGTGTTCTCGGGGGCGTGCGCCTTGCCTCCGCGATGTGCAAACGCAATCGGATGTTCGAGCAATGAGGGCAGGCGCTGTTGCATCGCCAACATTGTGACAGTTGTTTGCAGCGCACGAAACTTCGAACTGTTTCACGACAGGAGAGACTTCGTGGTTGCGTGAACTAGCCCTAGACTCCAACCCGTGTTCAACCTGTCGGGCAGCGAATTAATTTTCCTCGTGCTCATCGCCCTCGTGGTACTCGGCCCCGACAAGCTGCCCGAAGCAATTCGCAAGGCCACCAAGGCCTATAACGATTTCAAGAAGATGGCGGGCGGCTTCCAAGACGAAATGCGCACCGTGCTCGAAGAACCGATGCGCGAGATGCGAGAAACCGCCGATCTGGTCAAGAGTTCGGCCATGTTCGACCCTCAGGCTGATGCCAAGCCCACTGCGGCCAAGCCAGCCGAAACGCCACCTGCCACGCAAGCAGCTTCTCCGGTAGTTCCGTCTGAGACGGCTACTCCTGAACCTGCGCCTGTCGTAGAAGCCGCGCCTACGCCCACGCGAGCACCATCGTTCGATATCTCTAACTACGTGGGCGAGACCGATGCTTCGTATGTGGCACCAGAGCCAACTGTGGGCACCGTCGAGGCCGACGAGGCAACTCCCGCATGAAGCTTCCCTTTACGTCCGCCAACCTGCCTGCGCTCAAGGGCCCCGAAGATCGTATGACCCTACGCGACCACCTTGCCGAGCTTCGGGTTCGCATCGTGCGCAGCATGCTGGCGGTCACCCTCGGCGTGATTTTTATGCTCGCGTTCTACGATCCGGTGCTTCGTTTCCTGGTGAAGCCGTACAAAGACTTGTGCGCAGCCAAACCAAATCTGCAGTGCAACGGCCAGCTCTTTGGCCTCGGACCGCTCGATGGGTTCTCGACCCGCATTTCCGTATCGATGTACGGCGGCTTGCTGCTGGCCTTTCCTGTGGTGCTCTGGCAGATCTGGCGCTTTGTGGTTCCAGCGCTCCACGCGAAAGAAAAGAAGTACGCCATTCCGTTCATCAGCTCAACCATTGGGCTGTTCGCGCTGGGCGGCTACATCGCCTATTGGACCCTTGATAAGGCGCTCGAGTTTCTGATCTCGTGGTCGGGCTCGGGCGTTGGCCAGATCTTCCAAATCGAGAAATACATCAGCCTTGTGGGGCTCATGGTGTTTGCGTTTGGCATTGGCTTCGAGTTCCCGGTGCTGCTCGTGTTCCTGCAAATTGCTGGCGTGTTGACCCCACAAACCCTGCTCAAGGGTTGGCGCTTCGCGATCATGGCCATCTTTGCAATCGCTGCGATCATTACTCCATCGGGCGACCCCATCTCGATGCTGGCCTTGGCAGTGCCAATGAGCATTTTTTATCTCATCTCAATCGTGATTGGGCTCATCATGCAGCGCCGCAAGCGCAAGCAAGCTCTGAACGCCACCGATGACGACGATGACGATGACGACGATCACAACAACGCAGGGGCCGCGGCGTCCGCCTAAACAACCG
>JBAXER010000032.1:0-30165 GCA_037140375.1 Actinomycetota bacterium
GCCTCACGGGTGCATTCACTTTGCTGGCGAGCACACCGCAACATGGACCGGCTACCTCGAGGGCGCGGTCGAGAGCGGCGAGACGGTTGCGTCGCGACTCCTCGCGAACCGCTAGCGTTTCGGCATCATGCCAAGTACCAACGCGCCCCGTGTCGCGCTCGGGCCCACATCCGCTCCGTCTTGGATGGCCGATGCCATCATCGCCGGCGGTGGAGAAGTTGTTGACCTTGCCGATGCTGAAGCATTGGTCTGGGCGAGCGGCAAAGATGCCAACCAACTCGCCGACGCACTCGCCGACGCCGATCACATTCGGTGGGTGCAGTTGCCCTTCGCGGGCATCGAGCCCTTTGTTCATCTGATCGACACCGATCGACTGTGGACCTGCGCCAAGGGTGTCTTCGCCGAGCCTTGCGCCGAGATGGCGCTCACGCTTGCGTTGGCGGGTATGCGCGGCCTAGGAACCTATGCGCGAGCCACCTCGTGGAGCCGCCCGCAGGGCATCAACCTTGCTGGAGCGCGAGTCACGATTATGGGTGGCGGCGGAATTGCCGAAGCCTTCCTGCGTCTCATCAAGCCGTTCGATTGTCATGTCACCGTGGTTCGCAACAAGGTGCAAGACATGGATGGCGCCGACATCGTGGTCGAGCCCGAGCAGTATGCGCATTGCCTGCCCGGCGCCGATCTTGTGGTGCTGGCGCTTGCGCTCACTCCCGATACTGAGGGCATGATCTCGCGCAGCGAACTCGAGATGATGGAGCCGCACGCGTGGCTCGTCAACGTGGCGCGTGGCAAACACATTGTCACCGACGATCTCGTGTGGGCGTTGCAGAACAACATCATTGGCGGCGCCGGTCTCGATGTCACCGACCCTGAGCCGCTTCCCGAGGGGCACCCGTTGTGGTCGCTGCCCAACTGCATCATCACGCCGCATGTGGCAAACACCCCAGAGATGGCGGTGCCGCTGCTCTCGGCGCGCATTACCCAAAACGTGCGGTTGTACGCCGATGGCGCAGAGCTCATCGGTCCGGTTCATCACGATCGCGGTTACTAGTCCACTCAGCGATGCGCTTGCGGCGTTGGCTGTCTAACGTAGACGCATCGTCAACTATTACGAATGCCTCGGAGTATCGCCTGCAGCGAATCGCGAAGACATTCGCGTTGCCTATCGCAATCTCGCGCGGCGTTTTCACCCCGACGCCAAAGGCGAGTCTTCGGCCGTTCGCATGGCTGAGATCAACAACGCCTGGAAGGTGCTCTCTGACCCTGCCAAACGTTCTGCGTACGACCTGAGCCTCGAACGGTCTCGTCGGGCCGCCTACGGCAGCGCAGCGCAGTCGGGCGGGTCGGCGTCGGGTTCGAAGTCTGCGTCGAGTGCGGCGTCGGCGGTGCAGCAGCTAGTCATTGCGCCCACGCCATCGAAGTTTCCGTGGCGATTTTTGGCGGTCATGGGCGTGCTCGGAATTGCCTTCGTGCTGGTGAACGCGGCGTTCACGAAGCCAGGTTCTCCGCTCAAGCCAGACAACCTCATCGAGGCCGGCTCGTGCGTTGATATCGCCGACAACGGCGATGCCACTGAGGTGCTGTGTAACGGCGCAAACGACGGTGTGGTGCACTCGCTGATCTCGTTCGATGCGGTGTGCACTCAAGGAACCGAGTCGCACCGTGACCGACAGGGCATGGGCCAGGTGTGCGTTCGTTTGGCGGGGTCGCGATGACCCAAACAACGACCGCAGCGTTGGCCAACGAGTAGGCGCTGCGACGATGCGCTGCTACCATACGAGCGCCTTCGGGCGATTAGCTCAGTTGGTAGAGCGCTACGTTCACACCGTAGAGGTCATCGGTTCGAGACCGGTATCGCCCACAAAAACGGCCGCAGTTTCTTGCGGCTACGACGCCTGCGCGGCGCGCACTTCGGCGGCCAGATCGGCCCGGGCGCGGGCCACACGTGACCGCACGGTTCCCACGGGGCAACCCATTGCTTCAGCAGCTTCGTCGTAGGACAGGCCGGCCACTTGGGTCAGCACGAATGCCTCGCGACGATCAGGGTCAATACTCTTGAGTAGCTCCCAGACCGCAGGGTCTGAGTTGGCAAAAATGCTGTCGGTGGCATTGGTCGTGAGGGCGTCGGCCAAACGGCGCTGGCGTTGACGAGACCGCACATGGTCGGCGCAGACCCGCCGGCCAATGACCAGCATCCAACCAGTAACCGAGGCCTCGCCGCGGTAGCTAGGTAGCGAGCGAAGCACGCGAATATACGTCTCTTGCACGAGATCGTCTTCTTCGCCAGGCGACCCAAGCGCTGAACACATGCGCCAAATGATCGGCTGGGTAGCGCGAACCAGTTCGCGAATGGCAACGTCGTCGCCCTCAATTGCTGCAGCCACATAACGGCGTAGGCGCTGGTCCAGATCACTCATCGGCGTCAAGATTGGCACATGGCGCTTTGGTCGCAACGCTTTTCATGCAAATTGGGTCGATCGGCCCATGTCCTGAAAAGTTTGCGCCCTCGTGAACACAACGATCTACGATGGCCGGATGAGCAACGAAGTTATTCAGCGGGTCACAGGTCTTCTCCAGGGTTTCGACGCACGAGTGCGCGCAACCGACTCGAGCGCATGGGGTAATCAGTCCCCGTGCGGCGACTGGACCGCACGCGATGTTGTGGTGCATGTGGCCAACAACCTGAGCCGCATCGGTGCAGTGCTCTCCAGCGGCGCCCCGGTCGAGGTTGCTGCTGACGCTGATATCGCCGCTGCATGGACCAGCGCTCAGGCTCAGTTCATCGCTGGTCTCAGCACCGGCGATTTGAGCCAGAACGTGCCCGGCCCATTTGGTCCGATGCCTGCCGAGCAGCTCATCGGCCGGCTGATCTGTAACGACGTGTTGGTGCACACCTGGGATCTGGCCCGCGCCGTGGGCGGCGATGAGTCTCTCGATCAGGGCGCTGTCGAAGGCGCCCTGTCGGGTCTGCTTCCGCTCGACGCCATGCTTCGCCAGCCCGGCGTGTTCGGTGCCAAGGTCGAAGCGCCTGCCGGAGCCGATGCACAGACGCAGTTGCTCTGCTTCCTTGGCCGTCAGGTCTAAGCACTTCACGACCTTGCGTCGATGAAACTCATTCCGGCTGTGGCGCAGTAGTACGTTTGTCGTCATGGGTCGCCTCTGTGAACGTCCAGGATGCTCCGCGCCGGCTGGCGTTGCGTATGGCATGGACCCCGATCGCCTCTTGGTCTGGCTCGATACCGTGCCCGATGGTGCACCGCCGCTTCGCGCTGGTGTTGTGTGCCGTCGCCATGCCGATGCAATGGTGGTGCCACGCGGGTGGACTCTCGACGATCGCCGCGAGCCGCGCCCGCGCTTGTTCAGAGTGGCCGACCGTGATGCCACCAGCGAACTGCGCCGCATTCGTCGACCAGTTCGTAAGCCCAACGATGTAGTGGCGGTCGAGCCGCAACTGGCTTTTCACGCTGAGGCCTCATCAGACGAAACCGAAGTCCCCGACGCGCCGGCCGTTGAGCGTGTCTTGCCCGAAGAACTCCCACCGCTGACTCCGGTGTTGGTTGGCGACTTCGTGCCGCTCGTGTCATCTGACCCCGACGAGACTCGGGCAATGCCGTGGCGTCCCGTATTCGACGACGCCGACGATCTCAATGGCTTACTGAAGACCACGAGCCCGTTGTTGTCGCGGGCGTTCCGCGGCCAGCAACGCGATCCGCGAGCCAAGGGCTAGCCGAAAAACAAAATCGACGCCCCACCAGAACAGGGGCGTCGATCTGTTATTTCGTGTGTACCGGCGCCCCAACCAGGCTCGGGGCGCCGATACTTCTGTAGGGGTTTCCCCGTCGGTATGGGCTTATGGTGCCGACACTGGGGTAGTCGTTGAAGGGGCGCAGGCTGGGCGCATGCGCTGTACTTCTTTGACGATGCGAGCGTTGGTCTTGTTGATGTCGCGCTGCAACTTCATGATCCGCTTATTGATCTTCTTGACAGCCTTGTTCGAGGCGGTTGCCTTCGACGCGTTGAGCGAAGCGATGCGAGCGGTGAGGCTCGCAACCACGTTGTTCAGGCGGGCCGTGCGGGCAGCAACACGGTCGGGCGAGTGCGACGAGAAGCAGTCGCCAGCGGCGTGGTGGGCCTCGTGGTTTGCCTCGTGGACGCTGCTCGACGTAGGAACGCTGCTCGACGGCATGCTGCTCGACGACGGAATGCTGGTCTTGGTACGTGGGTTGTCATCGACGCCGCCGCGGCCACTGCCGCTACCGAAAGCGATTCCGCCACCGTGAGCCATCAGGCCAACCGACAACGCAACTACTGCAACTTTTGATGTGAACTTCATGGTGTCTCCCTCAAATAGATGTTCGGGGATGACACGTCGCCCAGGTGGGGAATGGTTTGGTTTCTTTGAAGTTTTCTTCTGGCGCCTGAAACCGGCGATACTGCACGGGTGGATATCAACGCCGACCTCAACGCCGCATGCCCTCCAGCGGGGCTTGTGGCTTGGGTCGACGATCTCACGGTGTATCCGCAATGGATGGGGCTGGTGCATCGTGCCGAGGCGCTTGGCGACGACTCGCTGGGGCGGCCGACATGGACCATCGAGTTGAGGGCGCGGCTCGGACCGTTCGCCCGATCGAAACGACTCACCATGGTGCGTACCGAATACGCAAACGTTGCTCAGGCCGGTCACGCCGAGAATTGGCGGGTGGTCTTCGAGCGTGGCGAACCCGATGGGCGCAAGCACAGCGTGTGGAGGCTCAGCGTGCAGCTCGCTGCGGTGTCAACTGGCAGCCGTCTCGAGATGAACCTGCACTACGGCGGCGGCATGTGGGTGGGCGGGCTCGTCGAGCGGGCGCTTGAAGACGAGATCGCTGCCAGCCGTGAGCGTTTGCTCACACTGATCGGCGAGACCACGCCGTAAGCCGGCCGTCGCTGCGTCGCTCTACGGTGAGCGCAAGGCCGAAGCATTCGCTGAGCGACTCAGAGGTGAGCACGGTGTCGATGGCGCCGGTCGTGAGCACCTTGCCCTCGCGTAGCAGCATCGCGTGGGTCATGCCTTCGGGTACTTCGTCGACGTGGTGGGTCACCAAGATCAATGGTGGCGCAGCTGTGTCGGTGGTGAGTTCGGCAAGTGCGTTCACCAGTTGTTCGCGGCCACCAAGATCGAGACGCGCGCTTGGCTCGTCGAGCACCAGCACGCCCGGCTCGTTCATCAATGCTCGGGCCAGCAAGACGCGCTGCTGTTCGCCCGACGACAAGGTGCCCATGCTGCGCTCGGCGTATTGCTCGACCCCCATACGGGCTAGGCATGCGCGGGCCAGGGCATAGTCGGCCTCGGTGTACGTGTGCCACCACGTCTCGAGTGCTGCGTACTTGGCGGTTACCACCGTTTCTTGTGCCGTGAGCTGGGGCCGCAACTGGGCGCCCAGCGCCGCTGACATCACACCAATGCGGCGCCTCAGCATGCGTACATCGGTGCTGCCGAGTGTTTCTCCGAGCACAGTGACGCTGCCCGACGACGGGTGTTCGTACATCGACGCCATTCGGACGAGGGTGGTCTTGCCGGAGCCGTTGGCTCCAAGGATGAGCCAACGTTCGTTGGATCTCACCGACCAATTGATGTCGTCAAGAATTCGCCGTTCGTCGCGAATGAATGTGACATGTTCGAAACGCAGTGCCTCGCTGCCAGAAAGAGTCGTCATGGTTCGCTCAGGCTAGGGCACGTGGTGACTTCTGGCGCTGCCGCAATGACGGTACGCAAACGGCGCCAACAGGTACCATTTGCTCCGTCATGCGCAAATTCGGCGGGATGTTGGTGGTGATTTTGTTGTCGTCGGTGGGCTTGCCGCTCGTCGGGTACAACGCTGCCCATGCCGATACCGGTGGGGGCACAGCGCAAGACGCAGCCCGTGAGATCGCAGCAGCGCGAGACCGGGCCAACGCTGCAGCCGAGGCATGGACTCAGGCCGAGTCGAAACTCGATGTGATCAGAGACGAAAAGATCAAGCTTGATCAAGAGGTTCTGTCGCTGCAGCAACAGGCCAACGAACTGCAAACCACCGTCGAGTCGGTTGCGGTCAATCGCTATATCGGTACTGGCACTTCAGGCATTGGTTTGCTCACGGGCACTGCTGGCCCCACAGAGTTGGCGCAGACAGCAATGTTGATCGGCATCATCAACGAGGCGTCGGCGACCAGCCTCGACGAATATGCCGACATCCACAAGAAGCTCGACAAGAAGAAGAAGGCGGCCGACAAGACCTCGAAGCAGTTCGAAGCGGCGCAGACCAACTTCAAGGCATTGCAGCAAAAGGCGCTCGACGAGGTTGATCGCTTGCGGGTGATCGAGAAGGCTCGCCTCACCAGTGAGGCTGTGAAGAAAGCACTCGATGCGCAGCGCCAAAAAGCCAATGAGAAGATTGCCCAAGACTCGGCCGAGAAGCTCAAACGAGATCAGGCGCAAGCCGTCGGCGCCGGCTCCGACGGCGGCGATATCGGCAATGGCGTCACCACGGGCAACCGGGCCTCGGGTGGTTCTGCGGGTGGCACCACCGGATCAGGCGGCGGCGGTGGTCGCCCGGGCGTCACCATCGATCAGATCTACGGCAGCGGTGACGATTGGGTGTGCCCTATCCAAGGCTCTACGGCGTTTGGCGATACGTGGGGAGCGGCCCGATCTGGTGGACGCAAACACGAAGGCGTCGACATGATCAGTTCGAAAGGCACGCTCATCGTGGCCGTGGTCGATGGCTTTGCAGAGCCCAAACAAAACGAACTTGGCGGAACAACTATTTGGTTCACCGGTGCCGATGGCAACAAGTATTACTACGCGCACCTCGATGCGTACGCAACGCTTGGTCAAGTGGTCAAGGGTGAGGTCATTGGATACGTGGGAGACACAGGCAATGCTCGTTTCTCGACGCCGCACTTGCACTTCGAGATTCACCCACTCGGTGGTCCGGCCGTAAACCCGTATCCCACGGTTCGCGCCAACTGCTGATCAGCCGGTTGCAGCGCGAGCGGCGCGTTATGCGAACCTAGGCCCATGGCCAACGAGGAACTCGAAGCATCATTGTCGGTGGTGCTTGGTGGTGCCGCAATTGCCCATCTGTCCCGCCTTTCTGGCGGTGCATCACGCGAGACCTGGCAATTCAGCGCCAACGAGCGGATGCTGATTTTGCAGCGCCAACGCGGCGGAGACATTCGCGACATGGGCAACGAGTTTGCAGTGCTGCGCGCCGCCCGAACTGGTGGGGTGCCGGTGCCCGAAGTGATTGCGGCGTCCACCGACAAGAGCGATCTGGGCGCGGCGTACATGATCTTGAGCCACTTCGAGGGCGAGACCATCGCCCGCAAGATCTTGCGCGATGATCAGTTCGCCGAGGCTCGTACCCACCTTGCTCAAGACTTCGCAGTGGCGTTGGCGCGGTTGCATAGCATCGACCCCGCTGCGGCGCCGGGCCTGTTGCCAACCGATCAGGTCGTTCAGTACCGTCAGGCGCTCGATGCGCTGAAGTACTCGCACCCCACGTTTGAGTTGGTGTTTCGCTGGCTCGAACAGAACCGTCCGCCCGTTGGCCCTCAGTGCATCGTGCACGGCGACTTTCGGTTGGGCAACATCATGGTTGGCCCCGATGGCTTGCGAGCAGTGCTCGATTGGGAGCTTGCTCACATCGGCGACCCGATGGAAGACCTCGGCTGGCTGTGTGTCAAGGCGTGGCGTTTCGGTGTGCGTAAACCGGTGGCCGGCCTCGGTGAGTACGACGAGTTTTTCGAGGCCTACGCGCGTGCGGCCAAGGTGGAGGTTGACGCCGACGTTGTTCGATGGTGGGAGGTTCTCGGCACCTTGAAGTGGGGCATCATGTGCATCATCCAAACGCAATCGCACCTCGGTCGAATTACTCGTAGCCACGAATTGGCAGCCATCGGCCGTCGCGTGTGCGAGAACGAACACGATCTGTTCTTGGCACTCGAGGGGAAGTGGTGATGCCGCACGACGTTCCAACGGCTCAACAACTTGTTGAGTCCGTGCGTGAGTGGCTTGAGCGCGATGTGCTTGCGGGCACCTCGGGTCGCCTGCAGTTTCATACTCGGGTGGCCATCACGGTGCTCTCCATGGTCGAGCGCGAACTCGAACTCGGGCCCGAGCAAGCCGAGCGCCATCTCGAGCGGCTGCAGATGTTGGGCTTTGGTAGCGACGAAGAACTGTCACGCGCTATTCGTGAGGGCGACGACCGAACCGACTCATCTGCTGAGGTACAAGAAGCTGTCCGCGCCGCTGTGTGGCAGAGCGTGCGCGACAAGCTTGCGGTGGCTAATCCGAAGTACTTGGACGCCGACCCAGGCTGACGGGTTGTACGGGTTGCCCGGCCGCTAGCTGCCCGCAGGCGGCATCGATATCGGTGCCACGATTGCGGCGCACCGTTGCATTCACGCCGAGCTCTTCGAGGCGATCGCGAAACTTGTGCACGCGTGAGATCGGAGTGCCGCGCGTGAGGTATCCGGGTGTGGGATTGAGCGGAATGATGTTCACGTGAGCTGCCAGAGGCAGTGAGCGGCACAGCGCGGCCAGCTCGCGCGCATCGCTGTCGCGGTCGTTGACGCCGTCGATGAGCGCCCACTCGAAGCTGAGTCGGCGACCCTTGGCTTCGAGGTAATCGGCGCACGCATCCATCAGCGCATCGAGTGGGTAGCGGCGGTTGATGGGCACCATGTCGTCGCGCAAGGTGTCGTTGGCGGCGTGCAGTGACACAGCCAAGTTCACTTGCATCGGCCACTCGGTGATCCGCTTGATGCCGGGCACGAGCCCCACGGTGGACACCGTGATGTGCCGGGCACCGAGGCCGATGTCGTTGTTGATGCGCTCGATAGCGGCCCACACCGTTGGCTCGTTGGCGAGCGGCTCGCCCATTCCCATGAAGACCACGTTGGCTAAGCGGCGGTTGAGTTCGCGTGCCTTGCGTGAGGCGCGCACCACTTGCTCGACGATCTCGCCGACCGTGAGTTGTCGGGTGAAGCCGGCCTGACCAGTGGCGCAGAACCCGCACCCCATCGCACAACCGGCTTGGCTGCTGACGCACACGGTGACTCGGTCGGGGTACAGCATGAGCACGGTCTCGATGCGGCTGCCGCCATCAAGTTCGAAGAGGTACTTCACGGTGTCGCCGTCGTCGTTGATGCGTTCGACAACAGTGGTGAGCGCCGAGGGCAGCTCGGCTTCGAGCCGGGCACGGAGCGCTTTGGGCAGCGTGGTCAGTTCGCTGGGCTCGCTGAGCTGCTCGTACAGACCCTTCCAGATCTGGTCGACTCGAAAGCGTGGTTCGCCGCCAAGCATCTCGCCGAGTTCGGCGCGGGTGAGGTCGTAGCGGGTTCGAGTGGCGGCCATGTTCAGAGGCCCAACTCTGCGCTGAGACGTTCGTATTCGTTGATGCGCGAGCGTAAGACGTCGATGCTGGCCATCCAGAACCCGACATCGCTGACATCGAGTGCAAACGACTGGCCGAGTTCTTCGGCGCTGTTCATGCCAGCCCGAGACAACAGGTCGTCGTAGCCGCCGCGGAACCGATCTGGGTCGTCTTGGTAGCGGGCAAACAGGCCAAGTCCGAACAACAGGCCATAGGTGTAGGGCCAGTTGTAGAAGTGCGAGCCATAGTAATGACCCTTGACCGCCCACATATATGGATGTGCGGTGCTCTGGTCGAGCCCGTCTGCATATGCGGTGAGCTGGGCTTCAAGCATCAACTCGTTGAGTTCGGTGACTCCGAGGGTGCGCCGCTGGCGACGAGCAAAGACCTCGGTCTCAAATAAGAAGCGGCTGTGGATATCGACCACTACTTGAGCCGAACCCTGCAGGTCTACGTCGAGTAACGCCAGGCGATCGTGGCCCTGAAGGTGCTGTAGGCCCTCTTCGACCACGAGCGTTTCGCAGAAGATGCTGGCGGTTTCGGCGAGCGCCATCGGTAGGCGTCGCTGCAGCGGTGTGCGATGTGCCAGTTGGGTGTTGTGATAGGCGTGACCCAGTTCGTGAGCGGTGGTCTGCGCCGAATCGACGCTGCCGGTCCAGTTGAGAAAGACCAGCGAGCGATCACCGACGAAGGGAGCGCAAAAGGCCCCGCCGCTCTTGCCTTGGCGTGGCTCGGCATCGATCCATCGGCCATCGATGGCGCGGTCGACGAGACCGTGCAAGGTGCCGCCGTATGACGCGAACGCGTTGCGAACGATGCCGAGGCCGTCTTGCCACGAGATTGAGGCTGGGGCGAAGGGCAACGGAGCGAACAGGTCGCACCATTGCAGCGCGCCGCGTTGGCCATGCAAACGAGACTTGACGCGCATCCAGCGATGAAAGTCGGGAAGCGCTGACTGCACTGCTGTTTGCATCGCATCGAAGGTGGCGCGGCTCACGCTGTTCGCGTAGAGCGATGCGTCGAGTGGTGAAGCCCAGCGCCGACGACTGTTGACGACGTTGGCTTCGCCCTTGACGCCGTTGAGCGCTGCAGCACACACGACGGCAACGGTTGGCCACGCGGTCATCTCGGCGTCGTATGCCGCCTGACGAACGGCGGGATCAGCGTGGGTCGCAAGCCCGCGAACGGCAGCCATCGGCAGGCGCTGGGTCTGGCCGTCGGCCGAGTGCACATCGGCTTGCAACTGCGAGGTGACGTCAGAATGCAGGCGCCCCCAAGCCGCTGAGCCTGACCGCGAAAGTTCGGCGTAGAGGCCTTCTTCGATCTCGCTCATCTGATGCTCGGCGCGAGCCGCCAAACGGGTGAGCGGGCCGAGATGTTCGTGGGCTTGCGGGCTGACCGTCGCAAGTTCTTCGGCGCCAAGTGCGGCGACCCAGTCGACCAGGCGAGCCATCAAGGGCTTGCCACGCGAGTACAGCGTTTGTAGTTCGTCGGCGAGGGCCTGAGCTTGCTCGTCGTAGCTGTTTGTCGAGACGGTGGCTTCGACGTATACGGAGAGTTCTTCGAGTTGCTGCTGCCACTCGTTGATCGCGTAGATCACTGCGTCGGCAGCGGTGCCATCGTGGGCTGTTACTGCGCGTGTTTCTACTGAGCGAATCCCGTGCTGCTCGAACAACGCCTCGAGTCGATCGGTGTCGGCGCCGCAACGTTCGCGTGCTGCGAGAAATGTGCGCGACTCGAACGACTCATGCACATCGGAGACATCCCAGCGGGGGAGTTCTTCTGTGGTGCTCATCGGGCATCTCCTTGAGGGTTCGGGTGGGAGTCGATTGTGCCTTGATACATGCAGTCGACGCGGTGAATCGCGAAACCAAGCTTTGTATACAGCGCAACTGCACCGGTGTTGTCGGCGTCGACGAAGAGCATGCCCACGGTGATGCCGCGCTCGGCCATGTTGTGCAGGCCTGCCAGCGTGAGGGCCCTTCCTAATCCGAGACCGTGAAAATCGGGGTCGACCGCGATGACGTAAATCTCGCCGAGCGCCGGTTTCGTGTCGGTATGGATCTTGGTCCAGCAAAAGCCGGCGAGGCGTGAGTCTCGTTCGTGCAACAGAAATCCGGTGGGGTCGAACCACGGCTCGCTCATTCGCGAGTGGAGCGTGTCGTGGGTCCACTGACCTTGTTCGGCATGCCACGAAAAGGCGCGACGGTTCACGTGAAGCCATGCGTCGTCGTCGGACCCTGGTGTGAAGGGACGCGTGCTCAGGGTGAAATCGAGATTGGTGGGCAGCGTGCGTCGCATTTGATAGAGCCGCCGGCGAGGGGCCAAACCGAGGCGCTCTGCGATGGCTTCGTGCGTCGGGGTGGGGGAGTAGACCAACCAGCTCAGCTCAATTGGGTCGCGAGTGCTCGCGCTCGCTGCGGTGATGGCGGCGTCCATCATCGTGGCGGTGATCGCTTCGAGGTCACTGCGGCGATCGGGTCGGACCACAAGCTCGACTGACCACGACGTTGCGGTGGGCGACACCTGCGCGTAGGCGATCGGCGTGGCGGAATCGGATTCGGAACCTGATTCGGTGAGCCGAATCCGGAGTAGATCGTCACGGGTCGCGCTGGTGAGGTCTACCCAGAACTGGTCGGACACGGGGCGGTATCCGTCGGCGATCTCGGCGAGGCCGATGAGATCGAACACGGCCGATGCGGCCGTCGCATCAAGGTGCGCCGAAACATCGATCGATTGCATCGGGGTGAGGATAGCCCGTCACCCCATCTGCTGAACGGAAGCCCCTAGGGTGACCGACGTGAGTTCACCCCGTACCCCCAAAGGCCGCGCCAAAGAAGTGGCGCGTCGCCTCACCGTCGAATACCCCGAAGCTGTTTGTGAGCTTGATCACCGCAATGCGTTTGAGTTGCTGGTGGCCACAATCATGGCGGCGCAGTGCACCGACGTGAGGGTCAACATGGTCACGCCGGCGCTCTTCGATCGCTATCCGACCGCACACGACTTGGCCAGCGCCAACCCCGCCGATGTCGAGGTGATGATCCACTCCACCGGCTTCTACCAGGCAAAGACCCGCAACATCATCTCGATGGCGCAATCGTTAGTGGATCAATATGGCGGCGAGGTTCCCACCGAACTGAAGGATCTGGTCACGCTGGCGGGCGTTGGCCGAAAGACCGGCAACGTGGTGCGCAGCGTTGTGTTCAAGTTGCCGGGCCTGCCAGTAGACACCCATGTGGGTCGACTCAGCCGGAAACTCGGTCTGACCGAGCAGGAAGACCCAGTAAAGGTTGAGCGTGAGCTCAATGAGTTCCTGCCGCCAGCCGAATGGGGCGATTTCAG
Source organism: Actinomycetota bacterium (assembly GCA_037140375.1). Classification (GTDB taxonomy): domain Bacteria; phylum Actinomycetota; class Acidimicrobiia; order Acidimicrobiales; family Ilumatobacteraceae; genus WLMZ01. The sequence goes on from JBAXER010000032.1 coordinate 12,741, forward strand.
CTTGCGCGTCATCTTGCATGGCCGCCGGGTGTGCGATGCCAAAAAGCCCAAGTGTGGTGAGTGCGTGCTCGAAGACATGTGTCCGTCGTCGTTGCTGCCACGCAAGCGCGCGGCTTCGACAAAGACCAAGACCGAGTAGCCGCCGAGTCGCCGAGTCGCCGAAAAGTGGCCTTCACGGCGCAAATTGCGTCGAGGTTTTTCTTGCGCAGATGATTGCTCAGTGCAACAATGTGCGCACCAAGTAGGTCTCGCGATCTGGCTTGTGGGTGTTGCCGGGATCCGCCGCCTGGCTTCACAGCACAGCGACCCCGCAAGGGGTCGTTGTCATTTTTCGCCAAGTGACGCAGATGCGCAGCGGGCGAGCTGTTTAGCGGGCTAACTTCATGGCTCGTTGCATAGCTCGATGAGCGTTGCGTAACGCTCGCTCGGTCTCATAGAGCGCGGCGATCAAGTCGTCTTGCGGCGAGCCAATCAACGGTTCGGCCAGACCCGCCACCCGGGCCCGATACATGTTGATGCCATCGGCGATCACGCTGATCTCGGCGGACGAAGAAGAACTCATGTCGGCATTCTGGCGCACGCAGTGGCTCGATCCGCGACGCATCGCTGCAAACAATGTGTTCGTGTGTTGAACGGCATGCTCGCTAGCCTGCCCGTGTGGCTCGCATAGCTGTTCGTGATGATCTCAAGGCTCTCGAGGGCTACCACTCGCCGCAAGTGTCGGTTCGTGTGCGTCTCAACACCAACGAATCACCCACACCACCTCCTGCGGCGTGGAGCGATGCGTTCGCCGCCGAGGCCTCACGCATCGAGTGGCATCGCTATCCCGACCGCGCAGCCACCGAACTTCGCGCTGCCATTGCTGCCCTACACGGTGTCGATGCGAGCCAAGTGTTCGTGGCCAACGGCTCCAACGAGGTCTTGCAAACGCTGCTGCTCACATACGCCGGACCCGGCAGAACCGTGGCTACGTTCGAGCCCACGTATCAGTTGCATGCCCACATCGCTCGGCTCACCGGAGCCACGGTGATCGAAGGCGAGCGCAACGACGACTTCACGCTCGATCTTGCCGAGGTGCGGCGAGTATGCGAGACCGGCAATCCGATCATCACCTTTTTGTGTTCGCCCAATAACCCAACCGGTTTGGTCGAACCAGAGGCAAACGTTCGCGAGGTCATGGTGATGGCGCCCGGCCTCGTTGTAGTCGACGAGGCATATGGCCAATTCGCCGACTGGACTGCGCTCGATCTGATCGACGAAGAAACACCGTTGGTGGTCAGTCGCACGTTTAGTAAGACATGGTCGATGGCTGGCGCACGGCTGGGATATCTCGTTGGGCCTTCTTGGTTGGTGGCCGAACTCGACAAGGTGATCTTGCCGTACCACCTCGATACGGCCAAGCAGATCGCTGGCCGCCTCGCGCTGCAATACGTGAACGAGATGCAGGCGCGCATCGACCTCATCGTCTCCGAGCGCGAACGCATTCAGGCGGCATTCGCCTCGATGCCGGTGCGCTCGTGGCCCAGTGGCGCAAACTTCATTCTGTTCAGGCCTACTTCACTTGCCGGACGAGATGTCTGGCAACGTCTCGTCGACCGCAGCGTGTTGGTCCGCGATTGCAGCGGATGGCCACGACTCGAAAACTGTCTGCGGGTCACCGTGGGTACGCCCGAAGAGAACGACGCATTTCTCGCCGCACTGCAGGAGGTTCTGGCATGACTCGCACAGCAAGCCGTGTTCGCAAGACCAAGGAGACCTCGATCGACATGTCGATCGACCTCGACGGCACCGGTGTCACCAACATCTCAACCGGCATTCCGTTCTATGACCACATGCTCGATCAACTTGGTCGCCATGGCGGTTTCGATCTCACCATTCAGGCCATTGGTGATCTTCACATCGATACCCATCACACCGTCGAAGATGTGGCCATCACCCTTGGCGAGGCATTCCGTGAAGCGGTTGGCGACAAGGTTGGCGTGCGCCGTTTTGCGAGTGGGTTGTATCCACTCGATGAAGCGCTCGTCGAAGTTGCGCTCGACCTCTCTGGGCGTCCGTTTATGGTCTGGGATGTGCCCACGCTCGAGTGCCTGCCGCTTGGCAATCCGGCGTTCGATCCGCAGTTAGCCGAGCACGCAATCAGCAGCTTTGCCACCGCCGCAGGTATCACCCTGCACGTGTCGTTGCGGCGCGGAACCAACGCGCATCACATCATCGAAGCCGCGTTCAAAGGCTTGGCGCGTTGCCTCCGCGACGCCGTGCGCATTGAGGGCTCATCGCTGCCCTCTACCAAGGGTGTGTTGTGACATCACGTCGTCCGGTGATTGCTGTGCTCGACTACGGCATCGGCAATCTGCGTTCCGCTGAGAAGGCGCTGCAGCGCGTCGGTGGCGATGCGTCGCTCAGCGTCGACCCTGGGTTTATTCGCAATGCCGATGCTGTGGTGCTTCCTGGCGTTGGTGCGTTTGGGGCGTGTATGAACGCGCTTCGTGCCGCCAATCTCGAAGACAGCGTGCACGACGCAGTTGCCTCGGGTCGCCCGTTCCTCGGTATCTGCGTAGGAATGCAGATGTTGTTCGACTCCAGCGAAGAGACCGCCGATGCAACGGGACTGGGCGTGCTCCCCGGTGTGGTGCGCTGGATTCCTGCTGGTGTGAAACGCCCGCAGATGCAATGGAACAAGCTGCGCATCGCTCGCTCTGACGACGCGATGCTTGCCGGTTTAGGCAACGACTCGTGGATGTACTTTGTGCATTCGCTGCATGGTGTTCCCAGCGATCCAGCGATGGTGGCCGCCACCGTCGAATACGGCACCGAACTCAATGCTGCGTTCCGTAACGGAAACGTGTTCGCCACGCAGTTTCATCCTGAGAAGTCGGGTACGTCGGGCCTTGCGTTGCTCGCCAACTTCGTGAAGGCGGCCGCAGAATGAAAGTCGCACGCGTCATCCCGTGCCTCGATGTCACCAACGGGCGCGTCGTCAAAGGCGTGAATTTTGTTGGTCTGCGCGACGCCGGAGACCCAGTTGAACTCGCCGCTCGATACGACAACGAAGGCGCCGACGAGTTGGTGTTTCTCGACATCACTGCGTCGTCCGATGGCCGCGAGACCATGGTCGATGTGGTTCGCCGCGTGGCCGAGCAAGTGTTCATTCCGTTCACTGTCGGCGGCGGCATTCGCAGCGTCGAAGATGCGCGACGCATGTTGCGCGCCGGGGCCGACAAGGTCAGCGTGAACACCGCTGCGTTCGAGCGTCCCGAGCTGATTGCCGAGATCGCCGCAGAGTTTGGCTCGCAGTGTGTGGTCTGTGCGGTAGACGCTCGAGCCAATGCTGCTGGTGGTGGTTGGGAAGTGTTCTTGCATGGCGGCCGTACCCCAACCGGTCGCGACGCCGTCGAGTGGGCACAGCAGGCAACGGCGTTAGGCGCTGGCGAGATTTTGCTCACCTCAATGGATCGCGACGGCACACGCGAAGGCTTCGAGAACAACCTCACGCGAACCATCGCCGACTCGGTCAACGTGGCGGTCATCGCCAGCGGTGGCGTTGGCAATCTGCAACATCTGGTCGATGGCATCGTCAATGGCCACGCCGATGCAGTGCTTGCGGCCTCGATCTTTCACTTCGGCGAGTTCACCATCGCCGACGCCAAGCGGGCGCTCATCGCCGCAGGGGTCACTGTTCGCCCTCCCGGCTGATCTCGCTGTACGGTCACGGTATGCCTCAAACAAAGATGCCATTTCGTCGGCTTGGTCGCTCAGGTCTGCAGCTGTCGGTCCTCTCGTTCGGATCGTGGGTCACGTTCGACAACCAACTCAAAGACGACACAGCGCTCGAATGCATGCAGGCCGCGCACGATGCCGGCTGCAACTTCTACGACAACGCCGAGGCCTACGCGGGCGGCGAGAGCGAAGCCATCATGGGCCGCGTGATCGAAGAGTTGGGCTGGAAGCGTCAGAGCTACGTGCTCTCCACCAAAGTGTTCTGGGGCATCGACGGCAACATGCCGAACATGTCGAACACACTCAACCGCAAGTACCTGCATCACTCGATCGAAGGTTGTCTCGATCGTTTGCGTGTCGACTTCATCGACTTGTTGTTCTGCCATCGCGCCGACCCCAACACGCCTATCGAAGAAACTGTGTGGGCGATGCACGACCTCATCGAGCGCGGCAAGGTTCTCTACTGGGGCACCAGCGAATGGACTGCCGACGAGATCCGTGCCGCGTACGAGATCGCCGAGCGTCATCACCTTCACAAGCCAGTGATGGAGCAGCCGCAGTACAACATGATGGAGCGTCGTAAGGTCGAGGTCGAGTTCGCTCGGCTTTACTCAGACATTGGTTTGGGCACCACAATTTGGAGCCCGCTTGCGTCTGGTTTGCTCACCGGCAAGTACCGCGACGGCGTGCCCGAAGACAGCCGCGCAGCGTTGCCTGGCTACGGCTGGTTGGCCAAGCGTCTCACCGATCAGGCCGAGGTCGACCGCGTCGAGCGCCTGCGCCCCATCGCCGAAGAGATCGGCTGCACGATGGCTCAGTTGGCCATTGCATGGTGCGCCTCGAACCCCAATGTCACCACCGTGATCACGGGCGCAAGCCGTGCGTCGCAGGTTGTCGACAACATGGGTGCGCTCGAAGTGCTCGAGGTATTCACCCCCGAACTCAAGCAGCGCGTCGACGCGGCCATCGCCAAATAGGCGTCGCTCAGGCGCCGATCACGGCCGCATTGCCGGTGGTCCACAACATGGTCAGCTTGCGGTGGGCGATTCGCCAGCCGTGGCTGGTGCGCACCAACTGGTCGTCGTATCGGCCAGCGATTACGTACTGCGAGCCTCCTTCGGCTGATGCGCGCACATGCTGCGCGTGGAAGTGGCAACGACTTGTGGCCGTCGAGCCCTCGGCGTGCAGGTCGATGAGCTGAGAGCCGACCAAGTGCTGGCTGAGGTCGAGCGTTGCCAACACGCTGTGGATCAACGCCCACATTTCGTCGGGTCCGTGCTGGGTGCCGCGACCAAGGCGGGCGGTTGCGTCGGGGGTGAACACGGTGTTGAACAACTCGCGATCAAGCGTGTCGAGCGCCCAGCAGTAACGGGCGATGAGCTGACGGATGTCGTCGTGGCTCTGCAGGCGATCAAGCTGATCGTTGGCGGTCACGTGCTCGCCTCAAGGTGGGCGCACACGGCTTCGGCTACCACGTCGAGCCGGCCATTGAGAAAGTGATCGGCCATCGCCACAGTGCTCTGCGTGCACGACACCCACGATGCCGTGAAGTCGGCGGTGGCTGCCGGGGTGCTGTACTGATCGTGCTCTGGAACCAGCAGCAGCTTGGTTCGGTGATCGCTGTCGGCCACGCAACGAGCGTTCATTGCGGCCAGCGGGGGAGCGACGCCAACCCATCCGGCAACGCGCGGGTCCACGACGTTAAGCGACACGAACGCGCCGAACGAATAGCCCACCAACCAGATGGGCGCATCGGGGTCGATGACCTCGAGCAGCTCGATCGCAGCAACGATGTCGAGGCGTTCGCTGTCGCCGCCATCGTGGCTGCCCGATGAGTTGTTCACTCCGCGAAAGTCGAAGCGAAGTGTGGTGAAGCCGATGTCGACCAGTGCGTTGAACAAGGCGTCGATCACCGGGTTAAACCGGTCGCCGCCGAACAGCGGATGTGGATGCGCAAGCACCACAGCGCCGCGGGCGTCATCGACCCGAACAAGATCGGCTTCTACCTGAGCGCCGTCGAGCGCCTCGAGCATCACAGTTTCAATCCGCACGCCCCAGACGGTACCGTCGTGCTGTGGCCGACGAAGACACCAAGCTCCCGATCAAGATGCTGAACGACCGTCTCTTGGTGCACATTCCCGACAAAGATTCCGAGCGTCGCACGATGGGCGGCATCCTCATTCCGGCTACTGCGCAACTGGCCAAGCGTTTGGTCTGGGCCGAAGTAGTGGCCCTCGGACAGAATGTGCGCAGCGCCGAAGTTGGCGACCGCGTGTTGTTCAGCCCCGACGATCGCTACGAGGTCGAGGTGGGCGGCAAGGACTACATCATGTTGCGCGAGCGAGATCTGCATGCGGTTGCAGCCTCGCGCAACGAGAGCAGCACAGGCCTCTACATCTAATCGATCAGGCGAGTTGCGGCGTTCGCATCTAACATGGCCGGATGCCAACCGGAGTACCGATCGACGCCACTTCAGACCAACTCGCTGCGGTGAAATTCGATGCCGCCGGTCTGGTGCCGGTTATCGCTCAAGACATCAACACCAAAGACGTGTTGATGGTTGCGTGGATGAACCGTGAGACCTTGCAGATGACCTTCACCGAGGGACGCATGGTCTATTGGAGCCGCAGCCGCCAAGAGGTGTGGCGCAAGGGCGATACCAGTGGCGATCGTCAGTTTGTGCGTGAGGCCTTCTACGACTGCGACGCCGATGTGTTGCTGTTCAAGGTTGAGCAAGAAGGCAACGGCGCCTGTCATACCGGTGCGTATAGCTGTTTCTTCCGCCGCTTCGGCGCGCAGGACTGAGTAACGATGAGCGATTTCCGCCTGCGTCCCACGCGTGAAGAGTTCCACGCGCTCGCTGCCGAGCACACCGTGTTGCCGGTGTGGACCGAGCTGTTGGCCGACCTTGAAACCCCTGTGGCCGCGTATGTGAAATTGGTCGGCGATGGCAACGGGTTCTTGCTCGAGTCGGTCGAGCACGCCGAACGCTGGAGTCGTTATTCGTTCGTTGGTCGTTCGCCGCAGGCCTCGATGTTGCTGCGTAACGGCACCATCACCGTCGAAGGTTCGCTGCCCGCCGACGTGCCACTCGACAACGGCATCCTCGCTGCGCTCGAAGGCATCCTGAAGCACTACAAGGCGCCGCTCTTCCCCGACCTGCCGCCGCTTCAGGGCGGGTTGATGGGCTTTTTGGGTTACGACGTCATTCGCGAAGTTGAGAACCTGCCCAACGCTGCAACCGACGACCGCGGCATGCCCGATGCGGTGATGAGCGTGATTGGTTCGCTCGCGGCGTTCGATCATTGGCGTCAGCGTGTGTACCTCATCGAGAGCGTGCCGGTGCTCAACCTCAATGCCGCCGAACTCGATGCCGCCTACGACTCGGCTGCACAACGCGTGCAGCAATCGGTTAACGACCTTGCGCGGCCGTTGGCCTATGCGCCGGTTTCGCCGCCCGAGCCAGGTGAGGCGTTGCCAGCGATGACTTCGTCGATGCCGAACGGTCAGTACCAACAGGCCGTCGAAGTGGCCAAGGAGCACATCCTCGCGGGCGACGTGTTTCAGGTGGTGTTGTCGCAGCGCTTCGATATCGATCTTCAGGCCGATCCGTTCGACGTGTATCGCGTGCTTCGCCAGATCAACCCGAGTCCGTATATGTACTTCTTGCGTCATCCGGAGATGACCTTGGTGGGCTCGTCGCCCGAGCCGATGGTTCAGTTGTTGCAGGGCAAGGTCGTGTCTCGTCCTATTGCCGGCACACGTCGGCGAGGCCGCGACGAAGAACACGATCGGCGCATGGCTGGCGAGTTGCGCGAGAACCCGAAAGAGATCGCCGAGCACATCATGCTGGTCGACCTGGCCCGAAACGATGTGGGTCGCGTCTCCAAGTTCGGCACAGTGCATGTCGACGAACTGATGACCCTCGAGAAGTACAGCCACGTGATGCACCTCACCTCTGAGGTGTCTGGTTCGCTGGTGGCCGGCAAGTCGCCCATCGATGTGTTGCGCGCAACACTGCCTGCGGGCACGGTCAGCGGCGCCCCCAAGGTTCGTGCGATGGAGATCATCGATTCGCTCGAGCCAGTGAAGCGTGGGCCATACGCCGGTGTCGTGGGCTACATCGACTTCAGCGGCAACCTCGATACCGCGCTGGCCATTCGCACAATGTTCGTCAGTTCGCACGGGGCTCATCTGCAGGCGGGCGCAGGCATCGTTGCCGACTCGATTCCCGAAGAAGAAGACCTCGAGTGCGCGAACAAGGCATCTGCGTTCTTGGCCGCTATCCCTGCTGCTCGTCGCATGACCGCACGGCGGCGCGAACAAGGAACAGTCGCCTAAGTCTGAGCACAAGGCGACGACAATGAGTGATCGCGCGCCACACTAAACACGTGACTGCCTTTTGGACTGAAGTACATCGTGATGTCGTGCACGTATCGGGCGACGATTCGCTCACCTATTTGCAGAGCCAGATCAGCCAAGACATACGCGGCCTCGCGGTCGGCGCATCGGCCTACAGCTTTGTCTTGCAGCCCGTCGGCAAAATCGATGCGCTCATTCGTATCGCCCGCGTGGCCGATCAAGAGTTCGTGATCGACACAGACCATGGCTACGGCGAGCCGTTGATGGCGCGTCTCAATCGGTTCAAAATCCGCGTCAAGGTAGATATCGCTGCGGTGCAGTGGCGCTGCATCTCGGTGCGTCACGCAACCGAGAGCGTCGCTCACGGTGTGCCTGCGTGGGGTGCGACCGATGCATACGATCTCATCGGACCCGACCCGCAAGCGCCCGCAGGCGTGCGTGAGGGTTCGTTGGCCGAGCTTGAGCTTGCCCGCATCGGTGCCGGGTGGCCAGCGATGGGCAGCGAGATCACCGATGCCACCATCCCAGCCGAGACCGGCGTTGTGGCCCAGGCCGTGAACTTCACCAAGGGTTGCTATCCCGGCCAAGAGCTCGTCGAGCGCATGGATAGCCGCGGATCGCAGGCGCCTCGGTTCGTGCGGCGCATGCAGAGTTCAACGCCGCTCAATGTCGGCGACGAGGTCACTCACGCAGCAGCGGTGGTTGGCCGCATCACGAGCTCGGCCCAGCAGCCCGATTCAGGGGAATGGATGGCGCTCGCGTCGATTGCTCGCTCGGTGCAGCCAAGCGATGTAGTGCAGGTGCTCGGCCACGATGTGACGGTGCTGGCTGCCCGATCCTCAGAGGGTTAGCGCAAGCTCGCTGCGCAGTGCGGCGATCTCGGGATGATCGCGCAGGCGCACAAACTCGGGAAGCTGATCGATTGCCTCGGCGAGATTGTCGAGGTTGGTGCCGCTTGCAAAGGCGGCCTGCAACCATTTCACGGCGAGCTCATTGTCGTTGAGTGCGGCAGCGCATTGCGCCACAACCACTGCGGGCATCGTGCCCGGCGAGCGCCGGTACAGGTCGGCTGCGTATCGAGCAGCGAGATCGAACTGACCGAGCCGCACGAGCGCGGTAGCCAACACGTATTCGCTGTAGGCGTTACCGGTGGGCAATGGCTGTGGCAACAACCCGACGAGCGCGGCGAGCTCTTCGGGACTCGCAGCATCTGGCGCCATCCAGTTTGCGCTCTGGCGTGCCGTGAAGTCGTCGGTGAGTAAACGCGAGGCTTCGTCGAGTTTGCCCACGCGTGCGAGCTCGGCGGCGCGGAACCACGGCGACACGTTCATGCCCGGAGGAAAGGTGCCTGGTTTGCCAGTGGTCCACGCATCGCGTTCGGCGCTGATGGCCCATCGCTGCCAACTGCCGTGCTGATCGAGCGCAGTCTGCGTTTTGCGATGTTGCAGCATTTGTAGCTGGGTGAGCAGCGGGAAGATCAAAAAGAACGGTCCGATTGGATGGTCGCCGAGAGCGAGCACAACGACTGCGCCCGAGGTGACCGCAATGCTGAAGTAGATCATCGCTATTCGAGCGCGGCCGGGAATGATGGCGTCGAGGCCGCTCATCACAATGTTGCCGCCATCAAGCGGCAAGATTGGCAAGAGGTTCACGAGGCCAATGATGGGTCCGGCCCACCAGACCGCCAACGTTGGTGCGGTGCTGCGGATGTAGTCGACATCGAACGGGCTGGTGCCCAATGCCGCGAGCACGATGACGCCCAACAGAATCTGCACCCCTGGGCCGGCCATAGAGATGCCGGCGCGCTCCCAACGCTTGAGCGCCCGAGTGGGTTGAAACGATGCGTAACCCGCCAAGAAGTCGAGTGCAATGCTGGCTTCGGCGCCGGTGGCACGAGCCGCGAATGCGTGACCGAGTTCGTGGATGAGGGTGAAGATTCCAACGCATGCGGCAAGCCACAGGCCCACCTCGCCCGGATTCAAAAAGACAAACAACCCCAGCAGCATCACGAAGCCGGGACGGATGTCGACGGGGAAACCGAAGATGCGCAGGCTTGGAGCGGTGCTCATCCTGCGAGCCTACGACTCAAGCCTCGGTATTCGAGCGCGCAGGTCAGTTCTGGGGCTCCGTGGGTGGTAATCCGCTGCGTATCTCCCGTGTTCGTAGCTCGATCTTCTACACTTCATCCCCGTGTCGTATGTCTACGCTTTCTCCCACAAACATCGCCGTCCCCCCATGGAGTACAAAGACCTCCTCGGCGGAAAGGGCGCCAACCTCGCTGAGATGACCAGTGTGTTGAAACTGCCGGTGCCGCCGGGTTTCACCATCAGCACCGACGCCTGTCGTGCGTACATGCACGGTGGGTGGCCGAAGAGCCTCGATGCCGAGATCGCCACGCAAGTGGCCAAGCTCGAAGCAACGATGAAGCGCAATCTCGGCGATGCCGACGATCCGTTGCTCGTGAGTGTTCGCTCGGGCGCCAAATTCTCAATGCCGGGCATGATGGACACCGTCTTGAACCTCGGTCTCAACGACAAGAGCGTCAAGGGTCTGGCCCGCGTAACAAGCGACGAGCGTTTCGCGTACGACAGCTACCGTCGCTTCATTGCGATGTACGGCCGCATCGTGCTCAACGTGTCGGGCGAGCCGTTCGAGCACGAACTTGAAGCCGCGAAGAAGTCGGCCGGCGTGAAGACCGATGCCGAGATTCCAGCCGCTGCGCTCAAGGCGCTGTGCCAGTCGTATAAGGCCATTGTGAAAGAGGCCACCGGCAAGGCGTTCCCACAAGATCCCGTGAAGCAGTTGCGTGGCGCGGTTGAGGCCGTGTTCACGAGCTGGAATGGTGCTCGCGCCATTGCCTACCGTGTTCGTGAGCGCATCAGCCACGAACTCGGCACCGCAGTAAACGTGCAGGTCATGGTGTTCGGTAACCGGGACCAGAACAGCGGAACCGGCGTTGGCTTCACCCGCAACGCAGCCACTGGCGAGAACAAGCCATACGGCGATTTCCTCATCAACGCCCAAGGCGAAGATGTGGTTGCCGGTATTCGCAACACTGAAGACCTCGATCACATGAAGGGTCACTTCCCAGTACTTCATGCCGAGTTGATGACCATCTTCGAGCGTCTCGAGCGTCACTACACCGACATGTGCGACACCGAGTTCACCATCGAGCAGGGCAAGTTGTGGATGCTGCAGACCCGAGTCGGCAAGCGCACCGGTGCTGCTGCGCTGAAGATGGCCGTCGACATGACCAAGGGCACTGGCAAGGGCGATCAGCGCTGGAAGATCAGCCGCACCGAGGCCATCACCCGCGTCGCTGCCGAGCATCTCGATCAGGTGTTGCATCCTCAGTTCGCTCACAAGGGCAAGGCGTTGGCCAAGGGTCTCGCTGCGTCACCGGGTGCTGCTGTGGGCAGGGTCTACTTCACCGCCGACGATGCAGTGAAGGCCGACGAGCGGGGCGAAAAGGTCATCCTCGTTCGTAGCGAAACCAGCCCCGAAGACGTGCACGGCATGATGATCAGCCAAGGCATCCTCACCGCTCGCGGAGGCCTGGTGAGTCACGCAGCCGTTGTGGCACGCGGTTGGGGTACGCCTGCAATCGTGGGTGCCGACGCCATCAAGATCGATGGCAAGAAGTTCTCCGTCGGCGCTGTTGTTGTCAAAGAAGGCGATGTCATCAGCCTCGACGGCACCACCGGCGAAGTGATTGTTGGCGCAATGGAGTTGGCGGCCGCCGAGCCACCAGCCGAGTTCAACACCATCCTTGAGTGGGCCGATGTGGTTCGCAAGGGCAAGCTTGGCGTTCGCGCCAACGCCGACACAGGCGAAGACGCCACCAACGCGCGTAACCTCGGCGCTGAGGGCATCGGCCTGTGCCGTACCGAGCACATGTTCTTGGCCGCCGACCGTTTGCCAGTGGTTCGCGAGATGATTCTCGCCGACACTCCCGAAGAGGAACTCGCTGCATTGGCCGACCTCGGCCGCGTGCAGCAGATCGACTTCGAAGAGATTCTGTTGGCCATGGATGGTCTTCCAGTAACGGTTCGCTTGCTCGATCCGCCGCTGCACGAGTTCTTGCCGTCGGTCGAAGAGCTGCGCATTAAGGCCGCCACCACTGGTCTTAATAAGCGTGAGAAGGCCGAACTCAAGGCCGCCGAAGAGTGGGCCGAGCACAACCCAATGATCGGCACACGCGGTGTGCGCCTCGGCGTTGTGAAGCCAGGTCTGTATGCCATGCAAGTGCGTGCGCTAATGGCCGCTGCTGCATCGTTGCGGGCACAGGGCCACAACCCAATCGTCGAGGTCATGATTCCGCTTACGGTTACCCGTGAAGAGCTTGCATTGGCTCGTAGCTGGGTGCAGACCGAAATCGACCTTGCCGTCAAGGGCATGAAGAACAAGCCCAACGTCACCATCGGCACGATGATCGAGACGCCGCGTGCAGCAATTCGTGCCGACGAGATCGCCGAAGAAGCCGACTTCTTCAGCTTCGGCACCAACGACCTCACCCAGATGGCGTTCGGCTTTAGCCGCGACGACGTCGAGAGTCGAATGATGCCGGCATATCTCGAGCAGGGTCTGCTCAAGCGCAACCCATTCGAGACCATCGATCAAGGTGGCGTGGGCGAGCTCGTGCGCATGGGCGTCGAGCGCGGTCGCAGCACCAAGAAGGGCCTCAAAATTGGCGTGTGCGGCGAGCACGGCGGCGATCCAGAGAGCATCACGCTGTTCTACAACGCCGGTCTCGACTACGTGAGCTGCAGCCCATTCCGCGTGCCGATCGCTCGTCTTGCCGCAGCGCAAGCTGTGATCAACGCTGCGGGCTCAAACTCGAAGAACGACACCAAGTAATTCCTCGCTTCGAGGGCTTGTGAAAACGCAACGTGAATCCGTGAAGTTCGTCGTGATTCGCGGCGGTGGTATCTGATGCTGCACTCTGCATTTGGTGCTTTGACCGCCGACGAATCAGCGACGCGCTTTGCCAACATCGCGGTTCCGATGTGGGCCTGGGCGGCAACGCTCGCGGTGATCGCGGCCATGTTGCTGTTCGACATCTTGGTGCTCCATCGCGAGCCCAAGGTGTTGGCCACACGGCGCGCCGCTCTCGAGACCTTGATGTGGGTCGTAGTGGGCGTGTCATTTGGCGTTGTCGTTCTCGTGGCCTTCGGTGGTCGCGCGGGCAGTGAGTACTTCAGCGGTTACCTCATTGAATACAGCTTGTCCATCGACAACGTGTTCGTGTGGGCGCTCATCTTCACCTACTTCGCTGTGCCCGCGATCTATCAACACCGCGTGTTGTTTTGGGGCATCTTCGGAGCCTTGGTGCTGCGGGCCGTGTTTATCTTTACGGGCGTGGCGTTAATCCGCCGGTTCGAATGGGTGCTGTACATCTTTGGTGCGTTCCTGCTCTACACGGCGTTCAAGTTGTTGCGTAACGGGCCCGACGAGATGGACCCCGAAGAGAACGCGGTCTATCGAGCGATTAAGAAATTGGTCCCCACAACTCCCAATCTTCACGGGCAGCACCTGTTTACCCATGTAGACGGGCGCAAGGTGGCGACCCCACTGTTCGCCGTGTTGGTGTTGGTCGAGACCACCGATGTGCTCTTCGCTGTCGACTCAGTGCCGGCGGTGCTTGCGGTGAGTCGCGAGCAGTTCATCGTGTTCACCTCAAACGCCTTCGCGATCTTGGGGTTGCGTGCGCTGTACTTCTTGCTCGCCGATCTGCACGCCCGGTTCACCTATCTGCAGCAGGGCTTGGCGGTGATCTTGGCGTTCGTCGGTATCAAGATGATCATCGCGCACTGGTACGAAATTCCTGGGGGAGTGTCGTTGGGGGTGATTGCGCTGGTGCTTGCCGTATCAGTGTTTGCATCGTTGCGCTTCGGTGGTGCTGGGGCTGTGGCAGATCAGATCGAGCTCATCGGCACCGAAGAGCCGCCGCCACCGCAAGAGCGCTAACGCCCACGGTCCCGGCGCCGGGTATCCTCGGCGCAATGGCAATCGTGGACGAAGACATCGAGCGGCTGCGCAGCACCGTTTCTATCGTCGACATCGTTCAGGCCTACGTTGCATTGCGCAAGGTGGGCCGCAACTGGAGCGGCTTGTGTCCGTTTCATGCCGAGAAGAGCGCTTCGTTCACCGTGCGCGAAGAGATGGGCCGCTACCACTGCTTCGGCTGTGGTGCTTCGGGCGACGTGTTCAAGTTCGTGCAAGAGATTGAGCACACCGATTTTGTCGGCGCGGTCGAGCAGTTGGCCACCAAGGTCGGAATCCAATTGCAGTACACCACCGGCGGCGAGAGCAAAGAGCGTCTGCGTCGCAAGAAGCTCATTGAGGCAATGGAGCAAGCGGTCGAGTGGTATCACCAACGACTGCTCACCTCGCCCGATGCGCGTGAAGCTCGCGAGTACCTGCGCCGTCGTAGTTTGTCGGGCGATATTGCCCGCACGTTTCGTCTCGGTTGGGCGCCCGACGATTGGGATGTGATGAGCAACAACATCGGTGTTGCGGGCGATCTGCTCAACGACACCGGGCTTGCATTCACCAACAAGCGTGGCCGTTTACAAGATTCGTTTCGTGGTCGTGTGCTGTTCCCCATTTTCGCTGACAACGGCGACCCGGTTGCTTTCGGCGGCCGAATTCTGCCGGGCTCAGAAGATCCAGCGAAGTACAAGAACTCTCCCGAGACAGCGATCTACGCGAAGAGCCGCACGCTCTACGGACTCAATTGGGCCAAGGCCGACATCGTGGCGCACGACCAGGTCATTGTGTGTGAGGGCTATACCGATGTCATTGGCTTTCACCGCGCCGGTGTGAAGCGTGCTGTGGCTACCTGTGGCACGGCGCTCACCGAGCAGCACGTGCAGATTCTGAAGCGGTTCGCGAGCCGTGTAGTGCTGGCGTTCGACGCCGACAAAGCAGGCCAAGGTGCAGCCGAGCGTTTCTACGAGTGGGAGCAGAAGTATCAAGTGCAAGTGGCGGTGGCTCGGTTCCCCGACGGACAAGATCCCGGCGACCTGAGCCTCAGCGACCCCGAGGCACTGGTGGCAGCTGTGAACTCTGCGCTGCCGTTCTTGGGTTTCCGATTGCAGCGCGTGATGGCTGGCAAGTCGGTGCAGTCGCCCGAGGCGAAGGCCCGTCTCGCCGAGCAGGCAATGGCTGTGGTGAACGAGCACCCCGATCTGAACGTGCGCAAGCTCTATGCAGGCCAGGTGGCCAGCCATACCGGGCTGCCTGTGATCGACCTCGTGCGTGTTGCCGAGCAACCCAAGCGCAAGCCCACGCTCAATGTTGCGCCTGCTCGCACCGTAGGGGCTGCTGAGAACGGCGAGTTCGTGGCGGTGTCGTTGCTGTTGCAGAGGTGGGACGGCATCGCTCCGTGGCTCACTGAAGAACTCTTCGCCGCCGATGTGCACCGGCGTGCGTTTGCGGCGGTTGCCGCCGCGGAGGGCGTGCTCGACGCCGCGCTTGAGCTGGCCGACCCGGAGGCACGCGAAATCCTCGAGCGAGCAGCGGTTGCCGACCTCGATGCCGATCCGGAAATTGAGGCATTCAACCTGATTGCGGCCGCTGTGCGACGTAAGCTGGGCACTCGTTTGCGAATCACTGACCACGATGAGATTCGCGCAGATAGCGAAGCCCGTAAGCAGCTCGACAATCTGTCGGTTCGGGGCCTCGAACAGGACGCGGCGGTCGCGTTGCTAAGGTGGCTCGACTTGCGCACAGAGGAACACGGATCACGTTGAACGAAGTAACACCAGAAATCGAATCCGACTTGGTGCAGCCACCGTTCGCCGGTGTCGATGTACTCAAGTGGGATGCGCTGGTTTCTAGTGCTGCCACTGTGGGCGTAGTTCATGCCGATGATGTCACCGAGGTGTTGCTCGATATCGAGCTCACCCCAACCATTCTTGAGCAACTCACCGAAGCGCTTGCCGATCGCGGCATCGACATCGACAACACGGTCGATGACCCCATCGATGAAACCGTGCCGCAAGGCATGGTGCGCCCTGTTATTGCTGAGGTCCCCGAAGATCCAGCTGCCGAGCTCGTTGGCCGCCGCCGTCGCCGTGCGGTGCGCATGGGCGAGAAGTACGAGACCGGCCCTACCGGCGACACCGTGCGTATGTATCTCAAAGAGATCGGCCGCGTTGGTCTGCTCAATGCCGACGACGAACGGCGCATGGCTCAAGACATCGAGGCAGGCAACTTCGCTGCCGTCGAGATCGACGAGCGCGATGCCGAACTCGAACCCGCCGATCGTCGCCGTCTCATGCGAGCAGTGCAGGCCGGTCAACAGGCCAAGAGCGATCTCATTCAGGCCAACCTGCGCCTCGTGGTCAGCATTGCTAAGCGTTACAGCGGTCGCGGCATGTTGTTCCTCGACCTCATTCAAGAGGGCAACCTCGGCCTCATGCGAGCCGTCGACAAGTTCGACTACTCAAAGGGTTTCAAGTTCAGTACCTATGCCACGTGGTGGATCCGTCAGGCCATCACCCGCTCTATTGCCGACCAAGCGCGCACCATTCGTATTCCGGTACACATGGTCGAGAGCATGAACCGCGTGCTGCGCATGCAGCGCCAGATGCATCAAGAACTCGAGCGCGAGCCAACGCTCGAAGAGCTCGGCGTGCGTTGCGAAATGTCGGTAGAGCGTGTCCGCGACATCCTGCGTATCTCGCAAGATCCGCTATCGCTCGACACTCCAGTGGGTGAAGAAGAAGACTCAAACCTGGCCGACTTCATCCAAGACGGCTCAGTCATTGCGCCCGACGACGCTGCTGCGAAGAAGATGCTCAGCGCAGCCGTGAACGAGGCACTCGACGAGTTGTCCGAGCGTGAGCAAGAGATCGTGCGTATGCGTTTTGGTCTCGACGATGGTCAGGCCCGCACGCTCGAAGAAGTAGGCAAAGAGTTCGGCGTCACCCGCGAACGCGTACGTCAGATCGAAGCTAAAACGCTTGCCAAGTTGCGCCATCCGTTGCGCAGCCAGCGACTCAAGGAATTTCTCGACCCCGAGTGATCGGTGTGCGGCGCATCACAGATTTCGATCGTGATGAAGCCCTCAAGTTCCGAGGAATTCTTAGGCCGTGGTGCTAATCTCAGCATGCCTTTCCGAGGTAGCTCAGTTGGCAGAGCAGCTGACTGTTAATCAGCGGGTCGCAGGTTCGAGCCCTGCCCTCGGAGCAAAACGGGGCCCGTGCTCGCGGGCCCCGTTTGTATTTCTCGGCACTGTTGCGAAAGCGATGCTGGGGTACGGGGTGGTAGCTCAGTGGTTAGAGCAGGGGACTCATAATCCCTTGGTCGTGGGTTCGATACCCACCCGCCCCACTAC